>JAATGF010000161.1 GCA_015654795.1 Bacteroidales bacterium
AAAAACCTTATTTCCCCGAGTCTCGTTAACCTCTTAGTAAACAGAGGCTATTCCTCTCAATCCCTAACCTTATTCCCTTATTTCATGTTGTTTAATAAGGTTTGCTTTTTTCGCTGATATCAAATCAAATTCCATCAAAATATTAATGAAACCTGGTGCAGGAAGAAAGTTTAACCGCTCCGCGGTAACGAAGATCTGTGACTTTGATGTTTCTACAATACTTAAATCGCTACGCGATGCGATAGTTTGATATTACCAACATCGCCTTTCTCCGTAGGAGATATGGCATTGTAGAAAGAATGATCCCAAAGACACAGTTACCGCGTAGCGGTTACAGGTGTTGGCTTTTTATGAAACAAATTCCCGGGTTACCTGTAAAAATCTATTTTTCGTTGGTGTTCAGCCTGTTAACCTTTATAAAACAAGCGAATAAGGTTGGGGTAACTTATACATTCCTTTTTACATAAGAGGTTTGAGGAAAAGGTAAATAAGGTACTTCCGCGCTTTATATTTCTGTACCTTTGTGAACCTTTTCCTGCCAGAAAAACCTTATTTCCCCGAATCTCTTTAACCTTAGTAACAGAGGCTATTCCTCTCAATCCCTAACCTTATTCCCTTATTTCATAAAATCTTATTTTTTGTAAACTAACTTAGTAAAAAGGGAAACAATAAATACCCAAACCTTATTCGATTATTAATGAAGATAATAAACCCCAAATAATGGAATAAGGTTGGTCTGGTTGGGGGCATCTGCATTTTACTAAAGTTGTGGAAAGAGGAAAATAAGGCTCTATAACGTTTGGTATGGGTTATTGGATTTTAGAATGATTAATGCTGGCTATTAGTGTCTGGCAACTGGCAGACTCGCTTGCTGAAAAATATGAAGCTACCTTAACTTTTAAAGGATTAGTGTCAATATAGTTAGCACTATCATGCCAGCTGCAAGTTGCCAAAAGCCAACTGCTTATTGCATAAACCATTTGAAAGCCGTTAGCAAAATTTACACACACGATCCGTTATAGAGCCGAAAATAAGGTTTTCCTTAAATCCATCCTGTTTGAATTATTTTCGATAGTCAATTTACACTTAAAACCTCACTCCGATTCTTACCCCTCCGCTAACGAGCGAAACTTTGTCACAAAGAGAGGTTAATGATTGATATTTACCAGGATAGCTGATTAGCCCATTATTTTCTGATTTAAGGACAGAACTCAGTCCATACGAACCATAAACGCCAATATTTATTCCCATCTTTCCGGCAGGCAGCGATATACCAACCCCTGCAAACAGGGAATAGGCCATCGAGGTGTTTAAATCACCGGAATAATTGACTTTATCGATTTTTTCAAAACCGTGGTTCGGCATGTCGTAAAACTCAACGCTGTAGCTTTCATAATACCCCCTGGTTTCAATTGTTCCTTCGGTGCAGCGATAGGTAGCTGTTACCGGCAGCGACACTTTTAATCCCAGGCTGCCATGTAACCTTATCTCTGAGGAAATGGCTTTACGGTATGCCAAAAAAACAGGAATTTCAATTGCTGCCAATTGCTGTTTTTCCTTGACACTCCCGGCAGTAACCCTATACTCAAAGCTCTCAGCTTCATCATCGACTGCCGGCGTGTGTGAAGAATAACTCTTCAACTCCGATTGAGAAGCATAAGCCGCGTAACCGGCTCCAATGCCTATCCCTAAATTGGTTGAGAAAAAATATTTTCCATCAATTGAAAACTGATAGCCCGTTCCGGGATTTATAGCACCATTGGGTATTGACCCTGACAAACCCGATAGTCCATAAAAGCCGCTTATTTCAAACTCCGATTTTCTGAGTTTTGTCCCTTGCGCATGGGAATTAAGAAAAGCCATACACAAAATGATGATCGCAATAGACTGTATTTTCTTCATTCTTAAAGGTTCTTAATGGACTATCAATTTTTCACTGAGCGATTCGCCGTTTGAGAAACGCACCTGAATAATATAGTAACCTCGCTGCAAACCAGTCAGTTTCATTTGTCGCTGCACATTGTTTTTTTGAATCTCAACCAGACCGGTAACCGAAGATACCGAAAGCTTTGCCTGTTTCAGATCGGGATCCGGAGCATTGATTTCAACATTAAACTCCTGCATGTTTTCAGTGGGGTTGGGGTAAATCTTTAACGATTTGGTGATACCTGTTACCACAAGCACGTTGGAAATTCCGCGTCTACCGTCAGCAGTAATTGCAATAACATAATAGCTGCCATTAAGCCCCCCGGTTTCCTGGTAAAACTGTTTTGTTGCACCATTAATTGGCGTATCGTTTTTATACCACTGGTAATCTGCAAAAAGATTATTGCTGTTATTACTTACCAAAACGTCATTCCATTTTTTAGCGATAGTAACCGGCAGAGAGAGCCATGTTGCTGCTTCATAGTTTGTTTTGAGTTCCGTATTCCCTGTGTTGTCTCGTGCAATACAATAGAAATAATAGCTCTTCCCGGGCGTTCCTTTAAAGTATGCTTCTTCTTTAGTAGTATTACTGATCCATGGAATAAAGGAAGCGCCATTGTCGGAAACAAAGATCGAAAAGTCTTTAATTTCGGATTCACTATCAGTGCCACTCCACTTTACCAATACAGAATCGGTATATGTAATTGCAGGTAAAGCGAGTATCGAACTGACCGGAGGATTTATACTGGGCTTTACGGTCACTGTTACTGCCTGACTTTGGTTACTTGTGCAAATCCCATTGGACGCGGTCACTGTATAACTTCCCACCGTTTTTACGGTTATATTCTTTGTCGTTGCACCACCGATCACGTTGCCATCCTTATACCATTGATTACCCGTAGCAGCAGAAGAAACTAAAACAGTACTGTCTGATTCATAGAAAGTCAATGGCCTGATATTGCTGATTGCGGGGATTTCCGGAACCGGGCTTACTGTTATAGCTATTGAGCTTTCCGTTCCGTTACCGAAATCGTTATGCCCTTTTACTTTAATATCACCTGAAACCCCGGTATTGCTGAAATTAACAGAAATACTATTCGTGGTACTTGCTCCTGTTGCATCTGTTGGTAATGTCCAAATATAGGATGTCGCATTAGCAATGACAGGAACAATATAAAGTATGGCATTTTGTCCCTGACAAAGTGTTGTTATTCCGGCAATAACACCTGCAGCAGCAGGTAATAGATTAACCTGTTTCACTGTTATTACCACCTGATCCGTAATTGAATTAACAGTTCCGTTGTTTACAAGCAATGAGAAGGTATAATTGGTGTCTGCATTTACTTCCGGGGCTGTAAATGTTGGTTTGGCATCAGTGGCAGAACTTAGGATAACTTCGTCAGAGGCAGTCCATAAATAGGTAATAGCGCTTCCTTCGGGATCGGAAGATGCAGAGCCATCCAAGATTACAGTTGCTCCTTCGTTCACTGACTGATCAATACCGGCATTGGCTACCGGAGCTTTGTTGACTTGTTTGACCGTAACCACTACCTGATCGGCTGTCGAATTAACCGTTCCATCGTTCACAACAAGCGAAAAGGTGAATGCTTTATCTGCAGTAACTTCCGGGGCTGTAAATGTTGGTTTGGCATCAGTGGCAGAATTTAGGGCTACTCCGTCTGGAGCAGTCCACAAATAGGTTAGATTATCATTATTTGGATCATTCGAACCTGCGCCATCCAATATAACAAGAACATTTTCGTTGACAGACTGGTCTGATCCTGCGTTCGCTATTGGAGTACCGTTTGTAATACTCCATTGAACTTTAGAAGATATGATACCTTCCTTTCCACTTGTGTATTTATTCAATTTGCTGGCATCAAGAACCATACTATATGTTCCTTTTGCATTTCCTGTCAGTTCCATACCCGATAGGACATAGGTTTTATCTGTTGACCTCGAAACAGTCAGATTCTGAGTTTCTAATGGATATCCATCACGTTCGAATTTCAGATAATCCTTCAATTTAATATCGTCGAGTAATTTATCTGAGAACTCAATCTGCAATGAAGCCGGCTGGACCTTGAGTGTTGATTGAGGCACATCTTTCCAGGAACAAATAAAAGCAGTTTCGTCGATCGTGATTGGAATCTCTGTAATCGCTTTGTTATTATACTTATCAATACATTGCGCCTGTAAGGTCAAATTGCCTGAATAGCCAAAATCAACTGGTACAGTAAGTAGACCTGCTTTAGCACTTGAAATATCTGCGAGAAGTATTGGATTGCCCTGATTCGGCAGATATAGTTTAATCCGCGAATCATCTTCGTTTACAATCATTGAGACAGATAGTTTGCGGGTTGCAGTAATGTTATCATCTCCCGAGTATCCCATGTCGGGAGTAATGTGCAAATTGGTAACTGCTTTAGGTGGTGTTCGTTTTACAGTCCATTCATAGTTAACATCCTCCACTGTCGAATTTCCGGCATTATCTGTAATATCCTTCATTTTTACTTTTAGCAGATAGTTGCCTTCTCCATAAGTTAGGGATCCAAATCCGGCAATCCGGTATTCCGAATCAGCTGTTTTTGTAATGCTGAGTTGCGGAAGCAATTGTTTTTGTCCATCTTTCCATAATTCCAATGAACCGGTTCCAAACCCTTTAACTGGTTCACTAAACAGAATCGTAAAGGAAGCATTATGCTGTGCATCATTACCATCCTCGCTTGAAGGAGTTATTTTACTTATTTGAGGTGCTTTTATGTCTATCACCCAATCAACACTTTGATTTTGAGTTCCACTTTTACCACCTGAAGACTTGATATTTGTCAAATCAACAGCAAGAGAATATTTACCATCCTGTGCCGTAAATGACTTCAATCCGGAAATCCTGAATAATTTACCTTCAGTATCCATTTGTGTGACAGTAACTATGCCGGTAATCACAAAACCATCTTTCTTCCAGGTAAACCTTGCGGGAATTAAAGTTGACTTGTCAATCGGCATATTAAACTTTAGCAGGATCAAATCAAATGGTACACCAATATTATTATCGGGCAATCCGATAAATTCGCTGATTGCGGGAGTGCTGATGAATTGAGTCCAACTGGTTTGTTTTCCATTAAGTCCTTTTGCACCAGTCAAATCACTTATTTCGCTTGTCCTAACGGAAAGGTCGTAATATCCGTCTTTCGTAGACTTACTTGTAATGTCGATTGTATAAGTCGTTGGATTAATCTGGATGACCTTTACTGATGCATCTATTTCATTTATGCCCTGGATACTCAGGGTTATATCTTCATAAGTAAAGGTTACCGGATCAATTGGTTTACTGAAGACAACTTTTACTGAAGTTATTGGTGTGGTTACTGCACTTTCAGGCACATTTTCAAACCGAACCACCTCCAATGGGGTTTTATCTTTGGCCTCAAACCGAATGGTGTATTTCTGTGAACCAGTCGCATATTCATCAGCCAGATGGATTTTGTTTTCATAAACAGGTTCTTTCCCATCTGGTAGGGTAACCTGAGTCTGCCATACATTTTCCAATGGGATATCCTTGCCATCCCCGCGGGTTACGCTGACAATTTTGTAGATCCCATTTCCCGGATCATTAATCTTAAGGTAATTCCAACCTGTCAGGGATGGCGAAACTGTCAGTTCGATCTCATGATTTCCGGTAGCTATTGTTCCTGTAATAGTTGAAGAACCGGCCATATAAACGTCGGAAGTTTTGCCGTCCGAAAAGTAGATTCTGTCGGGTTGATCTTCTGCGTCAGGGCTATCATTTACCATAAATCCGGCTAACGGAGAATCTGCTTTTCCTGTTTTTAGTGTGCGGATTAATTCATGAACCTTAACATCACTTACTAAACTTAAATCAGGATTCCCATAGCTGGTAACATGCGTTACTTTGGTATCATAATCAACAAAATGGCCTAATAATGAACTTGTAAACCACCACTGTCCATAGGTAGATTGGCCGGCAGGAATATTTCCAAAGTCAATATCTGTCAGGCCAATACTCTTTGCGGCGCCATTTAAACCTGAGCCAATCATTTTAAAATCGACCAATAGTCCTTTTTCATTGGCAACAATCTTCGGCTGCGAGGAGCTAATTTTAACATTTGTTGCGTCGCCTGCTCCTTGATTGTTTATAAGCAATGAAAACTCAGCTGGTAGAGATGGTTCAACCACATTTGTTGTTAAGGCATCATCCCCCAATACATCGCGCTGCACAAAATAGTTAAGCGTTAAATCAGGAGATGGTTTCACGGTTAAGGTCACAGGGTACAAATCACGGGTTACAGTCGTTCCTGTAAACGGATCGATATACGAAAGAGTACCTCCAAACTTATAGACTTTTGATACTATTGGAGCTGCGTTTTTTGTTGGAATAAACAGGATGGTTGCGGTCCCGGTCTGTTGTGCAGTTAAAGTCCCGGTACCATCAATTTCTGTTAGCTTATCCAACTTTTCGGTGTTTATTTGGAACAACTCGCTCCCGGCTATATTTCCGTCTTCATCTTTTACTTCAAGATTCAGCTTTACATCCTGCATGGCCGCCGTTTCATGACCATTGAAAACAGTTAAAGTACCGCGAAATGCCTGACGCGTCATCGTCATTGTTTGGGAGAATTTAAGGGAGATGGAAGCACATACACCCTTACCTGTTCCGCTATTTGATACGCTGTCTAAAATTGATTTATCCAAAACGACAAGAGGAATCTTGCAAGAAAGTCCAGCAAAACCAGCACTTAATGTACATAACCCTTCTTTTTTTCCTGTAATAGTATCTCCAAGAACAGTTACAAAGTCTTTATCAACACTTAACGAAGGTGCAACATAAGTTTCTTCGCCGTTATCCCAAGTGCATAATACTCGCGGTATAAACTTAGAACCAGTGAATACATAGTACTTTTCATCATCAAATTTTATTTTTACAGGTGTAGCCTTGAAATTATCAACAGTAAAGATTGTACTATCTGATATTATTTTACCTGATTCGGTTTGAGCAACTGCATAAATCTTTATATCTCCTTTATAGGTGTTTGGGATCGTAAATGTCTCATCTTTTTTATATCCACTAAAAGATTTATTGTCAGACATCACACCCATTATGGTCGCAAAATAGATGTCGTCAGAATAATTCATTGAAACTGACAGTTGATTGGTCTCATCAATCTTTACGTCACCTATTTTAATGAACGAATCACTTTTTGAGAGCATCGTTGCAGATTTTAGTGTTTGAGATTTATATGGACCCTTAAATGGACTTGTATAAGTTAATTTTTCAGGTTTAAATCCTGCTCTACAAAACTTTGAAGAAGTCTCTGGAGATAATAATAAATATAGCAATTTACTCTTTACGCTCTCATTTGAAGGAGTAAAAATATGGAATGCATCGGAGAATGTCCCCGGTACATCTTCAGTATTTATTATTCCTCCTTTTTGACTTGGAAGAGCAACCACACCATCACTTGGACCTTGATATAATGAATTAAAAAAAGGATTTACTACATTTGGAATTGCCGCTAATGCTAAATCTTCAAATCTTTGTGTAGTATTCGCACGTTCATTAAATAATGCTGCGATTTCCAATATTTTATACAACGGATTATCTTTTATAAAATCAAGGTCACTATCTTCCATTATGCTTGTTGTTGTTACTGCATAAACAGGAATGTTTTCCATTTTTCTAAGTGCTGATGGATAATTTAGATAGTTATCTATTGCAAATGACCCAACTTGCAAATTATCATAAGCATCATATTTATAACCAATGGTTAGTCCAAATATAGCATGGAGTAATTGGTTTGTCATAACTAAATTTGCTATTTGTGAACCAGAATGAGGAGTATTTAAAGTAATAAGTTTGTGGACATCTTTATTCGAAACATATTGCACATGAAGTCTGGAAAGAATACCTCCCATACTATGTCCTACTAAATCTGCTTTTGAAACTACATATCCCTTTTTTACTATCCCCATAAAAAGTTTATCTAAATATGTTTTTACGACTGATATGTTTCTTGTAAAATATTCCTTATTTGTTGATTCATAATCCGCTCTTATAATTTGATAATCCGCATATTTATTTGTATTTAGCAGATACTTATTGAATACATAAAAACAAGTATCATTGTCATTTAAGCCATGTATAAGTAGTACAGGCGGGCGAATTACAGATATGGTAATACTGCCTGAAGCAACTTGCTCACCTTGATCGTCATACATTATTAAAACACCTGACACCGGATATTCTGATGGGGCATCAATTGGATACTCTGATGGTGCAAAATAATTTAGAGAATCAGTATTAAATTCACTAATATTACCGGCATATTTATTAACATAGCCACAGATCACAGGGCTATTTCCTAATTCAGAGCTAATGGTGAATGAATAAGATGAAGCTTTGTCCGGTATATTATTTACCTTAATGTTTATGCTTGAAGTTCCATCAGCAACAATGCCTTTTATATCATGGTCATATGCCCACGAAGTTGAGAAATATCCCTTTCTGTATCTCAATTCTATAGAAAGGTGGGTCGGATCTGGATCATCATCAGGTTCATCAGGATTTTTATAATCACTATTGTCTGGATCACCATTGCCTGGATTGCCATTGTTATTATGACAGTCCATAACGCTGGTTGTTGGGACGATCACATCTCCAACAGAACTATTATAAGTACCTCCAGTGCTGCCTCCGTTTGGGGAACCAATAGAGCTTCCTCCCGTTTCAACAGAGGAAGGATTAGAAACACTAAACATTCCTTGAGGGCAATTGCCATAATTATAACTTATGCTAGAACCTGCCCATTTTAATTCTCCACAATTCCAAGACCAATATGTATTCAAGCAAATATATGAACACTTTGGGCTATTGTCAGATTCGCGATATTTAGGACTAGATTTCAGACTTATTATTGAAGCCGATTTTAACCTCGAAATGGAATTGGACACAGAACTAGTGCTAGATCCCGAATTCGGACTGGCACCTCCACCCGTACTACCTGATTGAGCTCCTTTCCCATTAAAATAGGTTGCGGACTCATTATCAACTGTCATTCTTACAGCAATTACCATACTTTGTTGCGGAGCTAATTCAGAAATAGGGTTTTCTGTTAAAACTTCAAATTTTACGCCTTCAACTTCAGGGATTTTCACAATAACATCCCTCGCTGCTATTAATCCCTTATTTGTGACATAAATATTGAATATCTGATTCTGGTATTTTAGTTCGTCTGGATATTTAACTTCTACAATAGGTACCGGTACATTCGTTTCATATTTAACGGTTGTTTCAATCTTATATTCATCCTTTACCTCTGTTTCAATCACATCCCATGAATAGGTAATTGCCTGAAAACTTAGATTTACCGTGGTTTTGGTTGTTTTACCCGGATCAACCAGAATATTATTGTTGTACGTATCATGTTTTGCTGCGGTAACTTCAATCCTATAATATCCTTCCGGCAGATTTTCGGCAGTAAACAAACCTTTTTCGTTGGTTGTTCCCTGGGTAATTATAGCATTCGTGTAAGGATGTCGTACAATAACCGAGGCTCCGGCTACATGTGGAGCTTCGCTCGTGTAATAGGTATATTCATCGAGTACATCTACTTCCAGTGTTCCTGTGTTCTCGGATACTGTTTCTATCCTGAACGGTAAAGAAATCCCTGAGCCATTTTCACAGTTAATACCAATTGTGCCCGATACCGGTACATTAACAGGCATATCATCTGTTGGAGCGAGCTGTAAAACTACTGTCGCCGACTCCCCATAAGCAAGGGATGGCATTTCAACAGGCGTAACCAGCGACATCCATTTCAACGACGGGATTTTCATAGTAATCTTACCACTTGCGCCTTTACCTGTATTGTTTACGGTGAACTGGTAATTGCGCGTCGTACCTTTACTCATCGTCGTCTCAATGGCAGACAAACTGGCTTTTAAACTGGCTTGCTGCGAGCGGCAATAATAATAAGCGGTTAAGTCCAACGAAGCTCCCTCTGCGGATGTAATCTGGAATTTAATTGGCTCATACGACGCAGATGTACTTGCAATGGTGCCTGTTACGGTATATTTTAATTTCACTGTACCCCCGGCATCCAGATTGGTTAGCGGGTCGAAAGTAAGTTGCCAGCCCGAAACTTCCGATTGCAAGGTAGTTTCCAAGCCTGTTAATGGAAGAGAACCCGGGTTGATTAGTTCAATTTCTCCTGTAAATGGTTCATTGGTATAAATATCCCAGATTATATTATTAGCGGAAGTACGCTTCAATCCATAAATATCAAACGAAGCCTGTTCTTTGGAAAGCGCTTCACCCGGATAACAGGCACCTGCAATAAAGTGCCCCATCTGAACGGCGTATGGTTCAAAGGTCACCTGAAATATCCCGTTTGCATCTGCGTTAGCGCTTAAAGCTTGCCGGTATCCATTGTTAATTACATAGACATCAATTGGCACACCGGAAATATTCGAACTGCCCTGGGCAGTTGCTTTTCCCGACAACACCACCTTCTCACTTTGCTCATATACTTTTTTATCGGCCGATACTTCAACAGTATAAGTTGGCGATAAGGTAACCGATAGAGCCTCCGAAACATTATTCAAAAAGCTCAACTCCTTTTGCGACTGACCGCCATTTACTTCTGCGAGCAGATAGTATTGTCCAATTAAATCGGGCAATTCAATGGACGCTGAAAGCTCCTCGTTATTTGCAGGTGCAATACTTTTTGCGGTATATAAGGTTGTAACCAATTGTTTCCAACCTGAAGAAGTCAGGTATGGTTCTTTGCTGAGATAAACCGCTACTGTCGTTTGTGATGCCAGATCGGCTACACCGCTGTTGCTTACACGCACTTTAGCCTGAATAATCTCTTTTGCAAATGCTTTATCTTTCGAAAGGGACAAGACAGATACTGTGGCATCGGCCAATGTCTGGTCGGTAATCATTGCCCAGCAGATACCCTTGGCAAAACCTTCTGCAGCAGCCGTAAAAGTAACTGTTCGGTCACCTTCCGATGAATTATTTTTTATGACAGAGACCGGAATTGTTACTGATGTACTTCCTGCTGGGATTGTTACTGTTTTCTCATAAGTCAGTTCATCGGGAAGGTCGTTTGAGAGCGTAACTGTTAGCGGTTGTTGGGTCGATGTGTTTCGGCTTATCGTCAGAATTGTTGCTTCCGGTTTCCCCTCAGGCAACATGGTCTGCGAAGAAGTTACTTTCAGCGCCGGGCCATCATCATCGAGAATCGTAAGTTTCGATTGTACTACACCCGCGCTGGTTCCCGAAGCTGAACAATTGCAGGACGAAATATAAACAGCCGCGGTCAGATTAACGGTTCTTTCGCCATCCACCATCGTATTGTCAATGACTCCAATCGTAAATTGTTTCTCCGACACTCCTTTTTCAAGCGTAATCATGGCCGAAGAATAATACAATTCACTATTCGAATCATCTGAAAGTTTTATCGTTATCACATTATCGGTGACTCCCTCGCGACGGATAACACCAATCGCAGCCTGATATCCCGCCGACTCAGCAACTGTTCCCGGAGCAATTGTAAGGTTGATGACAGGCACATCGTTGTCGTTGAGGGTTACATTACTCGTCCCATTAATGTATCCGAAAGCTGTTGCCGTAAAAACAGGTTCAATTGTTAAGGCAGGAATCGCATCATCTGTTGCAGTTACCTTTATTGTTGCCGATTTTTCATTCGCCGGAATTACAATTTCCTGTGGATAACTGAACCGTTTGCTGTAATCGGTCGTAAGATTCACCTTTAATGGAGAAACTGTCACCAACTCTCTTTCAATGGTTAATGAAAATTCATCCCCTTCATTTAATTCTGTTTTGGAAGCAGTTACCTTAAGCGCTGGAATTTCATCATCTGCAATTACAAGTGTGTCTTTAACTGAATCATACCCACTTCCTGAAACTGAGATGATTACAGCAGAATTAATATTAAGCGCTTGGTTATCTATTGAATAGATATAGAAGACAACACCCGAATTTCCGGCAGTAATTGTAACCGCAGATGGAATATTTAATCGCCCTGAGACAGAAGGGACCAAAGAAACTGCCAAATCAGCTGTATAATCACCACTACGAGTGAGTGTACAGCGAATTGGAGTTGTTGAATTCTCTGGTAATGTTGTTGACTGCAAATCGAAAAACAGCATTTTCCCGATATTCACTTTATTGGCTGATACTGCTTTATTATTGGCTTTGTTTACTGCAAGTTCCTCAATCTCCGAAGACGGAATCAACTCTACTTCAATATTTGCTTCACCCGAAAACCGAAGTATATTGGGCAGCTTTATTTTTTGACTTCTGTTTGTTGTCGATCCGGCAGCCAGCGGCAATTTGTATTCAATATCTGGCTCCAATGATAGTTTTGTTCCTGAAACCGGGATAAATGAAATTCGTTCGATCCAGCCTCCGGCCGCACTAATACTTCCTCCGTTTTTAACCTTCCAGCTGATCGTTACCGAATCGCCCGGATTGATGTTCACTTTTTCCGCCTGAACGTCTTTAACCTGAATATCAGGTAGCGGCTTTAATGTGACATGCGTAACATTTCCGGATTTGGCAAGATTGTTATCATCTGAGATTTCAAGAACGGTATTCTGATTGTCGGTTTTGACAAAGAAATAATAATCGCCGGAATAATCAATTGGTAATGTTGCGGTAATTGATTGGCTGTAAAGGCTATTTCTATTGAGTTGTTCCAGGTTTGAATAACTGCCAAGTAAAAGATCGTCTGAGTCAAGTATTTGATCCTTCGAAATATATACAGCATCATACCATTGTGATCCGGTAGAAGTCTTTCCGGGTCCAATATTTTTTACCGTGAAATTGACGATAAAAGGATTTCCAGATTCAATATTAACTGGGACTTCAATGTCAGTTACATTCAAATCTGGATTGAGGGGCTTTACTGTAATGGTAATCGGATCAGCTATAGAATTGATTAATCCGTCATCAACAACGAGATAAAAGGTATAATTGGTGTTAACGGTTACTTCAGGCGCTGTAAAAGTTGGTTTTGTAGTTGTCGTTGAGCTTAAAGTAATTCCTGACGGCGCAATCCAGGTATAAGTCAGGGCATCATTATCCGGATCGGTTGATTTAGTTCCATCCAGGGTTACGAGGCTTCCTTCATCGATTGTCTGATCAATTCCGGCATTCGAAACAGGTGGTTTATTTACTTGTTTTACAGTAATGACAACCTGATCGGCTGTTGAACTAAGGACTCCGTCTTTAACTGTCAAACTCAAAGTGTACTGAGTATCAGTGTTTACTTCCGGTGCTGTAAAAGTTGGTTTGGCAGCGGTCGTTGAACTTAAATTTATCCCTGACGGTGCAGTCCAGCTATAAGTCAGGGCATCATTATCCGGATCAGTTGATTTAGTTCCATCAAGGGTTACAAGACTTCCTTCATCGATCGTCTGATCAACTCCGGCATTCGAAACAGGCGGTTTATTTACTTGTTTCACGGTAATGACAACCTGATCGGCTATCGAATTAACGACTCCGTCACTAACTGTTAAGCTCAAAGTATACGGAGTATCAGTATTCACTTCAGGCGCTGTAAAAGTTGGTTTAGCCGCGGTCGTTGAACTTAACGTAATACCTGCCGGGACAGTCCAGGTATAAGTCAGCGCATCATTATCCGGATCGGTGGATGTCGTTCCATCCAGGGTCACGAGGCTTCTCTCATTGATTGTCTGATCAACTCCGGCATTCGCAATAGGTGGTTTATTTATTTGTTTCACAATAATCACCACCTGATCGGCTGTTGAATTGGAATACCCATCATTAACCACCAAAGAAAAAATGTAGTTGGTATTTGCTGTTACTTCCGGAGCAATAAATGTTGGTTTTGATGCAGTTGGTGAACTCAAGGCTATCCCTGCCGGAGACGTCC
This sequence comes from Bacteroidales bacterium, assembly GCA_015654795.1. GTDB lineage: Bacteria > Bacteroidota > Bacteroidia > Bacteroidales > Prolixibacteraceae > JAAFHB01. The sequence goes on from JAATGF010000161.1 coordinate 13,872, forward strand.
AATAATAAGTAATTGGATCATTTTCCGCATCACTTGATGCCGTTCCGTCCAAAATAGCGACGACACCTTCATTCACAGCCTGATCAACTCCTGCATCAGCATTAGGAATACTGTTTACATGTTTTACTGTGATTACTACCAAATCAATTGGAGAACTTGTTATTTCGTTATTAACCACCAAAGAAAATGTATAAATGGTATTTACCGATACTTTTGGAGCGGTAAAAGTTGGTTTAGCGGATGTCCTTGAACTTAAAGTAATTCCTGGTGGCGCAGTCCATAAATAAGTTAAACTATTGTTATTCGGATCGGCGGATGCTGTCCCGTCCAAAATGACCACTTCTCCCTCATATACTGACTGATCTGGACCTGCACTGGAGATTGGGTTTTGAGTTTCAATAGTATTGGTAAAATCTTTCCATTGTGAAGCAGCTGCAAAGAGGTTTTTTGCACCGAAAGGAACATACAGTTTGCAGGTGGTTTTATTTACGTTAAGAAAAACGTTGGGTGAATAAATTAAATCGACGGGTGTACTAAAACCTGCGATGATTGAACCTAATGCGGTACAACCGCTAAACGCTGATCCGCCTATTGACGTCACAGAGGAAGGAATGTTTGCCGATGTCATTCCGGTACAAGATTGAAAAGCAGTTTCTCCAATAGTCGTCAACCCTTCTGGTAACGAAATTGATGTTAATTTTTGACAAGAACTAAAGGCCGAGTTTCCGATTGTAGTGACAGATGAAGGAATCGTAACGGATGTTAAACTATTACAGTAATAAAAAGCAGAACTTCCGATTGTAGTGACAGATGAGGGAATCGTAACGGATATTAATTTTTGACAGTAACTAAAAACAGAACTTTCGATTGATT
>JAATGF010000169.1 GCA_015654795.1 Bacteroidales bacterium
AACGAATCGTCCACGGCCGTCCATTTCCGTCCATCTCAATAAAAGTTAATCCAGACTATACGTTTTCTCCTTACCTTTATCTATCGATAAAGGCGCCCCACTTCCTTCGTATCTGGTCCTGACCAACTCCTGACCAACTCCGTATCGAAATCGGGTTCCTTCCGCTGGTGACAATTTCATGGGTATTTAGTGTTTCATAAACTTATTTCTTAAGCCACCATGAAACCGGCATCCGTTTTCAAATCCATTTATTATACATTCTTAAAATATCTTCCCCCGGAATTCTCTCTTGATCCGTAATACCCTTCCATTAATATCTAAATCAAGGCCTTTCTGTAATTTATCCCGGCGATTGCTTAAATTCCTGATTTGAAAAAATCCCGAACTATAGTTTTGCAAATCAGGCTGGTAATTTCTGTTCCCATTTATCAAATTTATATTCAGTCTCCGGATTTGCTGTTTTCAAATTCTGGCCTTCTTAACTTTAAGTTCAAAAATCTTTTTAAAAATGAACATTTTTATGTCTTCACCCGTTTAATGTTATATTTTTATATAAATTTGCCACGAATAAAAACAGATTGACACAATGAATTGCAGTACTTTTTACTTTTGGTTTGGTTATCTTAGCCTTCGCACGGGGACTGAACGGTAAAGTATTGTCAAAACAACAATATTAAATCAAAAAAAGGTCTCCAGATAAGGAGGCCTTTTTTTTTTACAAATAAATTTATAATTAATGAAACTCGCAGTAATAGGACTTGGATTGATAGGTGGTTCGATGGCAAAAGATTTACGCAGAACTAAATTTGCGACTGAAATCATCGGTGTTGACAGCAATCCTGAAAATGCCCGCATTGCACTCGAAGTTGGCATTGCCGACAGAATAGAAAGCCTCGACACAGCTGTTAAAGAGGCCGATATCGTCATTGTCGCTGTTCCCGTTAATATGATTGTACAGTTGCTTCCTTACATTCTCGATCATATCTCAACTTCGACAACTGTTATAGATGTAGGATCAACAAAACGCGAAATTGCCTTGTTGGTAAAGGATCATCCTTTACGTGGAAATTTTGTCCCTTCGCACCCGATGTCGGGTACCGAAAATAGTGGACCCTTTGCTGCAGTTGAGCATCTTTTCGAAGGGAAAATCTGTATTATCTGCGATCAGGAAAAGTGCAGGCCTCAGCATTTGGCGCTTGCCGAAAAAATGTATCAATCGCTTGGTATGCCAACTGCCTATATGACAAGCGATGAACAAGACCATACCACTGCTTTTATTTCGCATCTTCCGCACGCCACCTCTTTTGCACTGGCCAACGCAGTATTGGCGATTGAGGACCGTAACATCATTTTTGATCTTGCATCAGGAGGATTTCAGTCGACTGTTCGTCTTGCCAAGAGTTCGCCCGAGATGTGGTCGCCAATTTTCTGGCAAAACCGCGATTACATTGATGAGGCCCTCGAAGTTTACATTCATCATCTCGAAGAATTTAGGGAAAGTCTTAAAAATAATAATCACCAGCGATTAACAGAATTAATGGTAAACGCCAATAAAATCCGCGGCGTACTTGATGGTGAAAATTCATCATTGACAAAAAACGAAGAAACAATTATTAAACTTTATACAAAATAATAAACATGGGATCACAATTAGACATTCAACCGATCAGTCACTGGTTGCCAAATATAGATAACCCCCTTTTAATCAGTGGGCCTTGCAGCCTCGAATCGGAAGAGCAGACTATGGCAACAGCAAGAGAACTTGCAAAAGATAAACGGGTATTTGTTTACCGCGGAGGAATCTGGAAACCCCGCACCCGTCCTGGTTCTTTCGAAGGAATGGGGAGCATTGCTCTTGAGTGGCTGAAACGTGTCAAAGAAGAAACCAGATTACTCGTCGGCACAGAGGTTGCTAATGCACAGCATGTTGAAGAATGCCTTAAGGCAGGAGTAGATGTAATGTGGATCGGGGCGCGATCAACGGCATCGCCATTCGTCGTACAGGAAATTGCTGATGTATTAAAAGGTACTGATCAAATAATAATGGTCAAGAACCCGGTAAATCCTGATGTTCAATTATGGATTGGCGCATTGGAGAGACTTAGTCAGGCAGGTTTAAAAAATCTTGTTGCCATTCATCGCGGATTTACCCCTTTTAGCGAATCGAAATATCGCAACTATCCAAGCTGGAAAACGGTGATCGAACTTCGGCAGTTAATGCCCAATTTACCAATCATTTGCGATCCAAGTCACATTTCCGGTAAACGTGAATATCTGTTCGAGATTTCGCAAAAAGCCTTTGACATTGGTCTCGACGGATTAATGCTTGAGTCGCATATCGATCCTTCCTGCGCCCTCAGCGACAAAGATCAGCAGGTGACGCCTGCCGATTTGGGTAAGATTCTTGATAAACTCGTAATTAAATATGCAAGTTCGAATGATCCGCTTTTCGAAAATATGCTCGATACATTGCGTTCAAGGATCGATGGCATAGACCACGAGATTATCGAAATATTGGCATCAAGAATGGAGATTATAAAGCAAATTGCGAACTATAAAAAGGAGAACAAAGTTACAGCTCTCCAGATAAACCGTTGGACGCAGTTATTGGAGGATCGCCTTAAAACAGCCCGCAAACTTAATCTGGACGAAACTTTTATCAAAATAATTTTTCAGTTGATTCACGAAGATTCGGTTCGTCAGCAGACCGAAATCATGGACAGCGATTTGTAAAACAATATTTCACTTCAATAAAAAGGGACTCTTCAGGTCTCTTTTTTATTGCGGTAGCCCGAGCTTCTTTTTTAGCTTTGTGATAACTTTATTCATCGCCTCTTCCATCTGACTAAATTCAAGTTTTTCCTTAGCAATATAGACGATCATCACCGCAACTTTTTGGTCTTTCAATTCAAGTAACTGATACAGCTCTTGTTTCCTGTATCGATAGACCTCACGCAATTGTCGCTTCAGCAAATTCCGATCGTGAGCCCTTTTGAAAAGCCGTTTGGGCACACTAAACACAACCTGGGCGGGATAGGGAGTAAGCAACGCTTCGTATTTCCAGACAACTTTCAGCGGATAACAAAGAAAAGAGGTTCCCGTCAGAAATATCTCACCAATGATTTTCTGGCTGCACAGTTTTTCTTCTTTGCTAAATGTATAGGCTGTCATAAGTTGAAAGATACAAAAAAAAGGGGAAATTGCTTTCCCCTTTAAGATGAAAATATAAATTTCTTCTATTTATTATTTTTATTGAATTCCGAAATAAAACGTTCAAGCGCGGCAGTCATCGAGGGAGCCTCAGGAACCGGGGCTTCCACATCAAGCCTTAATCCCGCATCTCTTACAGCCTGAGCTGTTGCAGGACCAAAAGTCGCAATTTTTGTCTCTTTTTGATCGAAATCAGGGAAATTCTGTGTCAATGATTTGATACCGCTCGGACTAAAGAAGACCAGCATATCGTAATTCACATCTTTTAAATCAGATAAATCGCTGCTAACAGTTCGGTACATAATCGCCTCTGTAACAGGTATTTTAGCTTTTTCAAGCAATACAGGTATCTCATCCTTATGAATATCCGATAACGGGATCAGGAACTTTTCTTCCTTATGTTTCATAAGGACATCAACGAGATCAGTGAATTTACCATTTGCGTAGAATATTTTCCGCTTTCTGTAAACGATATATTTCTGCAAATAAAAAGCGGTGGCTTCCGAAATACAGAAGTACTTCATCGTGTCAGGAATTGTTAATCGTAATTCTCCCGCAATTCTAAAAAAATGGTCAATAGCTGTCCTGCTGGTAAAAATCACAGCAGTATGTTCCAGAATCTGGATTCTGTCCTTTCGGAAATCCTTCGCCGGAACACCCTCAACCTGGATAAACTGACGAAAGTCAATCTTCAGATTGTACTTGATAGCCAAATCATTATAAGGTGAACTCCCTGTACTCGGCTCTGGTTGCGATACTAATATTTTTCTGATTTTCAACTTATTAACTTTTTAAAAAATTTAATACTTTTCTAAACTCCTCTATTCTGTACTTATGAGTTTAAAAACCAAAAGCAACGGTAGAATTTCAAGGGTACAAAGGTACAAAATCAAATAGAAAATTGATATGTCTTTTCGAATTCCCAGATAAATAGTTCTGATTACATTAGCAATATACATAATGCCAATAAGACCTGCCATCACCCAAATAGTGATAAAATTGGTTTGAGCAATGACCGCATGAACAGTAACAACAGGAAGCAAAATTAAGCCTAACGCTTTGTAATACAGCTTAATATTAAATACTGATTCTTCTGTTTGCTCCTTCAGCATTACGATTGAACCGGCAAGCTTGTAAAGCAATATTTTAGTAAATAAATATCCGTTAATTGTTAATAATAAAGCCAGATATAAGAGAATTGCAGGGTACCCCGGTATATCGATTTTGAAGAATGTAGCGATTTGGTATACCGAAAGGGGGAGTATCAAATGAAAAATAAAGTCAAGACGCACTGCCCCATACATCGTTTTATAACCTCTTTGCTGAAATAATCGGGTGGCCGCACTGAAATTAACAAGGCTAACAAAAAGCTGTCCAAGGTATTTCAGAAATCCGACCCTGACTGATGCAAATATCATCCAGAAAATCAGAATAATTCCCAGTACCCAATCCTGATTGGGAATAATCAGCTCTTTTCCAACATTCCCATATGGCTTGGTTGTTTTGGAGACAATTGTGTGCCTCGCCTCCAGAAAAGCTGAATCTGATAAGGTTGTTACATTGCCAAAATTTGCAGTATCTCCAACAGTGATGTACAGTCCCGGATTACCGGTATAAATATTCCACGATGCATCTTTTACGACAGGTTCTTCCACATATGATTTCTTCAGGAAAACCTCTTTTTTAAACTGATTTTTGCCGTTAGTCCCGATTTTAGTTGTCCCACTTGAAGTAATTTTTGCTTTACCGCCGTTCTGAATTTGTGGCGCTTCCTTCCTGACAAGCTGTTGACCAACCTGCATCTTCGCATCAGTAACAAACGCTTCTGAAAACTCTTTTTCGACCAAATAAAAAACAAACATAAAACATACTTTTCGGCGCTGCAAAGATAAATAATAAAGGGATGATACTTGTCATCGAAAAAGTAATGGCATGCGATAAGTTTTAGAATAAATGGCCAGAGTTCACTATTTTTGCAAATATGCAGAAAGAATCAAGTTTCAAAATCTATTTTGCTCCGCTTCAGGAGTCGACCGATTACATTTACCGGAGTGCACACGCCAAATTCTTCGGGGGCGTGGATAAATATTTTGCCCCTTATATTGTGCGTCAAAACGACGGGACCGTTAAAACTTCGCACCTTCGCGATATCAAATCCGAAAACAATCAGGGATATCTTTTAATTCCTCAGATACTTGCAGGAAATTCAACAGATTTTATTTTTCTTACTAAGATATTGCACGATAACGGATACAACGAGATTAACTGGAACCTCGGATGCCCCTATCCTATGGTAACAAACAAAGGACTTGGATCAGGATTACTCCCTTTTCCCGAACGAATCAAATCGATTCTTGAGGAGGCAATACCCAAAATTGACTGTAAAATTTCGGTGAAAATGCGTACCGGATTACAGTCGCATGATGAAATTTTTCAAATTATTGATATACTGAATGAGTTTCCTTTGAGCGAAATCATTCTTCATCCAAGGTTTGGCAAACAACTTTATCGCGGAGAACCTGATGAAGCGGTATTTGCCGAAGTTCACAAAACATTGAATCATCCGTTGGTTTATAACGGCGATATTGAGTCTGCCGAAAATCTTGATCGCCTCAATCTTCTCTTTGGAGACATCAATACCTGGATGATCGGCCGCGGAATTCTGAAGAATCCATTCTTTCCGAATCTTCTCAAAAACGGCGCCACACCCGAAATAGAAGAGAAAGCAATCATTCTGCGGAATTTTCATGATGAAATAATTCATAAATATTCAACGCTTCTGTGTGGTAGTAGTCATCTGCTTATGCGAATGGAGAAATTCTGGAGCTACTTCTGCTTTGGTTTTCCCGATCCGCATAAAACGTTCAAACGGATAAAAAAAGCCTCCAACCTTCTCAAATACGAAGCCGCTGTGAATGAAAATTTTCAAAGATTGAGAAACCATGAAGAAGACGAATGCAGCCCGAATTCTTGACCGACTCAAAATCAGTTACGAACTCATAGAATACGAAGTAGACGAATCGGATTTAAGCGCGGTTCACCTTGCCGCAACGGCCGGAGTCCCAATAGAAAAGGTCTTTAAAACACTTGTTTTAGAAGGCGACAAGAATGGTAATTTTGTCTGCATTATTCCGGGAGGCGAAGAGATCGATCTCAAAAAAGCGGCGGTAGCAAGCGCCAATAAAAAGGTGGCACTTATTCACATGAAAGACCTTGAACCTTTAACTGGTTACATCCGGGGAGGATGTTCCCCCTTGGGAATGAAGAAAAACTTTCCTGTTTACATTGACGAGGCAGCATTTAATCAGAACTTTATATACATCAGCGCAGGAATTAGAGGCATGCAGATAAAATTATCGCCGGCCGATTTAATGATGGCCTGCAAGGCAAACAAGACAAAAATCACACAGGAAGACTGAAAGGCTAAAGAATTAAGGGATAATGGATAAGGGTTGCGTTTAAAGAAATACATATGCCGTTCTCTCCGATTCTTGTTGCAGGCTGAATAGCAGCCTTTTGCTGTTTTAATGTCTTGCGTATCCCAATTAGTCCGGTGAATTTTCCTTCCCGGCAATCACCATCCTTAATTTTATCTTCCTTATGCCATCCTTATATCATTCTTTATTAAGCATTTGCACAATACTTAATTGAAGAATTGATTTGGAAAGTTTCCAATTCGGTTTTTGCAAATACGGGATTTGTGGACTTTTATTTCGAAGTGTAGTGCATTTTTAATACATATCCATCATAATTGAAACAAACAGTTCGGATGGGTTTGCTCCATATTTCCCTCGCACCTGCTGCTCTATGTTTGGTCCATATTGAATCTGGTATCAGGTTCTATACCAGCATTGTATTCACAAACAATGATTTTTAATGACCATAATGACTTTTTCAATGACGGCGAAGCCAATGACCTTTTCAATGACTTCTTAATGACCCCTGCATCTTTCCCTCTCCCCATCGCCTTATTGTTGACTTCCCCTCTCAGGTTCTCCATCTCCCTGTCCCATTTCTGTAAATACGACATTATTCCATTTCCAATCCTTGGTTCGATTAACGTGTTTTTAATAACCAGATGCTTGTCCATCCTTTCTCGACTCAGAGGCCCCGAAGTAAACCTTGTTTTTCGCATCATACATAATAGCCTGATAACCACCATATCCGCCAAGATCGTATTGAATAGTATGTCCCTTTTGCATCAGTGTCCGGATGGTTTCATAACTGATTCCACTTTCGAGACAAACAATTCCGGCATCCATCATCTTTTCACCCGTAGGTTCTGACGATCCAAAGTGCTGAATACGAGGCGCATCGCCAGCCTCCTGTAAATTCATCCCAAAGTCAATCAGGTTTACTACAATCTGGACATGGCCTTGTGGCTGCATAGCACCACCCATTACTCCAAAACTTACCCAAGGCTGTCCGTCTTTTGTAATAAATGCAGGAATGATCGTTTGAAAAGGACGTTTGCCTGGCTCATAGGTATTAACATGGTTCTCCTCCAAAGTAAACATTTCGCCTCTGTCCTGCAAAACGAAACCCAGTTTATCGGGCGTCATCCCACTACCCATTCCGCGGTAATTGCTCTGTATTAAAGAGATCATATTACCTGCCTCATCCGCCACCGTCAAATAAATTGTATTTCCGTGTTCAGGATTTCCAGGCAATTGCCTTTTAGATGCCCTGTTCATATCAATCAGTTTTCGTCGCTCATCACCATATTCTTTCGAGATCAACTGCTTTATTGGCAGCTGATTAAAAGCAGGATCGGCATAAAACTTAGCCCTGTCTTCGAATGCCAGTTTCTTCGCCTCAACAAACAGGTGAATATACTCGGCACTTCCAAATCCCATCGACTTCACATCGTATCCTTCCATGATATTCAGCATTTGCAATGCAGCAATACCCTGACTATTAGGTGGTAGTTCCCAGATATCATATCCGCGATAATTAGAAGATAAGGGTTCAACCCACTCCGACTTGTGCGTTGCCATGTCATCGTACGAAAGGTATCCGCCATTGTTTTTCATATAGGCAGCTATTGTTTTGGCAATATCGCCTTTGTAAAATGCATCCCTGCCACCTTCAGCAATTTTCTGAAGCGTATTTGCGAGGTATTGATTTTTAAAGATCTCCCCTTTTTTGGGAGTTTTACCATCAGGCATATAGGTCTCTTTAAAGTTAGGGTACTGCTGAAGCGACCTCGAATTGGATGCCATATAATAGGCAATCACCTCACTCACAGGAAATCCGTCACGTGCATAATTGATCGCACCCGACAGAATTTGTTTCATGGGCAGTTTACCAAACTTCTGATGCAGTTCGAACCAACCATCCACACAACCAGGTACCGAAACGGGCAGAGGTCCCAGCGAAGGAATTGATTTTAATCCCTTATTCAAAAGTATTTCTCTCGTTAAAGACTTCGGCGAACGGCCACTGGCGTTAAGTCCGTATAATTTTTTTGTCTTCGCATCCCAGACAATAGCAAAGAGATCACCACCCACACCCGAACCGGTTGGTTCCGTGAGTCCCAATACTGCATCGGCAGCAATGGCAGCATCGATTGCTGTTCCTCCCGCCTTTAAAATATCAATCGCAGTCTGTGTGGCCAATGGTTGGCTTGTGCAAACCATACCATGCTGTGCAATCACTTCAGACCGTGTGGCAAAAGCCCGACCCGTAATCCGATCCTGTGCAAAAAGAAGTTGAGCGAATAAAAGGAAAAGAACAAATACCGAAAGTGTTTTCATCAGGAAAAGAATTAACAATATTTTTCAAAGATAATCAGGGAATCATTTTATTTTGCAAAAGTAAAACATATATTTGTTTTACTTTAAAGCCAAAAACTGCATACACCATTAACCGGGATACACGAAGCAAATCGGGTGGCAATTTTACGATAAAAAACCACCAACTAATTGAAATAAGGAGTCTATTATAATTTTCAATTCAAAATCAATATTTTATCGCTATGACAAACTCTCGTCGGACATTTCTTAAAAACAGTGCTGTACTGCTTGCCGGAACAGCTCTTTTGTCGAAAACATCGTTTGCAGCATCGAAGCCTGCCGAAATTGTTGGAATACAACTCTACTCTGTTCGGGATGATATGAAAAAAGATCCGATCGGTACACTGACTCAGTTGGCGAAAATCGGATATAAAAATGTTGAACATGCCAATTACATCGACGGCAAATTTTATGGCTATACTCCAGCAGAGTTTAAAAAGATCCTGAATGATCTTGGGCTTAAGATGCCTTCTGGTCATACCGTGATGGGGAAAGATCATTGGGATGCCGCCAAAAAGGTATTTACCGACGCATGGAAAAAGACCGTTGAAGATGCCGCTTTTATGGGACAAAAATATGTGATCAGTCCATGGCTGGATGAATCCTTGCGTAAAACTTATGACGATATGGTTCGTTATATGGACGTATTTAACAAGAGCGGTGAACTTTGCCAGAAGTCGGGTATGAAATTTGGATATCACAACCACTCGTTCGAATTCGCCGAAAAGCTCAATGATATCAAAGTATTCGACATCATCATGCAAAAGATCGACCCCAAATTAGTGGCTATGCAATTGGATATTGGTAATATGTACATCGCCGGAGCAAAAGCGCTTGACATTTTGGGTCAATATCCCGGAAGGTTCGAATTGATCCATGTGAAGGATGAAATCGCGGTAAATACACCTGAAAAATATGAAAGCTCAGTATTGGGCAAAGGAATCATTCCTACAAAAGAGGCTATCGACTTAGGTCGGAAAATTGGAGGCACAACCGTCTTTATCATCGAGCAGGAATCGTATCAAAATGCGACACCCCTTCAGTCGGTGAAAGAAGACTTCGAGGTGATGAAAAAATGGGGCTATTAACTGATCATCATCTGGTTTTATAGGAGGCAAATTATTCACAGATGAAAACATCACTTTTAGTTCTGTTGATTATCTTTTCCGCCGCAGGATTTTCCCGGAAAAAGGAACAGTTGTTTAACGGGAAAAACCTCGATGGGTGGTCGATCTTTGTATCAGATTCAACGATCAAACCTGCAACATTCTTCTATGTAAAGGATGGCGTGATCGAAACTCCCGGTGTACCAACAGGATATCTGCGCACAAAAAAGGAATTCGGGAACTATCGCCTTCATGTTGAATGGCGCTATCCCGAAAACCCTATCAATAGTGGCGTTTTCATTCATACTTCGGGCCCTGACAAAATCTGGCCAAGGCATTACCAGTGCCAATTAAAACACCTTTCTGCCGGTGATTTTATTATACAAGACGTAGGAATGAGCGCAACTGTCAGAGATACAGTTTACATATCGATGGAAAAAGTTAAACCAATCGCCCCCAAAATGAAAGCTTCAAACGAAAACAAACCCGGTGAATGGAATAGCTTTGACATTGTTTGTAAAGGTAATACCGTCGAAATAAAAGTAAACGGCGTGCTTCAGAACTATGCCATCAATTGCAGCGATTCGAAAGGGGGAATCGGACTACAGGCTGAAGGTTCAAAAATACAGTTCCGCAATATCTGGATCGAAAAGATCAAATGAAAAAGACAGCAGTCCCGATTTTCCATAAAACAGTAAAGCCTCCGATATTGGGGGCTTTACTGTTGTGCGATGCACAAAACCTTTCCTGTTCTTTGCCTGTTAATGATATAAAAACACAAAAATGCTTATTGTAATCTCACCGTCCAAGACACTCGATTTCGAAAAATCAATTACCAGTCAGTCGTTTACGCAACCAGAATTTGGAAAAGAAGCATCCGCTCTGATTAAACCACTCCGAAAATTGAATGTCAATCAGTTGATGGATCTGATGAATATTAGTCCTAAACTTGCCCAACTTAATCAGGAACGTTTCTATTTATGGCGACCGGAATTCACCCCCGAAACGGCACGTCAGGCGTTGTTCGCATTCCGGGGAGACGTTTACACTGGTCTTGATGCAGATTCTCTCTTGCCTTCATACATTGATGCTGCACAAAAACAACTTAGAATTCTTTCAGGATTATATGGAGTGCTCCGTCCGCTCGATCTGATCAGGCCTTATCGTCTTGAGATGGGAATACCGCTGTGTATAGGCAAGAATCACAATCTTTACGAATTCTGGCAGAAGAAAATCACGGCTAAAATCAGGGAAGATCTTGATAAAAATGGTTCGAACCTATTGATTAACCTCGCTTCGGTAGAATATTTCAAGGCAATTGATCCGAAGAAACTGAAGGCTGTAATTGTTACACCCGAATTCCGGGAAGCGAAAGATGGCACCTACAAAATAATCTCCTTCTTTGCCAAAAAAGCCCGTGGAATGATGACCCGCTTTATACTTCAAAATGGTATTTATTCCGAAGATCAATTGCAAGCCTTCGGCAACGATGGTTATTGTTTCAATAGCCGGCTTTCGGAAAAGGGAAGGCCGGTGTTTACAAGAGGATAAGCATCTTTCAAATGAATGGTAAAAATGAACGAAAAGATATTGTCATCTTTTAAAACGCTGAAGCGCTTGTTTCTATCGTAAATTATTCCTGGCAAAATAGAACCAGGTGGTTACAACAGCCAAGTTGAAAAATATTGGGAATGCACAGCCCAATGGTAATTATTTTATCGGGAACCTTTATTCGAAACCCGCTTTTCTACTTCAGTTTTAGCTTTATTTCGATCAGCTTTATTACATTCTCAACATCTTCTGCATCAGTCATTTTAATAGTAATACTACGGAATTTATTGCCTTTGGTATTTGCATATTCATTTTTTACCTTTTCAGGCAGATCGCTTTGCGCAATAAGTGGAACAGCTTTATCTGACAAGTAGAAACTAACCCGAAATGTACCGTCCAATATCCCGACCCAGAATATTGTCTTTTTCTTCTTTAAAGTCCTGAAAAGCCAACATTTACCGTCATCATAAAATCGCCACACTTCCGCAATATCTGTATGATTATCATGCAAATAGCTAATAATTTTTTGCCATAATATCTTTTTATCGCCAATTATCGGGAAGATAAGTTCGTCAGTGGGCGTTGTAAACCGATCAGTTAGTACAATATTTTCCATAATCAGATTATCTAATGTTTGATATGATTGAATAACTTTCCAGTTATTTTCCGTTTTTTCGTAGACGGATGATCTTTACTGATTTACAAACGCAAGTTAAATACTTTTAAATTACAAAACAAGAGGGACGAATCATTTCGAATATTATCCGCGATTTATGTGCAATTATCAACAGGACCAAAAATAACAAACGATGCACTGCAAATAAAATTGCAATGCACCGTTTGAGGGTAACTATTTGCCAGACAATTAATTCCGTTTAATCACTTTATGAAACTACTTGATAATTAATCTTCTTAAGTTATTCCCTTCTTTCATTATCATTGCGTGGCCACGATCATTTTTCTCTTTTTTTATCATTATCATGTTTAACATTTCTTTTTTCTTCACCACGTCTGTTGTAAGTTTTATCACCACGTTTGTAATTCTCGTCAATTACGCTGCCACGTCCTCTGTTAACCTGGTTGTTTTGGCGATAAGATCTCAGATTTTCCGTTCCTCTTTTGGGCCGTTCACCGATTGTTCTTTGAGATGGCCCGCGGTATCCTTTCGCATATAAAGTCCTGTATTCATGATAATTATAATAAGGAGTTTCACCATGATAGTCTTTCAAAATTACTTTGTATCCGTCGTACAGATCATAGTTTTTGTATCGGCTGGGTAGATATGGTCTGCGAACCCAGGATCTTCCTCCGTAATAAATGAACATGGCTGTCTGAACATCATAATAGGCTTCCACATCAGGCAAATAATAATACCGCACACCGGAATATCCAGCAGGACCCCACAAAGGAGGAGTGCCAATATTTATATGTACTGAAACTTGCGCCTGCGCTGCACTTGCGAAAAACAACACGATACCGAGAACAACTAATTTTAAAACTTTCATCTTATTAATATTTACAATTTGTATTAATTTTCTAACAACAAAAATACACCCTCAAAAATACAATACATTCTGTAAGAACAGCAATTTTCTCTTTTCGAAAGGTAATTATTCGTTTTTATAAATCCTAAGATCCCGCCTGCTCATTATTAATGAATCATATTACAAAAAACAGATGCCATTCAGCACAAGTCTGCGGAATTTTATCGTTAACGATTTTCCATAACCGATCAAATTCCGGATGTTCAGCGATCATAATCGTATTATGAAAAATAATCTAATAATATATCTCCAAATACAAAAGCCATAGATAAATTGCAATTTAGTATCTATTCACTCATTGCTTTCAACGTATCTTCTCACTACCAACTCCTGGCTTTGTGTAAATCTTAGCGTCAGATGATATTGTTGAGGGAATTTTTTAATTTGATTATAGCTCATTTACAGTCTGCAACTTTAGTCCAAAGATAAAATCGTAGGATGACATCTTTAAAAACTAATTTTTAAAAGCTCACCGCCTTAATTCTTGGTGTCACAGTTAAAGTCACAACTCGCATTGCTATATATATCTAGTAAACAGTATATTATGCAGATATTTTAGTAAATAATGTCACAGCTAAAGTCACAATAAAGTCACAAACTATCGATCTGTCTCTGATATTTTATATGACTATTTTAATAAACAAAGTCACAGTTAAAGTCACACAAAAATCACGGGAAACCTGCGTATTTTGTGACTTTATTGTGACAAATATCCTTGTAACTTATGTGATTATCAGCAATTATC
>JAATGF010000046.1 GCA_015654795.1 Bacteroidales bacterium
AATGACTCGCCTCATCGCCTTTTCGCCCTTGCGCCCCATCATCCCATTTTCCTGCTCTATGTTTGGTTCATATCAAGTCTGGTATCAGGTCCTGTATCAACATCGGATCCTCAAACGAAGATTTTTAATGACTTTTTCAATGACGGCGAAGCCAATGACCTTTTCAATGACTATTTTAATGACACTCCCTCTGTCTCTCCTTCTCCCTATCGCCCTATCGCCCTATCGCCCCATCATTCTATTTCCCTGCTCTATACCAGGTAGGGTCCAAAATAATAAATCCTTTACCTGAAAAGATCCGCGTCGTATCAAACGAGTCATTTTTATTGATTGAAGATTCATTTTTATAAATCTCCGCAACAATTCAATGTGACCCTATACATTTCCTTTTGCGGTATTTGTACCATGCTCGTTTCACCGGGAAACCACGCACAAAATAATCGGAATCAAAGTAAATTCTTAACGAAATAGTAAATCCAATATATGATAAGTGCAACAAAGTAATTACTATATTTGTTCTTTATATTCCATTACAGTTACAATACATATTCACCCAAACTTGATTGGGAAGTCTGATTTTAAAAGGCATATATATAAATTTTTCACAACTATAAATACAGATCTTTTGATTTGATTAATAGCACTTTAAAAAAACAGAATGTGGCAGGTATTTTTAGGAAGTTTTATGTTGGGCTCGATTCATGCCTTAATCCCGAATCATTGGATTCCGTTGATTGCTATTTCGAAGACCGAGAAATGGACAAATAAAGAAGCACTTTTCGTTACTTTTATAACTGGATTCTCGCATACCATAAGCACTATAATTATTGGGATTATCGTTGGATTTGCAGGGATTAAGCTATCTGAAAGTTATAGTTACATCACAAAGGTTGCAGCTCCGATAATCCTGCTTTCGATTGGGATTATCTATTTATTGATTGATTTAAAATCATCGCATCATCATTTTGAGATCGATGGTCAGGCAATAAAGAATAAGAAATCGAAGCTGGCAATCATACTATCTTTAAGTATTGCCATGTTTTTCACCCCTTGTATCGAAATAGAAGCATTTTATTTTCAGGCAAGCACGTTTGGTTGGGCCGGAATATGGATTGTGTCTGTTGTTTATACGGTTTTAACTGTTGGAGTAATGATGCTTTTGGTTTTTCTCGGGATGCAAGGGATGAAGAATCTTCGTTCACATTTTTTAGAAGAACATGAAAAAAGAATTACTGGCCTTGTTCTAATCGCAGTTGGGCTAATAACTTATTTTGTTGAATTTTAGGAACTATTTACAATAAGCGGCAACCAATTTATTCAGGGAGTTTGACTGCAGGAAGTTCAACACTCGCCGGACATTTATTGATCCTTATTTCGATTGGTTGAAGAATTCCATATACTGGTTAAGGTTCTTTTCCTTTTTGAAAATAACCAGGTTTTCGGCGCTGATGATAAAACTCCGGAAGTTGTTTCCCTCGAAAAGAGACTTAAGTGATAGATCAGATGTCGTTTTTTGCAAAAAGGCCGATGCAGAAATTTTTTCGCCTAACCCGCTAACAATTAATATGCTTCTGTTATCGTCAAGTGATTCAACAGTTACTTTGATTGACTTTGATCCGAAATTATCCTGATTGAATGATTCAAATGCCCTGATTAGTTTTGCCTCGTCGTTTTGCTTTTTCAGGAAAATCAATGTATAACAATACGCAGCACTTTGTTTTTGGGAGTAAGGCCCTTTATATTCCGCTTTAACGCCTGTTTGGATCTGTGCTGTTGAATCCTTTGCCACAGGTTGAATAAGAACAAATTTCCCCTTCTCCACCGATTCTTCTTCTTTGCGCGCTTTCGCAAGCAATTCCTGTGGGTTGGGTAATTCATCGGCAGGAATATTTGAGCTGATAAATGAACTGTAGTTTTTAATGAAAAATTGAAGGTAATCGAGGTAATCTTTCTCGGCTATAATTGTCCGGTAATTGGCTGACGACGTCACAAAATTAACATATTCAACTCCTTTCAAGGCCTGGAAGACGGGACGTTTTCTTATAATCGACCTAAAATAAATCAAACCTTCTTCTTTATTTGGAATGCTTCGTACCACAACCAACTGGGTCTTCGAATCGAGGTTAATTGGTTCAATGTCAAAATCAGTTGAGGAGTAATAGTCGAGATTATAATTTGCGATATCATAAATTAACCGACTCACATCGACTTTGGCTTCTTTTGAAAAGGCGATCACATAATAGTGAAACATATTCTCATCATATGAAAATTTCCCTCCAAATTCATCATTGGAATGGTCATTCGTTTTTTTCGTCTCTTCGTTGACAATCTCTTCGGTAATATAACCCTTTGCTACAAGCTGTTGGTAATCTGTCAATGAATTTGTTCGAATTAAGTCTTTAATCTGAAGGGCAATAACTGCAGTCTGGCCTGGCGAATATGCTTTTACATATTGATCAAGCGATTCGGCGAAAGCAGGTCTCTCCTGACTTGATCCATTTGCAACTACTTCAATAAATTTTACTTTTGGCAGCAGACTGCTATCTGGTTTCATAGCCAATGTTTCCAGTGCGACCTCCTTCGCTTTTGCATAATCGTATGATCGGAACAAACGTAATGCTTCACCGTATTTTTTTTCAATAATACCTTTTTGCTCCTCAAGTTGCGTAAAATAATTCGGATCAAGAAGATACTTTGCGTATTTCGATTCGGGGTAAACGGAGATAATCTTCTCTTTATATTCGGCAGTTTTCGGTCCGTCACCATTTAGTTTATAGAGCTGATAAAGTTCGAAAAAGGCGGGTAATTCATAAATGCTTCCCCTGAATCTTCGGTTTAATTCTTCAAGGATTGCAATTGATTTTGAAAAATCGTTGAAATCAGTTCGGTAAATTCTTCCCGCATCAAACATGGCACTTTTGATCAGGTCATTCGAAACCGCCATCAGCGAATCGGTCAGTGGAATATCTTGTAAGTAATAAGCAACAGATTTAGGATCAGTAGCTTTCTTTTTTGTTTCGACAATTTTTATTTCGGTTTCAGCGATTTGCTCCGTCTCGTTTTCACCCATCGAGAGTTTGTTTATGCGACGCCAGTTATCTTCCAGTTTGCGTTTCCCCCAAATTCTTTGGAACTCGGATTTTCCGATTCCAACAGTTGAAGGATTATAAAAATACCACAGACTTTGGTTGTTGCTCACCGCCATCTGTTGTCTGTTTTGCTGAGATCTGAAGTAATTCTGATCAGTCTGTGTTTCATTCCCGGCAAGTGCTTCGCTTGCTTCCTCTTTTTGTAAGTTCGCTATTATGGTATTAATAAGCGTGTTTCGCTGTTGATCGGTCAGCGATGCCAGTTTTTGCAAACTATCCTCACGTGTGATCGTATTCAGATCAGTAGCTAATCTTTTCAAACCGGAAGCTCGGGTTGTAATTTCGGCATATCCGGGGTAACTGGCATCAATCACTGCGACGGCGGTGTCGTAATAACACGATGACTGAAGATAATCATTGTCTTCGAAAAATAATCGAGCCACACTGAGGCTTGACAATGCCCGCTGTTTGGGATTCGATGCACTGTAAATCACCGACTTTTTAAAATCAGCAATTGCATTCTGTTTGTGACCCTCTTTTAGGGCAATCTGTGCTTTTGTATAGTAAATTCTGTCGCGATACTCTGCATTAACCTGATCGTCAAGCATTTTTTGTAAGAGGCGCGAAGTCTTTGTACTATCTCCTCCGATTTCCATTCTCGAAATTCTTGCATTAAATGCCATTTGATAGTTTGGCCTCATTTTTATGACATGCAAATATTGCTTTGACGCATCCCCCGGTTTATCGGTCAATGCATATAGCTGTGCTAGAATATAATTAAGCCGAAGCTTGTCAGTCCGTGGTAGTGAGGTTTCGAGCGCGATTTTCAAATGCGTAATTGCTAAATCGGGCTGATTGTCTTTTAGATAATAGTTTGCCTGGGCAAGATTAAGATCCTGACTGAGTCTTTTGGGAAAACCTGCATCGCGTGAAAGGGAATTAAATATTTCCAATGCCTGAGGGGAATCACCTGTTTCGATGTAACATTTTGCCATCCCGAGAAAAGCATCATAACGTGTGGGCCCGGAGGGGAATTTTCGGATCACGTAATTGAAATTCTCAATGGCACGGTGAAAATCGTGTTGGTAATAACTGGCTTTTCCCATCAACACATAGCTGTCGTCAATCCACTCATTGTATTCGCCCTTAGAAGCAAATTTCTTGTAACGCTCTGAATTATTTGTCTTTCGACGCGGACTTTTTGTGATCGAATGTAACGCTATAAGTTTATTACATTTGGCGATTGTGACCTCCATTTCGGAAGTTGCAATTTGGGCAGCTTCGGGTAATGTTGATTTAAAAATTGGCAGGGTGTGGGTATAATCGTCCGGAATTGCTTTGTCAATGCGTTGAAGTCCGGCTTTCAGACTCTCTTTTGCATTGAAATAAACGTTGTAATAAGCAGAAACATTGTGATATGCACGCGAAACAGGGGTGTTCTTTTTGGTTGAACAACCTGTAAAGATTCCGGTTAACCAAAATAGAAGCAAAATATTTCTCCCGGTCTGTTTCAATAGTTATAACTTAATTTATTGTGTTTAGCACTGTGCGTACCATTTTCTGAAAGACAAAACATCTACCGTAAAGATACAAAGAGAAATGATTCTGCGAAACAAAAAAGTGTTTGCCGTTAGGTTTATGAATTTCTAAGTTTAGATTTTGATGCGTTTAGGTGACGCGGAAATAAATAGAGCACGAAAATTTTTCGTGCTCTATTTATTTTATAATTCGCATCTATTTATATACCAAATAGATATGTCGATTTTCTTTCCCCGGGAATCTTACCTTTTTTTGACGTGAACGCGCTCTGTTGGTTTTAAATTTTCGTTTCGGTACTCCAGTTGCTGAATCACATTAGTCGCCAATTCGGCAAATGCATCTCCTGTTGCAGTGTCATCCTGCCAGGCTACAGGAATTCCACTGTCGCCCCCTTCGCGAATGCTCATCACGATTGGAATTTGCCCCAGTAAAGGAATGCCCATTTTTTGAGCCAGATTTTTGCCCCCATCCTTTCCAAAAATATAGTATTTGTTTTCAGGCAGTTCGGCGGGTGTGAACCACGACATATTTTCGACTATTCCAAGTACAGGGACATCGATAGATTTGCTTTGGAACATCGAAACACCCTTGATGACATCGGCTAATGCTACGTCCTGCGGAGTAGTAACAATTACACTCCCTGTAACCGGAAGGGTTTGGACGATTGTAAGGTGAATATCGCTTGTGCCAGGTGGAAGATCAATCAAAATATAATCCAGTTCGCCCCATAATCCCTGTATAATCATTTGTTTAAGTGCATTTGAAGCTACAGGGCCACGCCAGATCAAGGCGGTATCCTGATTGCTGAAAAAACCGATTGAAAGAATTTTTACTCCATATTTCTCGATGGGAACAATCATCTCACGTCCTTCGATGTCTTCGATAAGCGGATGGGCTGCTTCCTCTCCAAACATTTTAGGGATTGACGGGCCAAAGATATCGGCATCAATCAAACCTACTTTTGCTCCCGTTTTTGCCATTGCAATGGCAAGATTTACAGCGACTGTTGATTTTCCGACACCGCCTTTACCTGAGGCAATTGCAACGATGTTTTTTACTCCCGGCAAAACAGGAGCTTTCATTCTATGTATCCCTTTGGGGGTGATCGTCAGGTCGTATTCTGTTCCAAGTGTTTTCTCGATTTCGCGGGCACAAGCCTCCGAAACTGCCTGTATGTTCAGATCGTTGTCACGCTGAAAAACCAGAGTGAAGCTGATTCGGCTGCCGGCAATTCTGATTTCCTGCACCATATCGAGTTCAACCACACTTTCAGTGGATCCCGGATAAACGACGTTCCGAAGTATATCTGTAATCGTTTTGGGTATAACTGCCATTATTTTAATTTTTATCAAAATGTACTAAGAGGGAACAACTCCTTGATTCAAATTGTTCACAGTAACTCCTTCATGGGATCCCAGAAAAGTCTGTCGAAATCTGTCACACAATCGTTTTCAATGGCGACACCTTCGTTCTCAAGCAATTCCTGCATTACATCGGACGATCCAAAATGAACTTTTCCGGTTAGTAATCCATCGCGATTGACAACACGATGGGCAGGAACATAGATTTCCTCGTGATGTGAAAGGTTCATTGCCCAACCCACCATCCGCGACGATCCTGCGGTCCCAAGGTATCTTGCAATTGCGCCATAGCTTGTTACCCGGCCGACAGGTATTTGTCTGACGACTTCAAATACTTTTTCGTAAAAGTCTGACACTTTTTATTTTTTTGTTTCGATGTTATCTCTGTTCGTATTATCGCGTCCAAAACTTCGGTAATCATCCAATTCAAGCTCAACTTCAGGTTCTACAAGATCCGTACCATGGGGGACATATCTTAAGTATTTGATTGTCTTTCCTCTGTCGAGCCATTGTTGCTCGTAATAAGTTCTGATACTCAAAATTTCGTCGGCCCTTCCTGATGCATATAAATCGTCAGTGTTTACCTGTATCGGAAATTTATTTTCTTCGACTGTTGCGAGCGTATATTTGTAAAGAAAATCGCTGTCGGTTTTCACATGAATAACTCCATCGGGTTTAAGGATTTTGCAATATTGAGTTAAAAGTCGGATAGAAGTAAGTCTTTTATTCGTTCTTTTCATCTGGGGATCGGGAAAAGTAATCCAGATCTCTGAAATCTCATCCTGATCAAAGAAGTGTGCCAACAGCTCAATATTTGTACGGATGAATCCGCAGTTTCTGAGTTCATTTGTGTGGGCTTCTTTTGCTCCTGTCCACATCCTCGAACCTTTAATATCGATCCCAATAAAATTTTTGTCGGGAAACAGTTTGGCAAGTCCGACTGTGTATTCCCCTTTTCCGCACCCGAGTTCGAGAACAATGGGGTGATCGTTTTTAAAGAACTCTTTGTTCCACCTGCCTTTTAATACAAATCTTTCCTTTAGTAGTTCTTTGTATGTCAGTTGAATAACATGGCCAAACGTATTTAAGTCCGCAAACTTGGCCAGTTTATTTTTGCCCATTCGAAATAAATATATATTGTAATTTAAAGCGCTTTCTCAAGCACAATCCCAAAATCGTGAATGCCTGTCAGGATCCCTGTTTTGGTGCGCATTCCCTGCCTGACTGAAATTGTATATTTCCCTATCTCAGGAAAGAAGATTGTTTTTTTATAAGGATATTTCCGATCGTAAAGATCTCCTAATCCGCTACCAAGCCATTCGCCGGATGGCTTTGCGAGAGTTAGTTCAACTGTGTCTGTCAACTCTTTCCCCGATGGAGGTGTTATCACAACAAAAATCCACAGATTGCTGTACGCATAATGTCCCTCATTACGAACCGTGAACGAAAGGTCATAAAGTTTCTTGGGATCAGGAATATTGACGTCAAAAACCAGGGCCGTATCCTGATTCCACTCCGCGTGTCTTAAACTGCGATAATCTTCTACGACCGCTTTTTTATTGCACGAAGTCATAAAAATGGTCAACAATACCAACACGAAGAGCGGCAAAAGATAATTAATCTTCCGGTTTTTGCTGATTCCCTTGACTTTCATTGCCTGAATTTGGTTTGCGTGTTAAAACTGGTTTGCGTCTTTTTTTCCGTCGGTTTTTGGTTGTCTGATCAAACCTTTCAATACTTTCGTCTCCCGTTGTATTGTGATAAGTATGTCCTTCAGCTTCAACAACAACGTTTTCGTTGGTTAATTGAGCAATTTTCTTACCACTTCTATTGAGCTGTTGAATTTCTCTGACTTTATCAACTGATACGGCCATCATTCCTCCCGGTTGGTTATTCTCTTTAACATACCAAAAGATCCCTTTAAAAATGTCAGCCTTTAAATAGTTGTAATTCCCCTTTTCCGTTTCAATCTGAATATTGGTAGGAGGGAAGTTTTTCTGTGCATCCATATAACAATCAAGCTCGTAGTTCAAACAGCATTTCAACTTGCCACATTGTCCTGCCAATTTTTGCGGGTTAAGCGAAATCTCCTGATAACGAGCTGCATTGGTGGTAACTGAGACAAAGTTCGAAATCCAGGAACTGCAACAGAGTTCCCTGCCGCAAGGACCAATTCCTCCTATCCTACCTGCTTCCTGTCTTGCTCCGATCTGCCGCATCTCAATCCGGATGCGAAAAGTCTCGGCATAGAGCTTAATCAACTGGCGAAAGTCAACGCGCTCATCAGCAATATAATAGAAAATTGCTTTTGTCTTGTCTCCCTGAAACTCGACATCCCCGATTTTCATATTCAGTTTAAGATCTTCTGCGATTCTTCGTGCTTTAAGCATTGTCGAATGCTCAATATTAATGGCCTCTTCCCATTTCTGAAGATCGACAGGTTTGGCTAACCGGTATATTTTACGCAATTCGCCATCAAGCATCGTGGCTTTATGCCGTTTCATTTGTCGGAGTACAAGATCGCCAACCAGCGAAATCATCCCGATATCATGACCCGGACTTGCTTCAACGGCTACCATATCCCCGGCTTTAAGGGTTAATCCGTTGACATTTCGGTAATAATCTTTGCGTGTATTTTTAAAACGAACTTCAACGATTTCTTCGGTATTGATAGTACTTTTAACATCGTAAAGCCAGTCATAAACATTTAATTTAGCGCAACTTCCAACCCGATTGCTCGTAGGACAACCGCGTGCTGTTTTATCCTGAGTATTCATATAATTGATATAGAAATATTTAGACTGTCATTTCTAAAATTGATTCGACAGGGAAAAATTTGAATTTCACAAAAATAGTGATTCTATTTCTCTTTTTTGATCAAAATTCAGGATGTCGGAATAAATTGAAATATCCGAAGTTGCAAAAGGAGTTCGTCGACAGGGGTAAATACAATATTTTCTAAAGCCTGATCAGCTTCGAGACCTTTAATCCGAGATCCGTGAAAACGAGTTTGGCATTACCATTCATCGAAATATCGGTGTACGCTTTTTCAAATTCACGAAACAAATGCATGACATTTCTTTCATTAATAAAGGGTGCGAATTTTAACGAAAACTCAGTTTCCGGTTCATCCATATAGATCAGTTCCGGCTCTTTTAAATTGAACAAAAAGTTTTCACGTAGAAATTCTCCGCAATATTTCAGAAAGCCCATTTGTTTTACCCTTCCGACTCCCGCAATTTCTTCGGACCATGTTAAAATATCCTGTAATTTGCGACCATAACCGCTTCGCATGATTGATGTGAACTGATGAAGATTGTAACTCCGCAATTCGTCGTCCTGCATAATCTCAAGCGCCTTAAAATAGTTGCCACGAGCAAGCCTCGCTATCGTTCCGGGATTGGTGTTAGTCGATTTTGCAATATTTGCAATTGCCGCCTGCAAATCGTTGTCCGAAATTTTCGGAACCCGAATAAACTGGCATCTTGATCGGATCGTACTCAGGAGTTTCTGCTCAGCCTCCGAGATCAGGATAAAGATCGTTTTTGTTGGCGGTTCTTCAAGAATTTTAAGAATCTTATTCGCGCAAGTAATATTCATTGTTTCTGGCAACCAGATGATTGAGACCTTATATTGTGCCTCGTACGATTTTTGATTCAACTTATGAATCAAATCCTTTGCTTCATCAACATAAATTGACCCTTGTTTATTCTCATCCGCAATGATTTGCATCCACTTCTCGTACTGAGGATAGGGATTCTCGCCAAAGTACTGTCGCCATTTGGTCATATAATCGCTGCTGGTAGGCTTATCGATGGCAGCGGTTTTAATCACCGGGATTGTAAAATGGAGATCTGGATGAATCAATTTTGCATATTTTCTGCACGAACCGCAAACCCCGCACGAATCATTGTCATGTTTATCGGGACAATTAATATATTGAGCAAAGGCAAGTGCCAGTGCAAGTTTCCCATTTCCCTGTGGCCCGACAAGCAATTGGGCATGAGGTATCCGATCTTCGGTAACCGACTGAATCAGTCTTTGCTTAATACTATCTTGTCCGATGACGTCTTTAAATTGCATCCGGTATAAATAAGATTCGTTGGAAAAAATGAATAATGACCTTTAAATATAACACATTATTCAGACTTCAAAAGTAGGAAAATAGGAGTTCTGTAAAAAATTGTTCAGGAAAAAATAGTGATCTGTTAAGAATAGGTCAAATTGTTCAAAAATCTGTGTCGTGTTGATGTTGTAAAACACTTTTTATCTATCTTTGAGAAACAATCCCGCACGTGCGGGATTAAATTCAACGAAAAATGCAGACGATTGAAAATTATGACTTTTCGGGCAAAAAGGCCCTGATCCGCGTTGACTTCAATGTTCCGCTTGATGAAAAATTCGTGATTGGCGACGATACACGTATGACAGCCGCTCTTCCTACCATCAAACAGGTGATTGAAAATGGTGGTGCAGCCATTATCATGTCGCATCTTGGTCGTCCTAAAAAGGGTCCCGAAGATAAGTTTTCGATGAGGCATCTGGTTCCTCACCTTTCGGAATTACTTGGTGGAATTAAAGTTAAGATTGCTCCTGATTGTATTGGTGAAGCAACCCAGGAAATGGCCGATGCCCTTAAACCGGGTGAGGTACTCGTACTTGAGAACCTCCGTTTCCACCCCGAAGAAGAAGGTGGTAATGTCGAATTTGCAAAGCAACTGGCAGCGCTTGGCGATTGCTGGATCAATGATGCTTTCGGAACTGCTCACCGCGCACATGCCTCAACAGCTGTGATTGCACAGTTTTTCCCCAATGATAAGTTGTTCGGCTATCTTGTTGACAGCGAGGTTAAAAGTCTTGACAAAGTACTCAAAGCCCCCAAGCGTCCTTTCACAGCTATCATGGGAGGTTCAAAAGTGTCTTCAAAGATTACGATTATCGAAAACCTTCTTAACAGTGTCGATAACCTGATTATCGGTGGTGGTATGATCTTTACATTTGTGAAGGCACAGGGCGGCAAAATAGGCAGTTCGCTTTGCGAAGATGATTATATGCCTTTAGCGCTTGAAATCTTAAAGAAAGCTGAGCAAAAAGGGGTTAAGATTATTTTGGGTATCGATGTAGTTGAAGCCGATGCTTTTGCCGAAACAGCGAATACAAAGATTGTTCCTACGGATAAAATCGACGATGGCTGGTCTGGTCTTGATGTTGGTCCTGAGACGATTAAAATATTCAATAAGGTGATCGGCGAATCAAATACGATTCTTTGGAATGGCCCGGTCGGCGTTTTCGAAATGGAAAAATTCTCTGCCGGAACCAGAGCTATTGGTGATGCAATCGTTAAAGCGACAAGCAAAGGCGCTTTCTCCCTCGTTGGTGGCGGCGATTCTGTTGCAGCCGTCAATAAATTTGGCATTGCCGACGAAGTATCCTATATTTCAACAGCAGGCGGAGCAATGCTCGAATACCTCGAAGGACGTGTTCTTCCCGGTATTGCTGCCGTTCTTGATTAGTTTGAATTGACTAAATTCTGTTCTTCTTTTCGAAATGAGAAGGAGAAGTAGATGAAAATAATAATTAAAAACCCGGGCTGTTGATGTCCGGGTTTTTTACACCCGTACAAAATGCAAAGTATCGTTGTGTCAAATGAAATATTGCTCGAGCAGCTTAATGCCAGCGATGCTGTGACTATTTTTAATGCAATTGATCAGAATCGTTCCCATTTGGGAAGGTGGTTACCTTTCGTTGATTACACCAAAGAAGTCAAAGATACCGAGGCATTTATCCAAAATGTTGTTTCGCACCGGGATGAAACCCGGAATGAGGTTTATACCATCTGGTTCAAAGGCGATTTCGCAGGCATAATTGGTTTTCATAATACAGACAGGGTCAACGAAAAGACAGAAATTGGATATTGGCTGATCAACGATATGACTGGTCATGGAATTATTCACAGATCATGCAAAGTTTTAATCGAACTTGCTTTCGGGAAAATGGGGATGAACAGAGTTACGATCCGATGTGCAACAGGCAATGATCTGAGCGAAAAAGTTGCTTTGCGGTTAGGTTTTATTTATGAAGGCATTGAACGAAGCGGTGAGCGATACCACGATCTCTTTTTCGATTTAAAAGTATTTAGCCTGCTGAAAAGTGAGTTTATCCCCAATTAAAATAGTTGGCAGATTAGTGCCAATTATTCTACCTCGATATTGAATTTGTCCAGTAATCCGGAAAGTGTATTTCTTGAGAATTTCGCTTTTTTGATACGGTTTACAGTTGGATCAATGGAGAATTGATAGGATGTGCGAAAATCGGCTTTTTCTAATAATGTTCGTTCAAATATTGCTCTGTCGAGGTCACAATTATCAAAAATGGAGTTGGTTAAGTCTGCTTCCGTAAAATCAACCTCCCGAAGATTACTGTTCTTAAATTTAGTTCCTTTCAGTTTAAGTTTGTAGAAAGATGCCAGATTCAAAAGGCAGTTCTCAAAACAGAGGGACAGCAGAAAATTATTGCAATCACTGAAGTTTAAACCTAAAAGCTTGCAGTTCGTGAATTTCACTGTTTTGAGCGCTGTATTTTTGACCGTTGTCATACTTAAATTGCAATGATCAAATTCGCAGTCAATAAATGTGATATTAGATAAATCTGAATTTGAAAAATCGCAACTTCTGAATTTACAGCTTTCATATTCTGCTTTCTCAAGTCCCTTTTCAGAGAAATTATCTTTTTCGAATACTTTGTTTTCAATAATTGTCACCGCCATTTTTGTTTTTTTATGCCCTTTTTGACTTGCTAAATTTAACTAAAAAGTTTGTAAGTAATGGGAATAAGTAAACGTGAATGTACGACAAAGACATACTCGCCCCATCGCCTTTTCTCCCCATCGCCCTTTCCCACTTTTGTAAATACGAGATTATTTTATTCATCTTACTTAACTGATTTTCTTTTTCTACGCATTGGGTTTTCAATGGGTTGATGGAAGATATATTGTTTTCAATCAAAGGCTTTTAAACCTGAAAAAGAAGCGCATAAAATTACTGCCAAACAAATCAGCCGGATAATAAAAAAGGACTTCATGTATGCAAAATGTCAACATGAAGTCCTTTTTAATAATCTGTTGATACGTGAATCTAAAATCTCATTTTTTTAAATTCCTCTTTCATTCTTCGGATGTCGGTTAACCAATCTTCAATATCGTTTTCATGTTCGATCTCTTCATTAAGAATTGTAACAGCCATTTGATGAGTGGTATGGTCTTTACCATTGGTTAAATCGGCTATTTCCTTATACCGTTGTATTGCACATCTTTCCCCTTTCAGGTTTTGCTCCAGAATAACTTCAATATAAGGATCAGAGGGTTCATCATAAGAACAACGGGCCAGTTTTGTCCACTCTGAAGGATTTATTACAGGAGTTCCACCCAGCTGAATAATCCGGCTTACCAAAAGAACGGCATGGTTAAGTTCTTGATCAGCATGAAGTAACAACTCGGGTTCTACCTCACTTCTCATAGGCCCTTCCATTAATCTTGCCCCAATCCAGTATTGATAATAGGCGAGCCACTCTTCTGAAAGAGCAGCATTCAATATTTGTAATAGTTGTTCGACATCCACTGATGCGACAGAAATTGCTTGTCTTCCCATATTTGTCTGATTTTAAAAGATAAATGATTCACAAAATGAAATTGAACAAGATCATAAGATTTGTTTATCTTGTGTTGTAAATTTAACGATTTTTTTGAAAAACGAATTCTTTTGGAAGACAAATTCCTGAAAAAATACCGATCAATCAACGGAGCTCATCAGCGTGATCATTTCACTGGCTTCCTTTCGCGAAGTGAGCACAATGTTGTAGCGGTCTTTAAGATGTTTGAGCGCATCGTAAGCAATTTGGGGCGTGTTGTTTTCACCGGACAAGTGACTAAGCAATACCCATTTTAAATCGGGTCCTGCATATTCGGACAATAGATTTACGGCCTGTAGATTTGATAAATGTCCAACATCGGAAGCAACGCGTTGTTTTAAATGATAGGGGTATGATCCTTCCCAGAGCATCTTTTCATCGTAGTTTGTCTCCAAAAAGAGGACCTGACATTCGTGCAGGTGGGAGGTTACATTGCTGCAAGGCAATCCGATATCGGTGAAGACTCCGATATTCACCCCCTGGAGCTCAACGCGAAATGAAGTCGGTTCTTTTGCGTCGTGGTTCTTCAAAATGGGATGGATTATAAATGGAATCATCATGACTGGCTCGCCAGGATGGATAAATCGTACGGCAAGCGGCTGATTGGTTAAATAGAGCCCTTCATAAGTTCCCTTAGTCATATAGATAGGGATGTCGAGTTTTTTTCCAAGTACACGTGCTCCGCAAACATGGTCGTTGTGTTCGTGCGTAATAAAGATTGCCCGGATCTTTGAAGGATCGAGCCCTTTCGTCTTCATCCGGGTCAGGATCTGTTTGCAATTAATACCGGCATCTATCAGAATAGCATCCTCTTTATTTCCAATATAGTAGCAATTTCCATTACTGCCCGAAGCCAACGCACATATCTCAACCATCAAATCTGTTTTAGCTGACAAATTTAAGATTAAATTGGTTGTGTTTATTCCTAAAAAAAGTAAAGGGTGTACGACAAATTGTTTGTTGGCCTTTGCCTGTGAATGACAGAGCCATTATCCATAGAAGAAAAAAATCGATGCTTTCATAAAACGGACTGACAAAATATTGAAAAGGTGGTTGATAGCTTGAAAAATGAGAACAGGGATTTAAAATCCCAGATTAATCAGTCACCCCGCCCGATTGGACAAGAGATATTCCGGTTGCATAGTAATTTATTCTTATATATTTCTATATATCAATTACATATAATAGTAATCTGCTGCCTAATGCATAGCTAATGCATAGCTAACGCATATTACTATTTAATATATTATTAAATTTTTTTATGCAATAGCTATGCTTTAATTCTTCTTTTATCGTTATAAGTGTCAGTATTTCA
>JAATGF010000031.1 GCA_015654795.1 Bacteroidales bacterium
ACTATAACGGAAGTGACACTTTTACCTATACCATTACCGATGCTGATGGGGATACCGGTACAGCTACTGTAACTATCAATGTGGAAAGTATAAACGATGTTCCGGTAGCAGTAGCCGACAACGTATCAACCAACGAAGAT
This sequence comes from Bacteroidales bacterium, assembly GCA_015654795.1. Classification (GTDB taxonomy): domain Bacteria; phylum Bacteroidota; class Bacteroidia; order Bacteroidales; family Prolixibacteraceae; genus JAAFHB01. The sequence goes on from JAATGF010000031.1 coordinate 141, forward strand.
ACCCCGTTAACCGGCAACGTGGCTGGTAATGATACGCCAAGCGGAGATGGCGGTAATGTCTGGTCAGTAACTACTGATCCTGAACACGGAACTCTGGTATTCAACCCGGACGGGACGTATACCTATACTCCGGATGCAAACTATAACGGAAGTGACACTTTTACCTATCAATTGTGTGATGTGGATGGGGATTGCAGTAGTACAACACAAGTTAATATCACAATACAAAGTATCGCTATTGCCCTTATCAAAACCGGCACGGTGGTTGACACCAATGGCGACGGCATCAAGGGCAATGCAGGCGATCATATCAGTTACACTTTCACGGTAACCAACACCGGCAGCGTAGTCTTGACCAACGTGATGGTCAGCGACCCATTGGTAACAGTAATCGGCGGGCCGATAGTTACTTTTGCTGCGGAAGCGACAGATAGGAACACCTTTACGGCGGACTATACCATTACGGAAGCTGAAGTAACGGCAGGCAGTGTGACCAACCAGGCCACGGCCACCGCCCAAGACCCGAACGGCAATACGGTGACAGACAAATCCGACGGCAGCAGCAACACGGGAGATAGACCAACGGTAACTCCTGTGGCAGTTAGCGACCTGAAAGTTATCAAAACAATCAGCAACAGTAATCCAGAGATAGGTAGTACAGTTACCTTTACTATTGTAGCGAGCAATAATGGACCGGGCAATGCAAGCGGGGTTGTGATTCGCGACATTATTCCAACAGGATATGCTTATTTGAATGGCACCATCACTACAGGAACTTGGACATTACCCGATTGGACAATTGGTATACTTTCTTCCGGGGCAAGTGCGACTCTTACCATCACAGCCAAAGTAAATGCTACAGGTAATTATACCAACACAGCAGAAATAAAAGGTAAAGAATATGATCCGGATATGGGCAACAATATCTCTACAATAACAATAAATCCAAACGCACAGAGTGATTTGAGTATTTCGAAAGAAGTGAATAATCCGGAGCCGAAGGTAGGAGAAACGATTAACTTCATTGTAACGGTAAGAAACCAGGGGCCAGCCAAGGCCACAGGAGTGATCGTTAGTGACAAGCTTCCGTCGGGATACACTTATATAAGCTCTATAACCAGTCAGGGTACTTATGACAGGTCAAGTGGGAAGTGGACAGTCGGAACGATGGAAAACGATTCAGTAGCAGAGTTAACCATATCAGTAAAGGTAAACAGCTCGGGTGATTACATGAACGTAGCCACAGTAATGGGCGACCTCTCGGATCCAGACAGCGGGAATAACAAAGACCAGAAGACTATCGACGAGATATGCGCTCTGTTTATACCGGAGATTTTTACCCCGAACGACGATGGAATCCAGGATTACCTGAAGATAAGGTGTATAGACCGCTACCCGGATGCTACTCTTGAGATTTACAACCGCTGGGGCAACTTGCTGTATCGACAGGAACACTACGGCAACACCAATCTGCTGGGGCAGAATGCCTGGTGGAACGGAAGCTGCAATCAGAAAGGAACCATAGGGAAATTTGGAAGTGAGAAGCTTCCATCGTCCACCTACTTCTATATCCTTGATCTGAAAGACGGAACTAAAGGCAAGTCTGGTTATATATTCCTGAAAAGGTAACCGGAGCGAAAGGTTAAACAACCGGTGATAGAGGTTATTTTCGGGAGGAACCCGTAATAACTTTCTCTCAACGAGATGTTTGCCGGGGAAAAGATCAGGAGTCAAATCATAGATAAAAAAACAAAAAATATACGTATGAAACACAAAATACAAATCACCAAAGCCATAGGAGTCCTGGTGTTGCTGCTTGTGGTAAAAGTCTCGTTTGGGCAGCAGGACCCGATGTACACGCAATACAATTTTAATACACAAACCATCAACCCGGCCTATGCAGGCAGTTGGGAGAGCCTTGGATTTATGGTACTGGGCCGTTACCAGTGGGTCGGGATGGACGGAGGGCCACACACCTACACATTTTCAGTCCAGTCGCCCACACGTAATGAGAAGGTGGCCTGGGGTCTGAACGTAATAAGCGACAAGATAGGCCAAGAACAGCATCTATCATTAATGAGCGATTATTCGTACCGTCTGCGTGTAGGCGAGCGTTCATATCTTCGGCTGGGACTAAAAGCAGGGTTGACCCATTACAGCAATCCACTTACCAGCTATCAACAGAATCCAGATGAGTTGCAGGAGACATTTGAAAATATAGATTCGAAGTACCTGCCCAATTTTGGGGTGGGAGCCTTTTTATACTCGCAGGATTATTACCTTGGGCTTGCCGTCCCTAAGATTATGGAGCCGGACTTTGAGAAAAGCAATACCAATTATTCGTCGTATTCAGAGATACGTCATTTTTACCTTCAGGGGGGATATGTATTCCAGTTGAGTCATGATCTGAAGTTTAAGCCTACGTTTTTGGCAAAGGCGATAGTAGGCGCACCAATCGAACTGGATTTAACGGGAAACTTCCTGATGATGGATAAGTTATGGTTGGGGGCAATGTACCGCACGGGCGATTCATACGGTTTTCTGATCCAGTGGGTAATCGACCGCCGTTTCAGGTTGGGATATTCGGTAGATTTTACCACCACAAGGCTCCAAAGTTACAACAGCGGCTCGCATGAACTGATGATTTCTTACGAAATAGGTTCCCGCAGGAAATGGAGTACTCCACGAATGTTTTGACCAAAGTGTAATGTGGTGGTAATGAGGTAGAGCAGCAGTAATTCCGGACAGGAACAATTTGTCATTAATAATTAGTCATTCGTTATAACCATTACCCGTATAACAACACAAAACAGTAAAAGCAAACATATATTCAAAAAATATATAGACAGAGGTATGAGAAAGATTACAATACTTATAGTTTGGGCATTATTGATGGTAACAGGACAAGCCTTTGGTCAAGGGGTAACACTCTTCGATCATGCAGATTTTATTATCGAGCACCCCGATTCGGTCAATAGCATAGCCAGCGATATATCGCCCTGCATTATAGGCAGCCAGTTGTATTATTCGTCGGTTCGCAAATCGTGGTGGGAGAAGCAAAGCAGGCTGAGAAAGAATATAGCATTTTACAACCAGTATCAGGTACCGCTGGATACCCGGGGACAAATCAAAAAAGGTATCGGCAGACAGCTAGTACCCGGGTTGGGCAACGATTACCACCAGGGTCCGGTCTCGTATTGTGCGGCAACAGGGGAGTTGTTTGTCACTCAGAGCAATACGTCCAATCCTGATTCGGTTAGGCGTATGGTTCCGCGTACCAACATTCGCCTGAAGTTGGTTATAATGAAACGGGAATCGGGGGAATGGGAAAAGACAGGAGAACTACCCTTTAACGACAAACGTTATCATTATGCGCACCCAGCCATAAGCGCAATGGGCGATACGCTGGTATTTTCGAGCGATATGCCTGGGGGCAGAGGTCAGTCAGATTTGTACATGAGTGTTCGCAAATCCGGGCAGTGGGGCATGCCGGTCAATTTGGGCGAAGTGGTCAATACCACAGGCAACGAGATGTTCCCGACGTTTTTGCCGGGAGGGTTGTTATCGTTTGCTTCGAACGGGCACCCAGGTTGCTATGGTTTTCTGGACATCTGGTACACCACCTTTCCAAAGATAAGCCAGGTAAAGAATGCAGGAGAGAAGATCAATACGCAATTTGATGATTTTGGTTTGATTATAGGCACGAGCCTGGAGGTGGGGTACTTAAGTTCGAACCGCCAGGGGACCGGAAGTGACGATATTTTCCGGGTGGATATTATCGCGCGCAGCCGGATACTGAAGGGGCGGGTACCGGTTGCCCGTACCGGGCAGCCGGTACTACTGTGCCACAAGGAAGTCGAAAAGAGCTTTGTGCTGAAGAACATTAATTACGACTATGACAAGTGGGACATTCTGTCCGAATCGGAAATTGAACTGGATAAGCTGGTGCAGGTTATGAACGATAAACGGGGGATAAAGGTAGAGCTGGGTTCGCATACCGATGCAAGGGGTAACAATCAGTATAATATGCGTTTATCTCAGAAACGGTCTGATTCGGCAGTTAATTACATTGTATCCAAAGGGATAGATCGGTCGCGGATCATTGCCAAAGGATACGGCGAAACGCAGATCATCAACCATTGCAAGAATGGGGAGAACTGTCCCGACTGGGAACACCGCCAGAACCGTCGTACTGAATTTAAAATTATAGGACTGTAATTCAACGGTACAATAATTTTTGGTTAACAATCAATTCTTGAATGTAAGTAAGAAAATTGATTGAATCATTGCATATCAATGTCGTTTAGTTAAGGAAATCTTCTAACGATACTGATTTAATGATATTTTGACAAAAATAGTTCTTTGAAATGTTTGTAGTTATCGATTAATGTTTTATCTTGTAGGGGTATAAGGGGGTAACGTTCCATTGTATGCTATAGGATAAATAATCTGGTGCATAAGGGACTCATACCTTCTGGGAAAAATTAAACTTGTCGTTTAGCTGCTATAAGTAAGTTAAATAATAAGGGAACTATTCGGCAGTTGAAAAATATCAATGGAACGATTCATTTGTCTGAAAACAAAGTAAAAAAATATGAAAAATCAAGAGAAAACCAAGGATGAGCTGCAAAACGAGTTGGTCGAACTCCAAAAAGCATATAATGAGGTAAAGCAATCATTTGATCAAGGGAATGTTTTCAACAAAAATGGCATAAAAGAAATTGATTTATCCAAATTAAGATTCAGGGAGGCACTAGATAATTTAATGGAGGGACTTATGATTATTGCATTTGATTGGACTTATCTTTATGTGAATAAAGCTGCAGCTCATCAGGCCTTTCAAGAACCTGAAAATCTCATTGGAAGAACGTTTATGGAGATGTTTCCGGAGATCGAGAACACTGAAATCTTTACTATGTATCGTAGATGCATGAGAGAGCGCACTTCATTGAAATTTGAATCTTCTTATTCATTTGAAAATGGCATTGTTAAATGGTTTGGACTAAATATTGTACCAGTGAGAGAAGGTATGCTTGTCCTTTCCCTTGATATCACTGAACGAAAGCGGGCTGAAGATGAGCTACGTATCAAGGAAGAGCGCTACCGGTTGTTGACTGACCATGCGAGAGATGTCGTTTGGACACAGAAACTTGACGGTACAATTACCTATATCAGTCCAGCAGTAGAGCAATTGCGTGGCCTCACGGTGGAGGAGGCAATGCATCAGTCGCCAGAGAAGATACTCACAGCTGATTCTTTAGCCATATCCGTGGGCTATCTACAGAAACTCATTTCTGCTTTTGAATCTGGCTTACCTCTGGAGAGCTTTCGGGGAGAGCTTGAGTATTATCGTAAAGACGGCTCTATATTGTATACAGAAGTAATCGTTTACCCGTTATCAGGAGATGACCTAAGTTCAGTGACAGTCCTTGGCGTAACCCGTGACATCACTGAGCGTAAGCAGTTCGAAGCACAACTTTTAAATCAAACCAACAACTTAAAAGAACTCAACGCCACCAAGGATAAATTCTTCTCTATCATCGCTCATGACCTTAAAGATCCTTTCAATGTAATTCTTGGCTTTAGCGAAATGCTAAAAAATGAAGCTCGGAATCTCGATATTGATTTGATTGTAGAATACTCTGGTATCATCAATACATCGGCACGACAAACTTTCAGGTTATTAGAAAACCTCCTCGATTGGGCAAAAATGCAACAAGACCATATTCAGTTTGAACCAACGACATTTTTATTTAATACCCTTATAAAAAATGAAATTGAAAATTTGAAACATAACGCTGATCAAAAAGATATCACATTGGTTAATCACACAAATCAGGATATATTTATCACTGCAGATGAGAAAATGCTAAGCACGGTACTTCGTAACCTGATTTCAAACGCCATAAAATTTACTTTTAAAAATGGGGAAGTCGATATTGAAGCCAAAATAAAGAACAAACAAGTTAATGTTTCAGTTGCTGATACGGGTATAGGAATGAAAAAAGAAATTATTGAAAAACTCTTTAAAATAGAAAATAGTTTTACAACCCGGGGCACAGAAAACGAGAAAGGTTCGGGTTTAGGATTGCTACTTTGTAAAGAATTCGTGGAAAAAAACGGAGGAATAATTTGGGTGGAGAGCGAATCAGGTAAAGGAAGTAAATTTCAATTTTCAATCCCCTCGAAGGATTTTGATGCGAAATGCTTACAATCGAATTAGACGGTTGACAGGATTGTAACCTCGCCAGTGCTACTCTCACACTGCAATTACTGGCGTAATTATATATGGTTCTTGTATACGGTTCATTAAGATCATTTAACCAGTGACGAATTCCCATCTTGCCTCCCGTCGCTTCGCCTTTTTTTCTTCCGTTTGCGCACCATAGGCTGATTATCATCCGTATGCCCGGCAGGTCCCGGAGAAAAGACCGAAAACAGGCTGCCTGCCGATTCAATCATTTCTTCAACCAACATATGGGATGAAAGTTTGTTTCCCGGCTGTATTGTTTGTTGGGTGTCATCCGAACGTTCACATGAAACCGTCTGGGAATCCATACCTGCCGCCAGTACCCCGCCGAAACGATCATTAAACACATTGGCTAAAAACTCTTTCCCGAGTCGGGAACCGTTAAATACATAGCGGTCATTGTGGTCGATAAAGGTAATCCCATAGATACGCCCCTGGTCGTTACGGTGCACTACCAGGTCAATGTTAACTGACTGTAACTTCGCCCGTAACTCGCTTTCGCTGCGGGAGGTATTAACAATGCCAGACACTACCGCCCGCGTGCGTTCCATGAGGCCTTGCTCTTTTATCTCTTTGCCCGATTTTCCCATATGGTTTTCCAACCCATCATAACCAACCCACTTACCAAACAGTGAGGATTTAAGCGGTGTACCAACTTTTTCCCAATCCTTGTCCAATGCCGAATATACCAATCCTCTGTACGGTTTTCCCCTTACTTCTCTTTTGACTTCCTCCAGTCCGATATTATACAGTGAAAGCAAAGCCCGGTATTCTCCCAGCGATTGAAACTTATACATGGATGCCAATGGTTTTACTACCGCAGAAATCTGCTTTTTAAGGTTGTCTTGCGCAGGATCTACCGGTGTGAGTTGCCATAGTTCTGGCTGCTTCTGCGCCTGTGCAGGAATCAACCCGTATTTCTGTTCCAACAATTCGGTAATCCCCTTACTGCGCTTATACTCGAAACTGTCTTTTATTAATTTGCCTTCACAATCCACCCGCAAGGAAACGATGTGGAATGATCGCGCCCGATGTCTCCTCATGCTTGAAAATGAGGTATGGTTGACCACCGTACCCCAACTGTTTATCCGCGGGGCTGGCGGTATCACTGCACGGGAAGGCAAAACAGTCTATATCCGCAAAGAATACCATGACCGCATCCTAAAAATCGTGCGGGTTATCGGCGGTAATGAACTCTCTCTGTTCAGCTATCTGGACAACGTTCTGGAACATCATTTTGCACTGTTCCAGGAAGAGATTACCATACTTACAACAGGAGAAACGAAGGGATATTTTAGCCTTTAAGGTTATGAAAAGCATATTCTACATTTCAGATCCTTAATAACCTGCATCTTAATGTGTTTCACACTTTGGGGCTTACAGGTATTCTTTGGTGGGTTCACAAAAGCACTTTCAGCTATAACAAGCACTTTATTTTTGCTTTGACTCCCACGCCCTCTTTTCAAAGGTTTATCCTTTTGATCCCGGAATATTTCTGTCGTGTAGAAAGCATCGTCTATTTCCATTTGCCCTGAAAGTTGATACCCATTATCGCGTTTACCCATAACATCCCGAAGTTTGTTTGCCATTTCCCAAACAGGTTGATAACGTTTATGTCCTAATTGACGACGTAATTCTTCCGTTAAGAAAGACTTCTTTGCACAAATGAGCAAATGCATGGCAACGAACCAATATCGAAAAGGTAATTTGGAACTTTGCATCACAGTACCTGAACGTAATGATATTCGTCGATGACAGCGCTTACATTGGTAACAAAGTTTATTTTCAAGCCAATAATGCTCTTTACATTACATTTACTGCAATTACATTTACTGCAAACTATACCGATTTTGTCTCTTTGTTCCTTAGATTTTAAACGACAAGTACCCTCATCTGGAAATCTCTGAATGAACTCAAGTATATTCACAACATAACATTTATGCTATAAATATAATAAATATCAGCAATATATGCAATTTTTAATCTTTACAGGATACATTCCCCGCCGTTTGCGGTGAGATAAAACAATAAATTGTCCACCAAGATCCCCGCCGCAAGCGTACGGGGATCTTCATTGCAAATATTATTAAAAAATCCTTATTTTACCTCTATTGGATTAGAACGGTTTGCAGATAAGCATTTTAATTTTTGACTAATTGATTTTTGGCTGGATTATTTTAATGTTCCCTGTTCAGCCTGGTTGATCATTTGTTTGTTAGCGGTAATGAAGATTTCGACCCTGCGGTTCCTTGTTCTTCCATCAGCTGTTGAGTTGTCTGCAACAGGTTCATCAAATGCTTTACCTTCAGTGGTCATCCGATCAGACGAAATTCCATTGGAATTAAGGAAATTTGCAACCGAAGCAGCCCTGTTTTTTGATAATTGTTCGTTTACTTCTCTGGAACCAGTGTTGTCAGTATGTCCATAAATGGTTACATCTGTTTCCGGTGTTTCTTTTAACGTAGTTGTAAACTTGCTCAATGCAGCTTTTGAGCTTGAGTTTAAGTCACTTTTCCCGGTAGTAAATAAGATTCCACTATCGAAAGTAACTTTAATTGCCTGCAAATTATTGGCATCGGTTACAGTTTCAACCTGCGCACCTTCAATCTTTTCAAGTTCAGCTTTTTGCTTATCCATTTTTTTACCAATTACAATTCCAGCTCCCGTGCCGACGGCACCACCAACGACTGCTCCGATCGCAGCACCCTTTCCGTGACCAACTAATGCGCCAATTCCGGCGCCCAGAAGTGCACCACTAGCACCGCCAATGACACCACCCTTCGTAGCGTTTTTGGTTGATGAGCAACTGCTCAATAGTATTATACTGCAAAGCAGTAGAGTGATCGTTTTGTTAAATGATTTCATATTTTTGAATTTTTAGTTATCCTAATATTTTAAATTATCAATATATTTATTGACTTTACTATCCTTGTCATTCCCCCAATTCTTTGTATACTAGTCCGGCTGATATTGCTCCTGCAATCGGGATGACGATAAATAACCAAAGTTGAGACAAAGCCCAATCTCCAACAAATATGGCCTGACTTATACTTCTGGCAGGGTTGACGGAAGTATTTGTTACCGGGATACTTACCAAATGAATCAATGTTAAGGTCAATCCAATTGCCAAACCAGCAAAACCCTTGGGAGCTTTTTCATCGGTTGCTCCCAGTATGATAAGTAAAAACATAAAAGTCATAACAAATTCAGTGATTATGGCTGAGAGTAAACTGTAATTACCAGGAGAATGCTCACCGTAACCGTTGGCAGCAAAAGAGCCAATTGATGAACCGTTTCCTGTTACAATAAAATAAAGAACAGTCGCGGCCAAAATTCCTCCGGCTATCTGAGAGATAATATAAGGTAGTACTCCTTTTGTACCGAACCGTCCTCCTATCCACAAACCGATTGTGACTGCCGGATTAAGATGAGCGCCTGAAATATGACCTAAAGAATAGGCAATTGTAACTATGGTTAATCCAAATGCGAGAGAAACTCCCGCCAATCCAATTCCTACATTGGGAAATCCGGCAGCTAACAGTGCACTGCCACAGCCGCCAAAGACAAGCCAAAATGTTCCAATAAATTCTGCTATATTCTTTTTCATTGCTATTTTTTCTAAAGTTGAGCGTACAATCTTTACAGTGTGATATGTTAAAATAATCTCTGACAAAAGTCCAAAAAATTATTTTGATTATTGTGATTTCAGATATAGCAACGTCTATACATCCAACAATACAACATCTATACATAAAATGTAATCTACTGAAATACATCTGTCTATTAATGAAATTATAGTTGTATGGAACTTTACGAAAGCTTTTTTGAAAAGAAACAGATCTGATCTTTAGTATTTACTGTTCACAATCGATATGAGGCTTGTGTTTTCTTTAGGCATTTCAGAAGTGAAAAGAGCAAAAAAAGTTACTTTTGAAAAATAATGGGTAGTAATTTTTTCAGAAGAAACTGTTTTATTGCTGTTCATTTAATTTGCAAAATTGGAAAATAAAATAATTGAGCGATGAGTAATTCTAAACTACTGCTTGTTGATGATGAGCCTCTGAATCTTAGGCTTTACGATAAAATGCTGAAAGATTTTAATTTTCAAATAATCACAGCAACCAATGGGCAGGAGTGCCTCGAAAAGGTTAACGAGCATTTCCCCGATTTAATACTTCTGGATTGGAATATGCCTGTCATGGATGGTATTGATACTTTGGAAGTGCTCAAAAAAAAAGAAGCGACTAAAAATATTCCGGTTTTAATGATCACTGGTGTGATGACTTCGTCTGAAGATTTGGCATTTGCCATGTCGGTTGGGGCAATTGACTTTCTAAAGAAGCCTTTTGATAGACTTGAACTAAATGCACGGGTCAGGAATATTTTATTATTATCTGAAACCCTGAAGACATTGAAGGAGCAATACCACTATCTGGAGAATAAAAATATATTTATTACTTCTTTGCTTGAAAGTATTCCACATCCGGTGATATATTGTTCCGTGGAGGGTATTTTACTTATGTGTAATAAATTCTACGAACTACTTTTGGATATTCATAAAACGAATTTGATTGGAAAGTCGGTTTACCGGCACTTTTTGAGTGAAGAAGTGGGTTTTCATGTCCAGAAAGATGTTGAGTTGGTTCAAAACAGGTTAGCACTATCTTATGAAAAGAATGCTTTCCCTGGAAATAAAATATTCATAATCTCTAAAAATGTAGTTTTTGACAATCAGGATAATCCTATTGGCATAATTACTGTATTTACAGATATTTCAGATCTCAAAAAAGCCAATGAAGACATTGTTAGTACGAAGAAGATTGAACTAATTTCGAGTACATTGAAGTTGATACATCTAAATGAAATGAACAACAGTTTGATAAATGATCTTGTAAAAATCCTGCCGCATACAAATAAAGAGGGACAGGAACTGATTCGCCAGATTAGGAATAAGTTTAAGATAAGCATGACGGAACAAATCTGGAACGATTTTGAAACACGATTCGAGAATGTTTTTGATTCTTTTTATAGAGTTTTGCTTGAAAAATTTCCAAAATTAACTCCCAATGAGCGCAAACTGTGCGCTTTGTTAAGGTCGGGCCTGTCTTCTAAAGATATAGCGATTCTTACTTTTCAAAATCCTCAAAGCATTGATGTTGCAAGATATCGATTGCGAAAAAAACTCAACTTAGTTAATGAAGACAATCTTATAGATTACCTTCTTCTGATAGATAATTAAGGTTTTTTTTATCAGGCTACAATTCTTTTAATGACTGATATATAAAATGATAAAACGACTGTATAGATATAGTATAGTTGGTCGTTGTAAATTTTTGCGAGATATTTTCGAATTTTGCAAGGGGAAAATACAAGTTATAATCAATAGGGAGGGTTTATTAGATGGTCAAATTTAAATTATCAACACGCTTAATTGTAACAACTATTTTGATGTTATTAATTCTTGTGCTAATTGTTGTTATGATATTTGGCCTTATTGATGAAAAAGCTAGGATACAATCAGCTTTGAACTTGTCTCAACAAAATCGTGAAAAAATATTAAAAACTGAAAGTGTTACTGAATCGCTTTTGTTGGTTGAGGTCCGATTCAAGGAATATTGCGCAACATTTGAAAAAACGGTTTTTGAAGATTATAAAACACAGGTCAAAACCCTTACTGAAAATATCGAGTTGCTACAGCAAACAGTTTCAAGCTCATCAAAAGAGGAAGAAAATCTCATTACTCAGATTTTTGAGGAAAAGACTAAAGAGGCAGATATATACGTGAGATTAAAATTGATAACAGATTCTCTGATATCTTCGGTCGGGAGTCTGGAAGAAAATCAAATTGAAATAGAAAGTTATATCGGTAGCCGATCGGAAGAAATAGTTGACACATTGAGTATTACAGAGACAAAAGAGACATACAAAAAAGGTCTTTTAGGAAAAATAAAGAGCGCGATCGTTGGAGAAAAAATCCAACAAAATGTAAATACCAAATTGCGGGTTCAATCTCCTGAAGAATTAAATAACCTAAAACAGAATACTTCTCAGAAACAATTACTGAAAGCATTACAAGCTAAAAAAGCAGGTGCCAATCCAACCAATATCCGGGAATTAATGCAAAAGGTTCAGGAGTTAAAAGAGAGTGAACTTAAATTAATTAAACTTAACAACAATCTGATAGCTGAAGTACGTAAATTAATTAATGAAATTAAAAACAGTATAAAGCTTCAGGAAGTAAAACAAAACAACTCATTTTTAAATTCAGTCCAGAATTTTGCCGATTCTCTTCAAAATATATTGATTGTTTTAATGCTTTTGGCATGCATTCTTGCCTCGTATATTCTGTTTCTGGCTCATAAAAACGATAGGTTTCAAAACCATATTATTGAGCTAAACAAAAAGGTAATGAAAGATTTGGTCGAGAAGGATAAGTTTTTCTCGATTATTAGCCACGATTTGATGAATCCATTTAATGCACTTTTAGGATTTAGTCAAATGCTTACTGTGGCAGTAAAAAATGAGGATAAAGAAGAATGTATGGAATACTCCCTAATTGTTCGTCAATCGGCAAAACGTATTTTAAATCTGCTGCAAAATTTACTTGTTTGGTTCCGAATGCAGAATGGTAAAATGAAATATACCCCAAAGTCAGTCAAAATTGATGAACTTGTTTCCAATACTATGATGATTATAGCTCCAATTGCCCAGAATAAAGAAATACACCTTGATTGGAACGTAAATGACGACATAACAGCCACAATTGACTCAAACATGATTAGTTCTGTTTTGCAGAACCTGGTAACAAATGCAATCAAGTTTACTGAAAGGGGAGGAAGTGTTACCGTAAAGGCTTATACCGAATCGAACAACTTAAAATTTGCCGTTTTGGATACGGGTATTGGAATGAACGAAGATCAGCTTAACCAACTTTTTAAATTAGATAAAAATTTATCGTCAAAGGGAACCGATGATGAGGTTGGAACTGGCCTTGGACTTATTATTTGTAAAGAATTCATCGAATCACATCAAGGGAAAATTTGGGTAGAAAGTGTTTATAGAAAGGGAAGTAACTTTTATTTTACAGTTCCGTTGGAGACTCAAAAAATTGAAGAGTAATATGATTAATTACTGTCTTCCGACCGATATGCGCAAAAGGTTCAATGGACTAGGTGGACTGGCAACCAATAAACCTGGTCAAAATCCACTCTCGGGTGATATCTTTATTTGCGTTAACCGGCCACGGACAATGATCAAGATTTTGGTTTGGGACCAGACCGGATTTGCGATCTGGCACAAGCGGATCGAACAGGGAACTTTTGAGATGCCATTGATCGAAAAATCGCAAAATTCAGTAGAAATCAGCCGGTAAAAACTGATGCTGATTTTGAAAGGAATATCTCTGAACTTGTTCAACAATCCGTACAAAAACCAAAGAGGAGTTAAAATACCTCGAATTTCTTTAGGACTAGCTAAAGCGGCTGATGTTTGGCGCCAAACGGCAGCGTTTCATTGCCAATTCAGATGTCCATCAGATGACACTTCCTTTTGACGTTGCGGAGCAGCCCATAGCAGAACAACCAACCGAGACTATAAAATATAACCGGAAGAAAGCTTCTTTAAGAGAGAATCATCAAGGCCGACTGGAGCTTCCTTCTCATCTTCCCGTTGAGGAGATCCACTTGGAGCCGGAGCAGGACACCACTGGGCTTAAATGCATTGAACAGGAAATTACCAGTGAGCTGGATTTTACGCTGGCAAAACTATTTGTTCGAAAATATATCCGCAACATATATGCCCTTTTTAAATAGTGAAGAAATCATCGTGGCCAATCTTCCGGCACGACCAATTGACAAAGATATTGCCGGGGCAAGACTTCTTTCCAATATCCTGGTTGAGAAATTTGTTGACCATCTTCCAATTTGCCGTCAGATCGAGCGGTTCAAGCGTGACCATGTTATTATTTGCTGACTTAACCGCCTGTATTGCGTTTTTCGAGCTAGTAAATGTATTGAATATATACTTTCATAACAGCTCACAACTAAGCTTTTACGAATAGGTATCGAGTACTTTATCTATTGTTTGATCCCGCTAGGAAAGCGCAAGCAACGCCACATAATGGAAAGTAGAATAGAGAACAGGATGACAAATGGATGCGGATAACTTTCACAGGGTGATATGATTACAGGCATGAAAAAGTATGCAAAGACTGAACCTTTAACGCATCAGGTTGCCTTTGCATTCTTTTTGTCCGTGACCCGGAGATTCTTTCTGGCACCCAAGTCGGATAAGCGGATGGAATGGTGGGGTATACCGCAGGGTAATCCCATAAAAGTAGCGGCGACAGAAGATGGAATGTATCGGAGGGCATAAAGGATTTGCAAAGAAAAAAGCCCTCTAAATGTTGAATTTAGAAGGCTTTTCCTGATTTGTCGGTAAAGTGTCTTTTACTTTTGGTGACCCAGCTGGGATTCGGACCCAGGACCCTTCCGTATAATGGAATGCTCTGCCAAATTTAGCTACGAAGAATTGAAAGAATATATTGCCTGGATTTTTGCGATTTGGTAAAAATTGCCGTATAAGATGTAAACGATAAACATAGCGCAATGTTTGTCAGTTGCTAAAACAAAAAAGAGAAGCCATAACGACTTCTCTTCTTCATTTTTGGTGACCCAGCTGGGATTCGGACCCAGGACCCTTCCGTATAACGGAATGCTCTGCCAAATTTAGCTACTGAGAATTGAAAAATATATTGCCTGGATTTTTGCGATTTGGTAAAAATTGCTGTATAAAATGTAAACGATAAACACAGCGCAATGTTTGTCATCTGCTAAAATAAAAAAGGAGAAGCCGTTTGACTTCTCCTCGTTTTCTGGTGACCCAGCTGGGATTCGGACCCAGGACCCTTCCGTGAAACGGAATGCGCTGCCAGCTGATTCAGTTAACACAAATGGCTTTATTTATTACCCGAATATATAGATTGAATTACCTCACTTAATAAAAAATCCCTGCAAACTTGTTGTTTGCAGGGATAATAATTCTGGTGACCCAGCTGGGATTCGGACCCAGGACCCCATCCTTAAAAGGGATGTGCTCTACCAGCTGAGCTACTGAGTCATCCTTCAGTGCCTATGTTTTTCAAAGGCGGTGCAAAGGTAGTCTCATTTATCAAACGAACAAGCCTTTTGAAGAAAATTGTGAAAAAAAATCAACTTTGTTGCGGCTTAAAACTGTTGATGTTTGAATATATGGCAATTACATAAAGTAACTAATTGAAAAAATGAAATTCTGCTTACGTTTATCGTTATCTTAAATAATACGACATCTGTTGATTTGCATTATTTATGAATTGATATTTTTTGTGGTTGACATGGGGAATTTAACTATAATATGTGAATTGTGTAACTTTATTTGAAAATGGCACCTCATTTTTGTATTGTCTAATATTAGCGAAACTAAATGATTAGTATTATGCATAAGATAGATAAAGAGGAAAGCTTCATTTGTCCATTTATTAAGGATGATTGTGTAAAAATTGATTCTTTGTCGAATGGCAAATCAGTAATTTGCAATCAATGTGAAAACTTAATGTGGGAAAAGATTGTGGATAAGGATGTTAAAATATTCAATCTAGGTTTTCAAACTCCGTTAATTATGTTGCATAATTAACAGGTTAGGAACTAATTAATTGAAATATCCAGATCGCATGGAAAAATCCAGGTGTAATGCATTATTAATAATCATTGCATATTCAAACTATGGATGTGCCTTCACTTAATTAGTGACTGCAAAGATTTGCCTTGACAAGGCAAACTGAAAATACAGGAAATTAACTTATCAGCTGTTTATCAACATTTAAAGCAGACATAATAAAAGATAAGAATTGTATATACTCATTTGATATTCAAAACCTTCAGGACGAATAAAATGTTAAGATAATTTGACAATTTGCAGCCGATAATTTGAAAAAATAAATCATAATTATGGAACTTTTTTTTAACTTGTGTGTATAATCAGTAATGAGAATTATATTTGTACCCGAAAACTCATAAATGATGTAAGGCACTAATAATGAAAAGATCAGAAAATAAAGAAGCTAATCTCCTTCGCCAAAATGCGTCAGAGTTGTTAAAAAACAAATCTTCAGTAAAAGATCAGCAACTTTCAGAACCCGATATTCTTAAATTGGTTCATGAACTCGAAGTGCACCAGGTGGAACTGGAATTACAGAATGAGGAACTTAAGGAGGCGAGAGCTGTTGCACAAGATGTTACAAATAAATTTACTGAGTTATACGATTTCGCACCATTGGGATATTTCACGCTTTCAAGACAAAGTGAAATTATCGAGATAAATATTAGCGGATCTCAAATGCTTGGTAAAGAGCGATCAAGATTAAAAGCAAGCAGGTTTGATTTTTTTGTCTCCCGCGAAACTAAACCAATCTTTCATAATTTTCTCAGCCAGATATTTGATAACAAGACCAAAGTAATATGCGAAGTATCCCTCACAAATCAACCCAACATCCAAATTGATGTTCTCCTTACCGGCATCATTTCCGGGAATGGAGAACATTGCCTTGTTATTGCGTCAGACATCACCGATCGTAAACGGACAGAAGAAACGATTAAGATTTCAGAAACACGCTATCATCGTCTGTTTGAAACAGCAAAAGACGGAATTTTAATTCTTGATGCAGAAAGCGGAATTATCGAGGATGTTAATCCGTTTTTGATTAATCTGTTAGGCTACTCCAAAGAAACTTTCATTGGAAAAGAAATCTGGGAATTTGGGTTCTTCAAAGATATCGCCGCAAATAAGGATAAGTTTTTAGAATTGCAGCAAAAGCGATATGTCAGGTATGAAAATTTGCCGTTCGAAACATCTTTGGGACAAAAGATCAATGTTGAGTTCGTGAGCAATGTCTATTCTGAAGATGAAAAAAACGTGATTCAATGTAATATACGTGATATTACAATCCGAAAAATTGCCGAAGAAGCATTGAGGAAAAGCGAAGAGAAATTTCGCTTTATATCCGAAAATATTTCAGATGTAATTTGGATATACAATTTCACGCATGATAATTTGACCTACATTAGCCCATCCGTGTTTCAATTTAGCGGTTATAACCAAACCGAAGCAATATCGCATGGATTTAACAAATTGTTATCTTCTGAATCGGTTCAGAAGATGCTTAATGATTACCCAACTCGTGTAAGTGAATTTTTAAATGGTGTACGAACCACTTATATTGACCAGATTCAACTTACCTGCAAAGATGGAAGCATCAAGTGGGTAGAAACCGTTACAAAATATCAGCTTGCTAAAGATGCATCGATCGAGATATATGGGGTTTCCAGAGATATTACCAGACGCAAAATGGTTGAAAGGGAAATACAGCTTAAAAATGAGGATCTTCAAAGAATTAACGCTGAAAAAGACAAATTTTTTTCTATCATTGCACATGATCTGCGTGGCCCATTTGGCGCATTTTTAGGATTGACTGAGTTAATGGCCCAGGAATCGTCCTCCATGTCCCCTGACGAGATTCAAAAGTCAGCCCGGTTAATGCGGAACTCAGCCGGAAATCTTTTCCGCTTACTTGAAAATCTTTTAGAGTGGTCGCGTTTGCAAAGGGGCTTAGCCATTTTTGTTCCCACATCGTTCTTATTGAGGCCAAAAATTTCTGAAATATTGGTTTCCGTTCTGGATGCCGCTAAGAAGAAGGATATTGTGGTTAGCCTTAGTATCCCCGGGGACTTGGTTGTCTTTGCTGATGGCGATATGCTAAACGTTATCATACGAAATTTAGTCTCGAATGCAGTGAAGTTTACTCCTGTTCACGGAAGTATATCCATATCGGCAAAATATTTTCCGGATAGATCGGTTACAATTTCTATAAAAGATACGGGTATTGGAATGAACAAAGATCTCATCGATAATCTTTTTCGGCTTGATGTAAACACAAGTCGCAAAGGTACTGAGGGTGAGTACAGTACAGGATTGGGACTGATCCTTTGCAAGGATTTTGTGGAAAAACACGGAGGGGAATTGTGGGTTGAGAGTGAAGAAGGAAAGGGAAGTACTTTTCTTTTTTCATTACCTGGAAATCCCGATAAATATTACCATTAAAGCTCGGCAAGAGAATTGCTGAAAGATTACTGATTGAAAATTAACATTCGTATATTGTAAATCCGTATTGGAACATTTGTTGCTTTGATATCAGTTAATATCATCTTAAACTATGATTTTCAGACCTTTTTATTAATTACAGTGGATTACTAATTTTAAAATTATGCTTCTGACTGATACTGTCTTTACATTTAATACAGCGTATTTCATCAGTTCATTTATTACGCTGCTCGCACTAATTAATCCTGTTCAGAAAATATTCTTAATCAATTCATTACAAGAGCGACTGTCAGATAAAGAATTACGTTATATTTCAATCAAATCATCCATAACGGCATTTGTTATTTTAGTACTCTTTCTTTTTCTGGGGAATGTGATTTTCACATATGTCTTCAGAATTCAGCTTTATTCTTTTCGCGTAACATGCGGAATGGTTCTCTTATACAGTGGATGGGTTGCCCTTCAACAGGGAGTATTGATTAATATTGGCAAAGATGTGAGAATTCAGGATATATCCTCGGTTCCTATTGCCATTCCGATGATTGCAGGTCCCGGGACCATCACCGCAACCGTTACATTTCCCGCGCAATATGGAGCTCTGGTAACGGTATTGGCAGTATTGGCAGCCCTCATAGTAAACCTGGTAATTATGCTTTATGCAAAAAATATCGGGAGGGTGATGATCAAACTCAATATAATGTCTCCCTTTATCAGAATAATTGGCTTAATCATTGCCACAATTGGAATTCAAATGATTTTCGATGGCGGAGTTGAATTCCTTAAAATACATGGGTTAATAAAGGTACTATAAGCCTGAAAATAAACCAAATAAATTGCCATTAAGCTAAATTATATTGGCTTTAGCTTACGCTGATCGTTGGTTCAGCCCAATGCGTGAATTGAATATTAGCCTTACTCATATTATTACAAGGCAGGGCAAAGTAAAAGGAAGTTGCAATGCAGCATTTTATGGATCAAATGATATTGTTGGAGGAATTTTTTATTCGGTTATAGCTCATTTACAATTTGCAACTTTAGTCCAAAAATAAAATCGTAGGATGACATCTTTAAAAACTAATTTTTGGAAGCTCACCGCCTTAATTCCTGGTGTCACAGTTAAAG
>JAATGF010000163.1 GCA_015654795.1 Bacteroidales bacterium
CTCGTTTGCAACGACAATTATATCGCATAATATCACCAGAAGTGGCTGTTGATTATTGTAAATAAGTGGCTAACATTACATTGGAAATTTAAAGCTGAGTTGCAAACTCAAAACCATAAGCCCCTCGTTACAAACGAGGGGGATCGCCAAAACCAAACCTTATTAAACAATATGAAATAAGGGAAGTGTTTATAAGTATAATCTTGAACTAAGGAATAATCCCGGAGGGCGTTTATATAAAGAGATAGTGCCATCAAGCCACCATACTGATAAGAAACACCAAAAAAGGAAAATTGTCGTACACTCTAAAAGGGAGACCCTTTTTTTTAGTTCACTCAATCTTTTTTAAGTTTTCTTACTCTTACTGCAAAAGCTTCGGCCGGATTTTTCACAATGATCTGGTCAACTTCTTCTTTTGTAAATCCTTCATGCATTACATATGGAATCAGCGTATTGAAAAGGGCCGTATAAGGACGAATTTCTCCGCCATTTGGCTTACCGGGCTGGTACCAACCGGCGTCGTGAGAAAGTAATACCCGGTTGAGTTGGCGCGTAGATTTCATGAATTGCAATAACTTTTGATACCAACTAATGGCGACCATCGTATCGTGAATCCCGTCGAAAGCAACCCAGCAACCCATTTGAGAGATAGCCAGGGTATTTTCCATTTTGGTCTCTACATTGGCATGTGTCCAGATAAATGCTGAAGGATCGACACCGTATTGCTTCAGAATTTGCAACTGAGCCAAAGCCGCTGAGGCAAGTCCGGTATGCGACATAATGGTAAGGCCCGTTTCCAGATGGGTAATGCACGCTGCAGCGACCAGTTTTTTATCTGTTTCAGAAAAGTTGAAATCGTTAATGCCAATTTTAATGAAGCCTGGCTTAATGCCTGTGTTCCCAATTCCGTTTTTCGCTTCTGCAATCCAAATTTCAGCAATCTGCTCCGCGCTCAGATCATTTATTTCGTGTGGGAGATGTTTTTTGTTGTCTGCGGCATACCAACCTGTATTGGTGAGGATGTTTATGCCCGACTTACGGGATAGTTCGGCCAGTAATTGCGGATCTTTGCCCAGAAATTCAGGCGTACAATCAACAAACGTTGAGACCTTATATGGCCTGAGTTCTTCCAAATAGGGTAAAACCTTCATTATTACAGAATCTTTATTGTAACGGTTTGGAGTTATTGAATCAATAGGCGCAAAATCGACCAGAACATGTTCATGCGTGAGTGTAATACCCATTTTGGATGCCGGTATTTCACCTGTAACCGTAATTACTTTTAAATCATTGTTGTGGCATGATATCGTGAATAATAAAGACACAAGTAGAAGATAAATATCTGCATTTTTAATCAGTGAATGTCTCATTTGGCTTGTTTTAAAATTTATTGGACGAAGATAATAAGATAATTAAGGCGGAACTAAAAAAAACAATAATTCGGAACGAATGAAAAGTCTGCCTTTAGTTAAAGAGAAGATGTTAAAAGAGAGAATGGAAATTTAAATTGCGAATAGTAGAAATTAATATTTTTTCACATTAATAGCTTAATAATAGTACAACAAATCTGCATACTTCTTTTAAAGTGCCGGACAAATTAATTTTATTCTTGAATTTACCGCCTCCTAATGTTAAAAAATTGTAAAAAAAAAGATAAGTAATGTTTGATTTTGGTTTTATTTATTTCTATTTTTACAGCCATTAAACGAAACAACTAAATTTTCAATTTTATTATCTCGATTTTCTTTCGGTACCAGGTGATTTTATGACTCAATTGTATTATCTTTTTGAGAATAGTATTACAAAATATGTAATTAAATGTCAATAAATGTTAAAATCACCGATGATTTTGCAATGAAATTTAACATGTATTAAGATGATTGCAATCTATTATGTTATGTCAATTGATTGATAATAAGATAATCAAATTAGCGTTCTTCTATTTTTATTTACTAATTTTAAAGTTTATGTATTTATGAAACAAAAAAATCTGATTTTTCTGCCTAAAGGAAAATGGACCAGGATGTTAAGTTCTTTGGTTCTTCTTATGGTATTGATGACCGGAATGGCTCTTGCACAAAGGAAGCCCATTACCGGTAATGTTACAGATCAAACAGGTGCGCCTGTTCCGGGTGTAACAGTTATTGTGAAAGGTACAACAATTGGTACAGTTACTGATTTTGATGGAAAGTACACAATTTCTGTACCAGCCGATGCCAAGATTTTGAATTTCTCGTTTGTAGGGATGGTATCACAGGATATTGAAATTGCCGGGAAATCAACAATCAGTGCAGTAATGCAATCCGAAGTGGTAGGAGTTGAAGAGGTTGTGGTTGTAGGTTATGGTACGCAACAGAAAAAGACCTTAACCGGGGCGGTTTCTACAGTAGGGAATGATGAACTTCGTGCTGCCACATCTTCCAATGCTGCTTCAAGAATGCAGGGACGTGTTGCCGGTGTGACAATTACAACTGATAATTCACCGGGTGGTGATGCAACAGTCAGGGTTCGTGGTGTTGGTTCGGTCAACAATAATGATCCATTGTATATTATTGACGGTGTACCATCAGCAGGAGGAATGAACAGTATCAATTCGAATGATATTGAGACGATGACTGTATTGAAAGATGCTTCATCTTCGGCTATTTATGGTGTTCGCGCTGCCAATGGTGTTATTCTCATTACAACCAAACGCGGTACCACAGGGAAATCGAAACTTACTTTTGATGCCCGTTACGGCGTTCAAAAAAATATCAATCAGCTTGACCTGATGAATACACAGCAATACGGTGAGATGACCTGGATGGAATTCACAAATGCAGGCCTTAAACAATTTCAGGATGACGGAACACCAACACCCCTATGGACAAACCAACAATATGGATCCGGCGCTACGCCTGTAATTCCTGATTATATCATTCCTACCGGGAAGGTAGGTTCGGTTGATGAGAGTGCCTACAGCTATCCAAATCCCTATAATGGCATTACAAAAGCCAATAAAATTGGTACGAACTGGTATGATATAATTTTTCACCCGGCCCCCATCCAGGAATACAATCTTGCACTGAGCGGTGGTTCTGACAAAGGGAATTATGCTTTCTCTGCAGGTTATATGAAACAAGATGGTGTTCTGAAAATGACTGATTACGAACGTTATTCTCTTCGGTCGAATGCAGACGCCAAAATTGGAGACTGGCTTCAGGTCGGTGAAAGCCTTGGAGCAACTTATTCTGATCGTGTTTTAGGATTTACCAATAATGACGAAGGTAATCCAATTTCACAGGCTTACCGTATGCAACCAATCGTCCCGGTGTATGACATTCAGGGGAACTTTGCCGGAACCCAGGCAAAAGGTACAGGTAACGGCGCTAACCCACTTGCCAACCTGGTCCGTAATAAGGATGATTACCAACGTGATTTGAGAATCACTGCCAATGGTTATGCACAGGTTAATTTTCTGAAAGATTTCAGTCTTAAAACGCTTGTAGGTGTTGACTTTATTAGTTCACGCATTCAGGATCGTAATTTAAGAAATCCTGAATTCGCTGAAGCAATAGCAGCTGATGCTCTTACTCAAACATTCAATGGAACTTTTCAATGGAACTGGGCAAATACGCTTAATTTCAAGAAGAAAATTGCCGATGACCATAATCTGAATATTCTTGTAGGTTCAGAAGCTGTTAATTTCAGATACGAGCGTCTCGTTGGAAGCAGGTCAACTTATGCCTTCACGAATACTGATTATATGATCTTAGACGCGGGAGAAGCTGATCAGGCTTCAAGCGGTTATTTTGATGAAGCCAAAACATGGTCATATTTTGGCAGGCTTAATTACGATTATAAGGGTAAGTATCTTTTAGAAGGTGTTATTCGCCGTGATGCGTCGAGCCGTTTTAACAAAGCGAACCGTTGGGGTACATTCCCTGCCTTTTCTTTAGGTTGGAGGGTTACTGAAGAAGCATTTATGAAAGATGTTACGTGGATCAATGATTTAAAGTTACGCGCCGGCTGGGGTAAGACCGGTAACGATAATGTTGGAGGTTATTACAATTCGTACAGTACTTATCGTGCCAATATTGGTGAATCGTTCTATTCAATGTCGGGTTCAAACAGCAAAACTGATGCGGGTTTCCACAAATATAAATTAGGTAATCCTGATGCGAGATGGGAGGCCAATGCAACAACTAACTTAGGTTTGGATGCAACATTTTTAGGTAAACGGCTGGAAGTAAATATTGACGTGTATAACAAAAAAACAACTGATATGTTATATAATCAACAACTTCCGGCAACATGGGGATATTTGGTTCTTCCTGCTGTAAATATTGGTGAGATGAAGAATACCGGTTTGGATGTGCTACTAACCTACCATGGTAAAGTTGGCAATGATTTCAAATATGATATCAGAGGCAACATCTCACATTATAAGAATGAGGTAGTTAAGCTTAACACAAATCCGAACGAGAAACTTTATGGTACGTCGCTAAGGCAGAATATCTATACTGTCAGTATGGCTGGTGAACCTATTTCTTCTTTCTATGGATACATTGTTGACGGAATATTCAATACTGCTGCTGAAGTTGCTGCTTACCCTAAATATAATCCTGATGAAGCTGGAAAAGATAGTTACAGTAAACCGGGTAGGTTTAAATACAGAGATGTATCCGGACCTGAAGGTGTACCTGACGGGAAAATCACTTCAGATGACCGTACTGTCATTGGTAGCCCCCATCCTGATTTCACTTATGGTTTGAACATTAACCTTGCCTATAAAAATTGGGATATGTCTATGTTCTTCCAGGGTTCACAGGGCAATAAATTAATCAACTATGTACGTCGCTGGACTGAATTCAATAATTTCTCAGGAAACAGGGATGTAAAACGTCTGACTGAATCGTGGACTGCTGAACGATATGCCAATGGGAGTAAGATCACGTTGCCTATTGCGATCCTGGACGATGCTGTTATGCAATCACCCTCTTCTTTCTTTGTTGAAGACGGTTCTTATTTGCGCATGAAAGACCTTCAAATTGGTTATACTCTGCCAGCCTCACTTCTTTCTAAACTCAAAATAGAACGTTGCAGGGTTTACGTACAGGCTACTAATCTTTTCACGATTACGGGTTACTCAGGTCTTGATCCTGAAATTCGCAATACTGAAACAAATGCAGACCGTATAATGGGAGTTGACGAAGGTTGTTATCCTACATCCCGGATTTTTATGGTAGGTCTTAATTTAAATCTGTAATTAATTGAAAAAAAGTTGATTATGAAAAAAATAATTTATTGCGCGCTTGTAATTCTGACAGGATTGGTTTATGCCTGTTCAAGCGATTGGTTAGAAATAAAACCTAAAGGCTCGGCTGATATCTCAACATTTTCATCAGCAAATGGTGTTAGGGTATTACTTATCGGGACTTATGCAGTTGTTGACGGTACTCACAGGAACTTTGGTGACGGAGCGGTTTGGGCCAGCGCTGTTGACAACTGGGTTTGGGGCGGTGTTGCCTCAGACGATGCTTATAAAGGATCGGACTATGGCGACCAAAATACAATCAATCCCATAGAAGGATTCTATGTAGAAGCTTCCAATGAATATGTAACTAATCATTGGTTCCCATTATACGATGGTGTCATCAGGGCAAATGATGTTCTTAAAGCTATTCCACTTGCTGCGGATATGACAGATGCAGCTAAAACGCAGGCTACAGCTGAGGCTAAATTTCTCAGGGCACATTTTTATACTGAGTTAACCAGGGTTCATGGGAAAGTTCCGTATATTGACGAAAATACTGTAGATCCGACATTAGTTCCTAATAATGTAGATATATGGCCTAAAATTGAGGAAGATATGAAATTTGCAGCTGACAATCTTCCTGCAACGCAGAGTGATAAGGGTCGCGCAACAAAATGGGCTGCAGAGACTTATTTAGCTTATATCTATATGTTTCAGCAAAAATATGATTTAGCTAAGCCTCTTTTGGATGACGTTTACTCGAATGGCGGCTTTACATTGATGCCAAGTTTTGAACAAAATTTCATGATCGCTACTGAAAATAACGCCGAATCAATTTTTGAGATTCAATACGCCGTTAATGATGGTTCAGACGGATCAGGAAATGCCGGGTGGGGTTCTGCATTGAACTTCCCTTATGGCCATACAGGTACATGCTGTGGTTTCTACCAACCGTCACATAGTACGGTAGCCGCTTATCGCACTGATGAAGCGACAGGACTTCCGCTTCTGGATGAAGCCTACACGGTAGCATCGATGTTACCTTATGACCCATCCGGCGCGACCGTTATTACTTATACTAAACCAGTTGATCCACGTCTTGACCATACCGTTGGACGTCCGGGTATACCCTATTTGGATTGGGGTGTTCAGGATGGCGCTACATGGGTTCGTGATCTCTCGAATGGCGGACCTTATCTTAATAAGAAGAATATGTTCAAACAGTCTGAAAAATCTTTGGCAACCTCTACTGGTTGGGCTACAGGTGTTAATGCCAATAACTATCGTAAATTCCGCAAGGCACATGTTATTCTTTGGTTGGCTGAATGTGAAGCACAAGCAGGTAATTTTCAAAGGGCCACATCTTTAGTTAATGAGATCCGTAACAGGGCGAAAACTTCGAATGTGGTTAAGCTTGATGATGGAACACCCGCTGCCAATTACAAGGTTGAACCTTATACAACTGATTTTGCATCAAAGGAATATGCACTCAAGGCAATCAAAGCTGAGGAACGCGTTGAATTCGCCATGGAAGGTAGCAGATTCTTTGATCTTGTACGTTGGGGCGACGCTGCAACTGTTATTAATAATTATCTGAATGTTGACGGAACACGAATTGGAGTGCTTGCGGGCAAAACATTTGTGGCTAATCATCACGAAATATGGCCAATTCCACAAACACAGATTGACCTCTCGATTGATGCTACAGGGAAGAAAGTACTTACGCAAAATCCTGGTTATTAATTAATAGTATTCAAAAATAAAGATAAAGGCTGTCCGAAAGGGCAGCCTTTTTTGCAACTATAATTTGTAAGATACACTACCAAAACCCAACTGGCTATGAGATGGGGCGAAATGGCGATGGGGAGACACCTGTCATGGCGATAAGGCGATGGGGAGAAATGGCGATGGGGAGAAAAAATAGTCATTGAAAAGGTCATTAAAATAGTCATTGGCTTCGTCATCATTGAAAAGTCATTAATAGTCATTGAAAAGGTCATTAAAAAGGTCATTAGGTCATTGGGCTTCGCCGTCATTAAAGGTTCCAGACTCGATATGGACCAAACAAGAACCAAACAAGAATCAAACATAGAGCAGATATGGAGCAAATCCATCCGGGCTGTTTGTTTCAATTACGATAGATATGCATTAAAAATGCACTGCGCTTCAAAAGTCGGCAAGTTCCATATTGGGTAAAAGACAACATTTATTTATTCCTATTACTTATTTGGTATTGAGAAATATTTTTGCAGGGGATAAATTATACGTTGATTGTTAATATTTTGTGATTGAAATTGGTTTTATAGGTATCTCCGATGGGGATTAATGATTTGCCGATTATAATTCGGTTGTTTTGAATTGCATCAATTTTAGCGAGAGGAATAATAAACGACTTATGTATCCTTACAAACCGATCTTCCGGAAGTATCTCCTCAAACTTTTTTAAGCTGTTCTGGGTTATAATGGTTTTCCCCAAAATATGAATTTTGATGTAGTCCTTTAATCCCTCGCAAAAGAGAATATCATCCAGATTTATACGAATTGTGTTGTATCCTGTTTTGACAAGTATGAAATCAAGATTTGTATTTTTGTCATGATTGTTAATACTGCTGCCTGTAAACTCAGTATATCTGTGAATTTGGCTCGCTTTGTTGACTGCTTTTAAAAGCCTGTCGAACGTGAGCGGCTTTAGTAAATAGTCGGTAGCATCAAGATCGTATCCAGAAATGGCGTATTCATTGTTGAGTGCCGTAAAAATGATCTGCGGACGGATCAAGATACTTTTCATGAGTTCGATACCGTTAATCATTGGCATTTCAACATCTTGAAAAACAAGATCAACAGTGTTTTTTTGGATGAAATCGAGACCTTCGAAAGGGTTGGTAAAGCTTTGTAATAAATTTAAAAAAGGCAAGCGCCCAATCATCTCTCTCAAAATTTCAATGGCAGAATTTTCATCGTCAATAATTATGCAGTTCACAATTCAAAGTTTTAAATGATTCCTTCGCCGAAGGAAATAAGATAAATGATAAATAGTTGTGCGTATCCAGCAGAAAAACCAGAAACAAGGACAACGGTTTCAAGGAATACAAGCGTAAGATGGTTTTCAATTATGATGGTTGCGTTGGAAAGATTGCAGAATTGAGACTTCTTATTCTTTTAACTAATATTCACAATGTACAACCAAATATACACCTGGATTTGAAACGAATCCGGGTACTAAATGACTCAACTACAAAAAATTCTTGTCAAGGAATTCCTGAAATTTGTCCTTGTACTGATCGCTTACAGGGATGTAAATTTTACCGAAGATAATACGGCTACGTTCAATGGTATCAATCCTGTCAAGATTAACGATAAAAGAACGATGCACGCGCATGAATTTTTCTTCCGGTAATTTTTGCTCGAGTGATTTAATTGAATTGAGTGATAAAACGGGCTTGTCATCTCCGGTTATAAAAACTTTAATGTAGTCTTTTAGCCCTTCAATGTAGAGAATATCGTTGAAGTTGATACGCCTAATTTTGTATTCCGATTTCAGAAATAAAAACTGGTTATTGACTTCAATTGATGGCAATGCATTGTTCTCGAGTTCGATCTGTTTGCGAGCTTTACCTGCAGCCTTCAGAAATTCCTCATAGCTAAAGGGTTTTAACAAATAGTCGATAGCGTTCAGCTTAAATCCTTCGAGCGCGTATTTCTCATATGCTGTCGTGAAGATGATTTTCGGTGCATTTCCAAGGCTTCGGGTAAATTCGATTCCCGTTAAATCGGGCATCTGGATATCGACAAAGATCAGATCGGCCGTATTTGTTGAAAGAAAATCGATGGCATCAAGCGGGTTGTCGAATGAACCGACCAATTCCAGAAACGGAGTTTTACTCACGTAGTCACTCACCAATCTAAGGGCAAGTGGTTCGTCGTCGATGGCGATAGTTTTTAGCTTCATACCTGTAATTTTTTATATTGAATGGAGAGCTCAACGCAAAAAATCATTTCATTGCTCTCAATTTTCAGTTCGTGTTTGCCTGGGAACAGCAGATTAAGTCGTTTTCGCACATTTTCGAGACCGATACCCGAATGTTGCATATCTCCCGTTTGACTGCTTTTACCGACGCTGTTTTCAGCGCTAAAGCTGATTTGATCGTTCCCGATTTTCATATGGATATTAATGAATGACCGATCGCGGTACGAGATTCCATGCTTAAATGCATTTTCGATAAAAGGGACGAAAAGCAAAGGAGGGATTGAAAAGTCGGAAAACTCTTTTGGAAAATCAATCTGCAATTCAACTTTAGCGCTTAGCCGTAGCTTCATTAAGTCGATATAGTTGTTCATAAAATCGATCTCGCTACTGATCTTTGTCTCTCCGCTTTCCGATTCGTAAAGAAGGTAACGCATCAATTTTGATAATTTCAGCACCGATTCCTGAGCAGTCGGACCATCAATTCCTATGAGTGAGTAGATGTTATTCAGCGTATTAAAGAAAAAATGCGGACTGATTTGATTTTTAAGAAATGCAAGTTCTGAGTTAAGTTTTTCTTTTTCCAATTCCTTTTGTTTTTTCTCGTTCTGTTTCAATTTTTCCATTACGCCAAGGCCAATGGCAAAACCGGAGAGCAGTGCAGAGGAAATGAAATGATTAAAAAAACCAAATGCCTTCATAGGAGGACGGAAATTTTCATCTTTGCCGGTTATACTTTTCATCGCTTCACGGAATTTCTCATCCGCTATCGGATCAAAAAGGACATACTCTTCAACAAGATTTGTCAGCAAATGGGTAACAATGATCAATCCGATTAGTATGGCAGCATAGGCTATTATTCTTTCCTGGAGAAAAAACTTAGGCACTAACCATAAATAACCAAAATAAAAAATGACTCCGGCAGAAAGAGTATGAAGATAAAACTCATACATTCTACGCTGATTACCACCCCCAAAAGCATTGTTGAGGTAAAGGGGAATGATTATAACGATGATCCATGCGATGGCGTGGAGGGAAAATTTAATCTTATTATCGAGTATTGATGTGGACTTTAGCATACTAATGTCATTTTTTCCAAAGATAATTATTTCTCAGAAAGCTGCATTTCCCAACAATATTGGCAATAATTATTGGTTTTGCCCTATTAATTTTTGCATTTATAATTTCCAATATGCATTTGCCGTTTCCATCGTTGACTGTGCCATCTTTAACGATCGATCTACAGTTCCTAAAATTGGATTTGCCGTCTCCATCAATAAAGATACCGTTTTCAAAATCGAATACAGTATCTCATTAATGGATTCGGCATTTCCTACTTCTACCAGACTACTATTATTCATAACTAATCTATTCGTAACGTAATGCATCAATAGGGTTGAGACTGGCCGCTTTGCGTGCAGGATACCATCCGAAGAAGATCCCGATGGCTGAGCAAACCAGAAATGACATCACAACCGAAAGAGTTGTAATAACCACGGGCCAACTCATGATCGAAGCCATTACCTGAGTTGCCACAATTCCCAGTGTAATTCCTATGACACCTCCAAAAACACTTAATAAAATCGATTCAATCAGGAATTGGAGCAGGATGTCGTTTCCACGTCCGCCAACCGAAAGCCGAAGACCGATTTCGCGGGTTCGCTCTGTTACAGATACATACATAATATTCATGATGCCGATGCCACCTACAAGCAGCGATATTCCGGAAATAGCACCCAATAATATGGTCATGACGTTACTGATGGAACTAAACATCTGCACCATCTCGGATTGTGATCGAACCTGAAAATCATTATCTTCGCCCGCTTTTAGTTTGTGGCTTTGCCTTAGTGATTCGGTCATTTGCTCAATTGCCGCTTCATTCTGGGTTTCGCTGGCAGCCGAAGCTGCAATACTCTGAATATGGGTTATGGCCAGAATACGCTTCTGAACGGTGGTGTAAGGAGCCATAATCAGGTCGTCCTGATCTTGTCCCATCCCGTTTTCCCCTTTTTCGCCCAGAATGCCAATAATCAAAAGCGGTATGTTACCAAAACGAACGGTTTGTCCGATTGGATCTGTTTTTGCGAATAAATTTTCGACAATTGTTTTTCCGACAAGGCATACCTTTGCGTATGTTTGAATTTCGTTTTCGGTGAAAGTACGTCCCGTACCAATTGTATATTTACGGATGCTAAAATACTTATTATTCACCCCATAAATGGAAGTAGGCCAGTTTTGGTTACCGACCACTGCCTGTCCGCTCGAACGCACTTCAGGAGAAACGTCGCTGATGGCCGGACAGTTTTTCTCAATAGCATCTATATCGCTCAGTTTCATGCTTTGTGCATCACTGTTTCCCATCCGCACACCACCTTTTTGTTCTGACCCCGGCATGGCGAAGATAAGATTGGTTCCCATCCCCGACATTTGATCCTGGATGCTCTTTTTCGAGCCTTGCCCGATAGCCAGCATCACGATCACAGAAGCGACCCCGATGATGATTCCCAACATGGTTAGGAAAGCTCTGAATTTGTTTCTTTTCAGCGCATTCAAAGCAATTTTTATTGAATTGAGATAGTTCATAATTCGCAATTTTTACGGTTAAACGGACTCTTCTATCGGAAGAGATTTCAGTAACTCAGCGGCATTATTCCGGTTAGTTACATATTCTTCGCGGATAATGTGACCATCGCGGAAAACTATCTGACGGGTCATAAACTTTGCAATATCAGGTTCATGCGTTACAAACGCGATGGTTTTTCCTTTTTGGTTCAAATCCTGAAGCAGCGCCATAATTTCGTAAGATGTGCGGGTGTCGAGATTACCGGTCGCTTCATCGGCCAGAATTACGACCGGATCATTTACCAGCGATCGAGCAATAGCGACCCGCTGTTGTTGTCCTCCCGACATTTGATTGGGCATATGGTGCATGCGATCTGTCAGACCAACAGCTTCAAGGGCCGCTTCGGCGCGTTCGCGGCGTTCTTTTGATTTTATTTTGGAGTTGTAGTATAGCGGAAGTTCAACGTTTTCGAGTGCAGTGGTTCTTGACAGAAGGTTGTAGGACTGAAAAACAAAACCTAACTTGATATTACGCAAATTTGCCAGTTCGTTTTTCGAAAGTTCACCCATACTTATTCCGTCGAGAAAGTAACTGCCGGATGTAGGTTTATCGAGACAACCCAAAATATTTAGCATTGTCGATTTGCCAGAACCGCTTGTTCCCATGATAGCTACAAACTCACCTTCTTTGATTTCGAGGTTAACGCCTCTCAGCGCGTGCACCGTGATTTCACCAACAAAGAAATCTTTTTTCAATTGCTTAACCTCTATAATTGTTTTTTTCATCTGTTTTATAATTTATTTTTTAATTGCCAGATGGAATGCACCATTAAAATCATCCCGCCGTGCAAAGAAATTTTATCTCTGGCTCGTTTCATGGCTGTGGTGGCTGAGCTTGCTTAGATGTTGTTGCCGTTTTACGATTGCTTCCCGGCCTTTGCGGCATAAACGGGCTTTTGGCAGCGCCTGTTGCTGCCTTTGTTCTATTAGCGGCCGAACTCATCGAAGTGACTACATCATCACCTTCATTTAATCCGGACAACACTTCGTAATGAATTTCATCTGTAACTCCAACCGTGATTTTTTGTGGATGTATCAGTAACCCTTGTTTTATCCAAACTGTTTTTTCTGAGTCTCCTGTTTGCTTATCTTTAGGAGCTACCTGACCCATTTCAGGGGACTGAGGAGACATGGTTGGTGGGTTACTTTCTCCGGCAGCTTCGTTATAAGTGTCGATAACTGCCTGATCAGGTGTAAATTGGACAGCTTTTGACGGGACGAGTAATATATCTTTTCGCTCTGTTACAAAGAAATTGGCATTGGCAGTCATTCCCGGCATTAATAACTTATCAGGGTTCGGTGCATTAATAACTACAGTATAGGTGATTACGTTGGCCGATGAAACCGGTTTTAGCCTGATTTCGGTTACTTCGCCATTAAATTTCTTCAACGGATATGCATCAACTGTAAACTCAACCCGTTGTCCATTAATAACTTTTCCGATGTCGGCTTCGTCTACTTTCGCTTCCACACGCATTTGCGTAAGGTCGTTTGCGATCGTAAACAAGGTTGGTGTACTGAAGCTTGCAGCCACAGTTTGGCCTTCGTCAACCGCCCTTTCAATAATAATTCCATCGATTGGAGAATAAATCCTGGCATACGACAGGTTAATTTTGTTTTTGTCGTACATCGATTTTGCATTGTTCAATGTTGCTATAGCTTTGCTGTAGTTGTACTCGGCAAGGTCAAAATCTGATTGCGCGATCAGATTTTTCTCCACCAGTACTTTATAGCGGTCGTATGTTGCTTTCTGGTATTTAACTTCAGCATCCGACTGGTCAACAGTTGATTTGCTTTGGTCGAGCTGTGCGATAAGTGGTGTTTCATCCAACTGAGCGAGTAGCTGACCTTTTTTTACCTGTGAATTGAAGTCAACATAGATTTTTTCGATAACTCCGGAAACCTGGGTACCAACTTCAACTGTTTTGATAGCTTCGAGTGTTCCAGTCGCTGTGACAGTGTTGCTAATGGTTCCTTTTCCGATTTTCGCTGTGTCGAATGAAATTGTTTTTTCCGTGCTTCCCAATGATTTATAAACGAAGAAGCCAACAGCGACAAGGACAACAGCCGATCCAATGTATAAAAGTTTCTTTTTCATGTGTATATAATATAATTTGTTTTTTAAAGGTCACATGGAATAGCCATGAAGATATTTATTCCGATTTGTGATTGTAGAATCATGGCTATTTCATGATAGTATTATATTTCTGTGAATTTCAATGTATTTCTATTTGTAAAGTCTTATAATGTAAGAGGAACTCCTTTATAAAAGTCGAGTACCTTAAAGCTGAAAATCAGGTTGAATTTAGATTGCAGCAACTTGCTTTCGGAAGTGATCAGGTTGGTTTTCTGAACCAGAAAATCGACTGAGTTAAGCAATCCGACCTTGAATTTTTCGTCTGTCACATCATACGATTCCTGAGATGACTGATTTTGTTCGAGACTGGCAATGTATTGACTCTTTGCCGATACCACATTCACACAAGCCTGCTCGATTTCTTTGCGCAGCTGATTTTTTGTATTGACCACATCGAGTTCTGCATTGGTTACAGCAATGTTGGCAATTCCAACATTCGTTTTCACCTGTTTTTTCTGAAAGATTGGTATCGAAAGCGTAAGTCCAATCGATGGGTTTATTTTATCGGATAACTGTGTAGAATACCCGGAACTCGTCAGACTTGAATAACCGCTTGATAATCCCGCATTCATCGAAATAGTGGGTATATAATCAGCCTTTGCAATTTTCACATTAAGGACTGTACTTTCTTTGGTCAGTTCAATATTCTTTATTTCGGGTTTTATTCCAAGGGCAAGATTGTAAATTTCCTGTGCATCGGGCTGAGCAAATTCTACCAATAAACTTTCGAGATTTGGCGAACTGATTGAGAAATTCGGATCAACCGGCAATTCCATTAGTTGTTCAAGGGTGACATTGTCGATTGCTAACTGACTTTGAGCAGTTGCCAGTGTTGATTTTTCACTTGCCAGTTCAGACTTGATCTGTAAATAATCGGATGACGAGATGACTCCCAGGTCCATGCGCTCTTTGGCTAAGGCAAGCTGTTCTGTTGTCGATTCGATTTGCTTTTCGGCATTTTTTACACTTTCGTAAGAATACAGTACCTGCAAATAGGCATTCAGGATATTTAAGCCAACAGATTCTCTTACCAACTCGGAATAAAACTTACCACTTTGAAGATTAAGTTCAGCTTGTTTTATCTTGGTATTAAGCTTACTGCCATTATACAGCGAAACACTGGTGTTGAGTCCATAGTTGGTGCTGTTCGATCCATTGCTACTTCCATACTGACCAGTTGACGAATCAAATCCTTTGTACCAGTTGAAGTTCTCGCTTACCGATGCACTCAACGAAGGTAAACGGTTTGATTTTGCCTGATCGGAATAAAGCTGATTTTGATTACTTGTCAGGTCTGATTTCTGTACCTGGACGTTTTTGCCTAATGCATAATTGATACATTCCTCCAGTTTCCAGGTTTTGTTTTGCGCCTGGCAATCGATTCCGGAGATGATTATCAGAATGCAGGCAGTCAATAAACTTGTTTGAATTGTTTTCATCTGTTAATAATTTGTTTTTTTATGGTCAGATGGAACTCGTATTTGAGATTTTCATCCATGTTGTTAACTTAAGAAGATGCTCGCTCATTGTTCTATTTTTATTTTGAGCTAAAACTACAATGGCTTTAGTCCCTTCAAAAATGCAATAGACGTTTGGGCTGTTTTTGCCGACAGTCAGGCTGTTTTTATATCACTTTCGGGTTATTTGAGGTGAATGTATCATCAGTGAAAAGGTCATTAAAAAAGTCATTGAAGGGGTCATTGGCTTCGCCGTCATTAAAAGGTCATTGGGCTTCGCCGTCATTAAAAAAGTCAGTGAAAAGGTCAGTGGCTTTGCCGTCATTGAAAAAGTCATTGAAGGGGTCATTGGCTTCGCCGTCATTAAAAGGTCAGTGGTCATTGGCTTCGCTGTCATTGAAAAAGTCAGTGAAAAGGTCAGTGGCTTCGTCGTCATTAAAAGGTCAGTGAAAATATGGACCAAACAAGAACCAAACATAGAGCAGGTATAGAGCAAACATAGAGCGGGTATAGAGCAAACATAGAGCGGGTATAGAGCAAGTGCGGTCCGTTCCCGAATAAAACAGGTTATAAAGAGTCGTGGGGAACTGCAGAGCGCCTTGTTGAACTTCCTGTATTCGGAGTACCGGTTGTATTGATGATGGCAGCGCCTGATTTTGCACCTACTCTTTATACACATCTATTTGATATATCCCGTATCCAAAATAATCTTGATTTGATTGCCTTTTCTTTAAACCTCTCATTTTTCAGGGCTATCTACTATATAACTAATTGTATGATATTGAATATAAGCGCATTGTAAAATTGATTATTGTTAAATTGAGCCAATGAATTAGTTATCTGTTTTGAAGTTCGATTCCAAAATCGAAGGGACTCAGGAGAAAACTAACGCTCACAACCCACAACCTCTTATTACCTTACTTATTTGGGTTTGATGGTTTTCTGACAGAACTTCATAAAAGAAGGGAATAAGGTTTGGTTCTATTATTTATTCCATATTCTACTGAGGTTTTTTTCTTTAAAATAAGGTTTTTTAAGACATTGTATTCGGATTGATTCAACAATTTGATGTTTATTCTCTTTGTATATCCACTAATTTAAAATTTAAAAGAAACACGTATTAAACCAGGGATTCTTCCGATGGATCGGAGCAGGCTATATGACCTTTAAAAGCAAATTATTCGCAGATGAAAGCAAATCATGATTTGTATATAAAGAGTAGGTTTCGCACCCGGAGCCTACGTACGTTTAATCCCTTCAGGATTGGGGGACGGTTGGCTGAATAATTTGTGACAATAAAAACAGGCTCCCGTATGTAATTTAAAGTCACACGATAATTGCTGATAATCACCGGTGTTACAGAGATATTTGTCACAATAAAGTCACAAAATAAGCAGATTTCCCGTGATTTTTGTGTGACTTTAACTGTGACTTTATTTACTAAAATATCTATATAATATGCTGTTTATTAGATGTATATGATAATATAAGTTGTGACTTTAACTGTGACACCAGGAATTAAGGCGGTGAGCTTCTAAGGATTAGTTTTTAAAGATCTCATCCTACGATTTTATTTTGGGACTAAAGTTGCAAATTGTCGAATAAAAAATTCTGCCAACAATATGACCTGATCCAAAATCTATCAATTGTTTCAGCCTTGGAGTATTTGTCAAAACAAAAAAATCGGTTCTTACCAACCAAGGTAAAAACCGACTTTTTATATAAAGGCGGAGTAACTTTATTTTATTGTTCTTCTTTTTTTAATTGCCATTATCATCCGTATCTACAGCATCAAAAGGTTTGAATTCCCACATGTCAGCAAAATAATAGCTTCCATTATATCCTGTTGCCACGTAAGCCCTGCTGTTCACTACAAAACTTACAGCTTGTTGTCGGGCAGCGCCTTCAAAAGTAGTTTTGTCAGTCCATGTGTCAGCTGTTGGGTCATACTCCCAAAAATCGCCGCGAACGCCTGAAATGTAACCCGAGCCAACATATGCTTTACTTCCAAGTGTGAATGCGGTTCCATTGATACGTGCAATCGTCCATGAAGTATTATAATTAATTTTGGCTTTCTCTGTCCATGTACCCGTGGTAGGATCGAATTCCCATAAGTCGGTTTGATTAACTCCGTCACTAATCCCTGTGCAAACATATGCTTTCTCGTTTATTGTAAATGCAACAGCACCTTGTCGTTTCGATCCACCAACACTTGCAATCTGTGTCCAGGCATCAGAATCAGGATCGTATTGCCAGCAATCGCGATTTTGATAACCGTCATAACCTGTGCCGAAGTATCCCTTGTCCCCCAGAGCGAAACCTATTGCATCATAACGGGCTGTTCCTCCGAAATCGGCTTTACGTGTCCATAAATTGGTTTCGGGATCGAATTCCCAAAAGTCTTTTAGTTTTATTTTACCGTTATAACCTAATCCAAGATAACCCTTTCCATTTATTACAAATGTAACGCCGCCAATTCTGGGTTCACCTGGAAAATCGGTTAATTTTGTCCAGAAATCATGCGTGGTGTCGTACATCCAAAAATCTTTCAAATACTCGTCAACCTGACTTGCGTTAAATCCCATGCCAAGATATACCTTATCTGCTATTACAAACGAGGAAGCACTGGCCCTTGGGATGCCTTCAAAGTCTGACTTTTTAATCCAGTTTCCAATATATTCTGTTGTGCTTTTTTTACATCCAACGAAAAGTACCAGAACCACAACCACATAAAATAATTTTTTCATCAATTTCAATTTTAATAAATACCCACTATTTAATTATCAGAACCAGGATTTTGTTTTGTCGCTTAAAATCAAGCATTCTCAATTGACGCTGTTGCTTTTTAAAACTTGTCCAAAACTATTATAGCTATAGGAACTTTAAAAATAAAACCACATCAACAGGTCGTCTTTACCGACATAAAGCCATTTCTGACCGATTAAGCGGTTTGGTCCTATAATTTATGGTTTTTATATTATTCAATAAATTGTTTAAGTATTTATAAATCAAATAAATACGTTGTTTTGTGGTTTATTCGGAAATATGTTCGTCGGTTGAAATGGGGTGTTGGTATAATAATTCAAGGTGAAATGAAAACTTGAGATACTTTCGCGAAAAAAAGTATGGAAAGGTGTTCTCGGTTTATAGTTGGATTGTTCTTAATTGCTTTCCTTTATTCATGTGATCTCTCCAATGTTGAAGAATTTCAGTTAGGTCAGAATTTTGTAAGCTCAAGCGCAGGTGTTGTGCTGATCGATACAATGAAAATCGTTACTTCAACGGTCCGCTTCGATTCAATTATTACCAGTGGTGTAAGCAGTTTATTGGTAGGTGGTTATCGGAATAGTTACACCGGTACTGTGACCGCCATTCCTCATTTTAACATAACCAGTGGTACTTTTACTATCGATGATACTGATTTGGTTTATGACTCACTGGTAGTTAAAACTAATTATAATGGTTATTTCGTAGGTGATACTACAAAACTATTATCATTCTCGGTAAAAAGGGTTACTGAAAAGATGAAGCTTAACGATAATGGATATTTGTACAATACTTCTTCCTTTCAATTGGCTGATGAAAGTCTTGGCGACATACAGTTTTATCCGCAGCCGAATACCAAATCATCTCTATATTTACGAATTTCGGACGACTTAGGGAAGCAGCTCTTCAATAAGATTATCAATAAAGACGACACGGTAAGCCAAGCGGCTTATTTCAGCGAATACTTAAGGGGTCTTGCTTTATTTTCGAACCAGAATCAAAACCAAGCAGCTATCGGATTGATGGGCAGCGACTCAACCTGTTTAAGGGTTTATTATCATGAACTTGTAAATGAGACGGACTCGAAAGTAAAAACCTATTTTAAGTTTCCTTTTAGTACATCCGGAATTTGGTATAACAAGATTATGCACAACACAGTCGGGAGCCTCCTGGAAACGATTGGAAATTCCAAATACGCACTGCCAAGCAGCAGTACTTCAGATATGACAATGGTTCAATCGGGTGTTGGCATTTATACGAAAATACGGATTCCCGGGGCCAATTACCTGAAAGGATATGGTAAAAATGTTGCTTTTATTGGTTCTACAATTCAGATAACACCATTGAAAGATTCTTATTCGGATTTAAATCCACTTCCGGATAGTCTTTCGGTTTATATTGCGGACGGTTTAAACAGGATAACATCGCAATTATCAAGTACTACGGGATATATTTATGCAAATAAAGTTATTCCGGCCGCCTATGACAAATTGCCTTATTACGAGATCAATATTACACCTTTTATTACCTCTGAACTTGCTGCCGGAGTTACTGAGAATTCACTTTTAATTGGTGGTGTTGCCTCGAAAGCCGGAACGACAATCAATCCTTTTGTTTTTGCGGGAACCGATTCGAAAAAGAGCATTGTGAAAATGAGTGTTTATTGTTATATCGATAAATAGTAAATAGAATATCAGACTTCAATTTATTACTAATAAAACATTTGAATGAGACAATTAGCATTGACAATAATATTTTCACTTTCGATCTACTTTGCTTCAGGGCAAAATAATACCAACTCTCCCTATTCTGCTTTTGGAATCGGAGAGCTTGAATATACCGGAGGAGGGCAAAATATGGGAATGGGCGAGAGTGGTATCGCACTGAGGTCTCCAATCACGGTGAATACATCGAATCCTGCTTCGCTTACTGCAATTCCACAGCAGAGTGTCGTAACTGACCTGGGAATCAATTTTAAATATACCAATCTACAAAATCAGTATAAATCAGCCAATGTATTAAATGGCAATATCAGCTGGGCTACCCTTGCATTTCCGATCAACAGAACTTTCGGGGCAAGTCTGTCATTAAATCCCAAGAGTAGTGTTGGTTATACGGTTTATAGTACCAAAAATCTTGAGGGAACCAATACAAGTTACCCGGTTACCTACAAAGGCCAGGGAGGATTAAGTGAAGCATCGGTAGCATTGGGTGCATTGATTACTAAAAAATTCTCACTGGGATTAAAGAGTTCGTTATTGTGGGGTAACCTGACAAAGACAACTGATGAAACACCATTTGAAGGTTCCTCGATTACGCGGATTGATGATACCCGTTATATTGGTATCTATTTTAACCCAGGATTCCAATATCAAACGAAGTTGAACAGCTCGACTGTTTTAACAATCGGGGGAATTGCCGAATTCAGCAGTTACCTAAATGGACATACCGATTTGACCATCTCATCGGGATCGACAGCCATTGTCAAAGAAACCGATCAGACGAGTCAGATTAAGCTTCCATTTAAAGCAGGTACCGGTATATCGCTTGAATTTAAAAGCAAATATCTTCTGACATTTGACTATAGCCGGAGCGACTGGAAAAGTTCAGATATTAATTTTGATTCAGACAAGCTCTCTGTCAACAATAGTTATCACTTAGGTTTGGAGATTGCTCCAAAATACGATCCGCAGAAGGCCTGGAATACAACAAGATATAGGATTGGAGCCTTGTATCAAACTGGTTATTTGAATATTTACGGAACTCAGATCAACAGTTATGCCGCCACCTGCGGAATATCAATTCCAATCCGCAGAGATCGGAATTCGATTAATTTGGCTGTTGAAGCGGGGAGGCAGGGAACGATGAGTAGTCAGTTAATCAGAGAAACCTATGCTAAATTAAATGTAAGCTTTACGCTATGGGAACGCTGGTTTGCACCACGAAAATATGATTAAATCAGTATATTCAATACGATTTATCTGATATTTGCGTATTGGCTTCGTCTAATAACTGTTTAAAAATTTCCGGTAGGGGAAATAGCCCGGCAGAAAGGTTAAAATTCACAACAGATGATTATTTTGCATTCATTCTACCGATCCCGTATGTGTGGGATCCCTAACGGGACCATTAATAAAATTTAAACAGTTTCTCATAAAAAATGGACCATACGAGCGGATATTCAACACCGCGGGGCGGAACAACTTTTTAATCATCATTTTCTATAAATATATTGATCTCTCTGAGGTCTTTCTAACATTCTTGGCTCTATGACGGATCGTGTGGGTAAATTTTGTGAACCGCTTTCAAATGGTTTATGCAATAAGCCGCTGGTTTTTGGCAACTTGCAGCTGGCATGATAGTGCTAACTATATTGAAACTAATCCGTTAAGAGTTAAGGTAGCGCTATATTTTTCAGTAAGCGAGTTTGTTAGTCGCAAGACACTAATAGCCACCATTAATCATTGCA
>JAATGF010000015.1 GCA_015654795.1 Bacteroidales bacterium
TAAAACGATCACCGGAAAAAGGAGCCCGATTCTGATATGACAAAGGTATGAAGTTGGTATGAACCAAATATGACGGAAACGGGGCGCCTTAATCGATACGATAAAGGTACTGAGGATTGGGATAAGATAGATTAAATCAATGTGAGAGAAGGCCAGAGAAGACGGGAGAAATCGAAAGGTTTAACCGAAATAATCAGACAATTGACCTTTAATGATAAATTAAAACCTTTTCCTCAAAAGAGAAGGTCGTTTGTTTCAATTTATAACCTTCCCATAAAACGATCACCGGAAAAAGGAACCCGAAGTTGGTGCGAGGAAGGTCAGGAGTTTTTGATCAGTAATAACTTAAATGATGAGCTGTTCGTTTTGTTTATCCCTGCCTGACCCAACGAAACGGGAAAGGCAAGGACAAACGAGGTATCTTCTTATAAAATAGGCAATTCATGAAAACTATCGCTGCTCATCATAAACACCAAATTCTGCAATGGCCGGTTGATCGGTAAATTTATCAATAACAATCTTAATCTTTCCGCCCCAGATACGATCGAAACGATGGATTTTAATTTTCTGATCACTTTTCGCCGACAGGATCGTTTTCCATTCACCGTTCTCTTCATATTGCAAATGATATTCTTTTATCGTCTGCCGTGAATCTGCAATTGTCACCATATTAAATGATTGACATTTGCCAAGATCAATTTCATACCAGGGGACTGCGACTTTACTATTCGAGAGCCACGCGGTTTGGAAGTCATCGTCATTACCAAAATCCATGATCCACATGTCATCACTCCAACTTGAATTGGCGGGTTTATGTTTTGCAATATTGGTTGAAATAATCGGAGCATCGAATTTCGGAAGTTTCACACTCGCGACATCATCTTTCCAGTTCTCCCCAATGGTTTTCAATGCTTCAAGCGCATTGTTGTCAATCAATCCATCACGGTTTGGGGCCACATTAAGGATGAAATTGCAGTAAGCCTTCGTAAATGGCACAATATTATCATTGACCAGTTTTACAGGATCTTTTACAGGAGTGTTGGGGAACGTTGTTTTCCAAAACCAGTTTTGATTAATCGGAAGACAGGATAATGCGGGCAATTGGTTCTTTTCTTTCGAAATATGCTGACCTGCACCTTGTTCGTACGATTTAATATCGGTATAAAACAGCGCGTCGGTTGGATACTTAGCTGCGTTTAAATCCATCACAAGGCAATTGGGTTGAAGATGTTTGATCAGCCGGTAAATTTCTTCGAACGGGACGTCTTCATACGATATTCTTGACCATGGAGCATCCCATCCATCAATGATAAGGGCAGTTATTTCGCCATAATTGGTTAGTAATTCAGTAATTTGCTGTTTTACCATCTCAATATGTTTCTTTGTGATATGTCCGGGACGAAGCTTATGATGCGTATCCAGGATCGAGTAATATAACATTGTCTTAAGCCCTTGTTTTCTAAAAGCTTCAACATATTCCTTCACAACATCGCGTTTGAGCGGACTGTTCATTACATTGTAATCTGTTGTTTTGGTATCCCAGATGCAAAAGCCACTGTGATGTTTTGTTGTTAAGCAGCCATAACTCATTTTTGCTGATTTAGCAGCCTTTGCCCATTGATTGCAATCCAGCTTTGTCGGACTGAAGATTGCTGCCGGAGCTTCGGGATCTGCCCAATCCTGGTCCATAAATGTCGGAATATTAAAATGGATAAACATTCCAAATTTCAAATCAACAAATTGTTGCTGAGCTTCAGGCAGACTTATTGTCCGCACCTGACTGTTTGCATTCTTATTTGCCAGACTAAATGCCAGTATGACAATACAATAAATAAATAATTTTTCCACACTTAGCCTCTTTTTTTGTTGACTCATAATTATTGGGATATTAAATTAATCAAAGAGCTTGTTTTCTCCAAATTCAAATTTGGATTTAACATTCGCCGGGCAAATATACGCATAATCCGAATCGGCAATCTATAAATATCCGACTTATCTGTGATTATTATAACATATTAATTTTATTTATTGTTAAGATTGGCATTACCCTTTCTTCCCAGATTCCCTTTTTCATGGCGTAAAACCAACAGCTCAGTTATTTCATTCGTGCCGCTCAATATTTCATTTTCGTTATTTATGTTTATATTATTTTTCTTGGAATGGAATTTCTGTATTATTTTCGTTCGCATTAACGATTTGCAGAATCATCAGTGTTTTGCTCTTCATATTTTCAATGTTTGCTTTCCGGGGAGACGATGTATTTATTGCATTTTGTTGATCAATAATGGATTGGTCCAAAATAAATTCAAACAATCTAATTAAAAATTTGTAATTGTATTCCTTTTTTGTTTCCTTTGAATATATTGTGAGGAACTGAAATCAGTCTGAATAATTGAAATAGTATAATGTTCAAAAATGTAATATTCCGGAACTTGTTTACTTAAAGGCTTCAGCTAATTAGTAGATTTATTTAATTCACAAACAAGTGCATAGTCATATTTATTGAGTTTATATATTGAACAAAAAGTGACTTAATTTAAATTCGGTTTTAGCAATAATTAATGGAGTATTAAAGTTGGAAATATGGAGTATGCCGTAAATTAGGGATTAAAAAAAAGCGAAAGGAGAATATGGGTTGGCGAAAATAAGACATCTCTCATTCAGGCAGGGAAGTGAATCACTTGATCGTAATTATGAAGGAGCAGAATTGGGGTTATCCATTTCGAAAGCTTATCCGGAAATGCCCGAAAGGAAAATCCAGGTAATGAACGAAGAAGGGAAAGGTTCTGTATTCTATTTCACTATTCCGTACAATATTGGAAACAAAAATAATCAAATCAATACAAAAGATGTGATGAAAAATGAACCTGATAATCAGATTAAAAGTCTAAAAATTTTAATTGCTGAAGACGACACTATATCTGCAATTCTTATTTCGAAGTATGTGCAGGTTTTTGGTAATGATATTCTATATGCTGAGAGTGGAATTGAAGCTGTTAATGTATTACGTAATCATCCTGACATAGACTTGGTGCTGATGGATATTAAAATGCCCGAAATGGACGGATACGA
Source organism: Bacteroidales bacterium (assembly GCA_015654795.1). Taxonomy (GTDB): domain Bacteria; phylum Bacteroidota; class Bacteroidia; order Bacteroidales; family Prolixibacteraceae; genus JAAFHB01. Next base: position 3,073 of record JAATGF010000015.1, read on the forward strand.
AGCCGTCAGACAGATCAGACAGTTTGACAAAAAGGTGATCATTATTGCACAAACAGCTTATGCACTTGCCGGGGACAAAGAAAAGGCTTTAGCTGTGGGGTGTAATGATTATGTTTCGAAACCAATGGACAGAACCGCATTGGTTAATTTAATAAAAAAGCATTTCCCGGGTTCTAAACCATCTCTGACTTAACATCAAAGAACACATTATCGGCGGAGTGAATGATTCGCACAAAGAAACGATTCAGGTAAAGTGAATGAATAGATGTCGGGTCTTAAACAGAACGAAATTTAAATATGGAATTGCTTTTTGAGAGAGGGAATGAGGAGTTTGTGTTTGATAAAGCGTTTGATATTAAGTATTTATTGCCCATTGACCATTATATACAATGGAAATTGGAAAACAATCGCTGGGACGACTACAACGAATTTTATCATGCATCTCAACTAACCGAGGAGCTCAAAAAGCAGGTGAATGTTTGGTTCGATACACACTGTTTGTTTCGGGATGATACAATAATTGGCGTTTTATTGATCGTTGGGGGCGAAATAAAAAAGCTTGAAAATAAGTACGATATTGAAAAGGAAGATGAATCATTATTGTTGAAATACTTTCATATTGTTGATAAAGGTCATGGTTATGGAAGTTTTTGGTTAAAGTCGGTTATTATTCCACATTACAAACAAAAGGGATTTAAATACATTTATGTGAATTCGAGCCACAAGGATTCATTTCCCTTTTACAAACGACTGGGTTCATCGATTGCAAATTATGAGCAAATGAGTGATAATCATCTTTATCTCCGCGAGGGCAGCTGTTTTTTAATAAATATTTAAGTGTTGATTCTTCTCAAATAATACAAATGAAGTAATATTCTTCAAATCATATTTCCTTCTCTTATTTTTCCTGTTTCTCTTCTGTCAACTGCCGGAAACCATTAATCCGATTATTTAACGGATAATTTTCACAAGGCTGTTGATAAGTATTAACGTAAAAATGCCCGATAATCATTTTTTATATTGACTTTTGATTTATTAAATTTGACGATCATAAATTGATCATAGCAAAATAGATATCAGTGGATTAATCATACGATATTACATGGAAGGCTTGTCCTGATGTTTAACCAATCTTTCTCAAACAAGGATGTTGAGCGTCTGAGACATGCAGTTTAATGATTATCCTTTAATTACATATTATATGACCTTAAAAACAATAAGATTTGTCAACTTTTTGCTGGACACCGCTATTTACTTAACGTTTATGGTTGTTTTCTTTATGTGTTTAAGTGATGTTATCGAAAAGGATCATGTGAAATGGATTTCAATACTGACCTATTTCTTGTATTATTTTCTATCCGAGTATTTTACGGGACAGACAATTGGAAAAATAGTTACAAAGTCAAAAGTAATTAAAGTAAACTGAGTATTAAAGTAAACTGAGCAGCAGTTGGGACCCTTGTTTGCAATAAGAGATTAGTTGTTTGTTATTATGATGTTAAGATTAATAGCCGACAATTACTATTCTATATCTCTAAACCAACAATTCTTTATCCCTGAATCTTTTTGCGCGACATTTCTCATAAAAAAGCCCGTTGCTGACTCAGCAACGGGCTTTTGATCTGTTTATTAATTCGTTTGCTTATCTTTCATATTAGCAATTGTTTGTGACTTGGCTGCGCTTCCGGCTGAAGATCCGAAATAGAAGCTATAGATTTGTGTAAGTATAGCACTCAGAACACCCAGAACATAAAGAATAATATCTTTTTTGTCATGTTCGATAGCCTGTGTAGAAAAGATAAGTATAAAAAAGAGACCCAAGGTTAATATCGTTGTGCCCAATGCAAGAAATGAAGCAACGTTTTTGCCAAGCTTGGTAGCATGTTCACTTGTTTGTACCTGAGCGTCACGTTGCCTGGCACCTTCTACATCGTCCAGATACATTTTCTGCTCATCATTCGAGAGTTTTTTAAAATCAAGCTGAAATTGAATCTCCGACTTACGAAGTTCATTCTCAAGTTGCATTTTTTCTTCTTTTGTCGTAACGACACTGTCGAGCACTTTGCCTACCGAATCGACGACTGAACCTGCTCCACCTGAAAAAAGATTTGTTAGAAATGACATAGTTAATAGTTTTTAATTTTCACCCATTGCCCGACATATCCAACCGTAGAAATATTTCCGACTTGTTGGCCTTTTCTTTACAATACTAATGTAGCGCGCAATTTTAGCTACGGTAAATGCAGCTATAAAATGCTCCGGAACAAACTCATTAATAGCCTTAATCGTTTGTGGTCCAATAACACCATCAGGTTCTGTCTGTACCACTATCTGTGCTAATGATACACTCGTACCCACGCCGGCATTAACACCAAAATCGAAAATTGATTCAGCTATCTTTTGATTAGCGATACTATCCCCGTTCATTTTGTCCCAGAAATTGACGCGGTAAAAGTCAATAACATCTTGTTGCAGATCAATATCTTTATCAAGATTCGCGGGGAAACCAGTCTGGCGCTTCAAAATATCTATTTTAATCCAGCCATCCCATTTGCTGAATATTTTCCGGGCTACTCCTTTATAAGTTTCTCCTCCCGGATCATCAGGATCATTGCCATAGCCACCTTCATGGGCTATAACCAACTGAAAAGCATTGGTAAACTCTGCCATAAAATTTGTTTTTAAGTGGATAAGAATGTAGATTTACTGAATCCATAAGGAGCACGGGCTATTCAGCTGTTGGTTCTTTAGAGATTTTTATGCGATACGTCAGTGGAGAATTAATGTTACAAAGAATTGCTAATTTTTTTTTATTCTGATTTTAATGCTGAAGCTGAATATCAGATTACGGAAAGGTGGAAGCCAAATAAAGAATTACTTTGCTGATGTCCTGCTAATTGGCATAGGACTAATGCGATATATTATTATCGTCGTGACTAAACCTTTTTTTTTAAGATTTTTTTTGTAGATTTGCTTAAAGATATGACTTGAAGTTCCCTGCGAAAGGAGTGCGAGGGAAGCAGCGTAGGTTGTTTCGAATGTACAGTGTGGTTTACCGTCGCGCAAATCCGCAAGGTGCTGCCGGGGGAGATCCCGTTCTTAAGGGAACTTCTTTTTTGTTTTATAAATAATGTGTATTCTCGCTCCTTCGGACCTTTCTTGTTTTTGTTAGAATATCAAAGGTCAGATTCAAAAAATAAGCATCCGAAATATCTGCTTTATTAAATTCTGCTCCTACTAAATCTGCAGATTGAAAATGGGCTGATTGCATTTGAGCTGCATGAAATTTGCAATACCTTAAATTCGAATGTTTTAGATCTGCAGAAATAAGGTTCGCTTCGTGCATTTTCGATTTCTCAAAAATCGCTTTCTGTAATCGTGCCTCCTGCAAATTGGCTCCCGATAAGTTTGCTCCGAAGAAATCGGTTTTGTATCCCCTCATCCTTTTCAGTTTTGTGTTGCTCAAATTTGCAAATCGCAGGCTTGAAAATGCAAGGTCAATGCCTTCAAGGTTTAGTCCTGACAGATCAATTGTATCTAATTTAAGTCTTGTCAATTTAATATTAAGTGTATTCAGTGGCTTCTCCTTTATATATGCTTTAATGGCGCTTTCTAAACTATTGATAAGTAGTCGGTTCGTTGTCTCGTCTAAATCAAGCTTAAGATTTGCGATACAAATTAACAGGACTTGTTCATGGAAGGCTTTATATTCATCTTTACAGTAGTTGATTAACGAAATGGCAGCGCTTGCTCGTAATGATGGATTCCAGGAACCCAGATTTGTTATTATTGAACTGAAATTCTCTTCGAGTCGAATATTTTTTTCTTTAACTTTTAGCTCAAGCTCTTTCTTTTGCTGTTCTGATTCTACTTTTTTCTGATGTTTTTGTTCTTCAACATATTTCCACAGTGCTGCAGCGACACTTATAAATCCGATAAGAATTGTAAAAAACTTGCCATATTCCGACAAAAAAGCCGAGATACTGAAGCTATTACTTTTACTTATTGTATTCGTCTCTTCCTTAAGTTTTAATATTTCTGTTTTTGTTTTTTGCAACGAATAGTAACTCGCACTATCCATTTTAGCCTGAACAGTTGTATCGGGTTTATTCGCCGAAAATAGTTGAGCAGATAAAAAGGAAAATATGAATAATAAAATAAATTTTTTCATGGCGAATATTATTTGTTTAGATATTCCCTCCTGTTTTTTCGTTCTTCATAATGTTGTTATTGGGATAACAGCATCGCTTAGTCAAAGTTACATTTTTTTCGATCGATTCAAAGGCATTTTAGATGCCCCAACAAAAAAATACCCGCATGAGTTACTTTGCGGGTATTTTTAAACTGGTAGAAGTTATTCGTCAGGGGTGTTTATTTTTTAAATTCGATTTTGAAGGTTACCACCTGCCATTCAGGTAATTTCGAAGGTTTGGTAATTACAAGGGCACCGGCTTCCTGTTTCCACGCCAATTTTTCGTTACTTCCAAGCATTTTAACCGAAGCAACGGCTTTGCTGTTCAGTTTGGAAGTCTTCCCAAGCGAAGTAATCAGAATATCTGAGGCAGGAGCACTCATACAAAAGGCATACAGCGTTTCACCTTTGGTCGTAAACCGAATATCGGAGGCTTCATATGGACGAACATCGCTTAATCCTCCAAATTGTCCTTTGAGTTGATTCTTAAGTGTTGCCGGACCTTCACCATAAACTTTCCAGGGGCGTGTACCATAAATGCCTTCTCCGTTAGCGGGAGTCCATTTACCAATAACATCAAGAATTGCAAGTACATCTGGTTCAAGATCTCCTTCAGGAGTTTGCACAACATTGATTAAAAGGTTGCCATTTTTACTTACAATGTCAACAAGCATCTGAATAACTTCCAGACCTGTGCGGTATTTCTGACCAGTGCGGTAATACCAGTCGCCGATTGATGTATCTGTTTGCCAGGGGAATGGACTTATCGAATCCAATACGCCACGCTCAACATCCTGTACCCATTTCCCGTTTGAAGGACGCATCTTGCAAGTGTAAACGGCGTTAAGTTTACCACCATTTTTTGCAATATCCTGATTATAATAATGCGCCAGCATCGTTCTTCCAACTTCGCCGAAAGGAAGCTCGCTATCCGAATAAAGCAAATCAGGTTTATAATTATCGATCAGTTCTGTAATGCATGCCAACCAGTTTTTTTGATTTTCCGGATTGTTTGTAAGCCATTCTTTATCATCTGGTGTCGTTTTTGGGTGATATAACTCTTCAAATTCCGGATTTGTTCCATCATAAGGTACACCGGCAAGTGGTCCTGTTTTATCAGCTCCACGGCTCTTTTGAAACCATGTGTAACTTGCTCCAAGATGTTCGGATACCCCGAAACGTAATCCTTCTTTCTGTGCAGCTTTTTGCCACAGACCTACCACATCTTTCTTAGGCCCCATTTTGACCGAATTCCATTTGTGAATTTTTGAGTCCCAGAGGAAGAAATTGTCGTGATGAGTTGCCATACTTACAAAGTACCTGGCACCAACCTTTTTGTAAAGTGCCATGAGTTGGTCGGGATTCCAGCGTTCTGCTTTCCATAATGGGATAATGTCCTTGTACCCAAATTTAGAAGGGTGTCCATAATGCGCGACATGGTATTTATAATCGGCACTTCCTTCTTCATACATCTGACGTGCATACCAATCTCCCTGACGCGGAACTGCCTGCGGTCCCCAATGTGCCCATATTCCAAACTTTGCATCACGAAACCATTCGGGATACTTATACTGTTTGAAAGACTCGTCGGTTGGTTTAAACGTTTGTGCAAACAACTGACTAACCATGGCAAAGCTTAGAACAAATGCCAGCAGTGTCCGACAAATTAATTTACGCATGTTTTTCTTCATTTTGATTGTTGTTTTATTGGTTGTTAATAGCGCATGTTGTTTTAATTCCTGTCAAAATTCTATTCGATTTTTAATGATGCAAAGCAATAGATATCATATTATCTGTCATTAATATAACGGAAGCGAAACTTCGCAGATTCTCTCCCTGCCTTCCTTATGCCACCTTATGTTACCCTTATATCATGCTTAATTCATTCACAGTACTGATAACGTTTTATTGAGATGGATTTAAGGGATATTTTTGAATTAGTGCTTTGATTTCAGTTATTGTTTATTGCTTTGGGAAATGGATTTATGGTTAAAAACGCACTAATATTTTCATAACTTGTCCCGGGTTTGCGGCCCATGAAGCAACTGCAGCTGCGGAATCTTCAGGTTCGATAATCGAGGTAATCATTTCGTCAAGCGGGAACGTTCCTTGCTTAAGATAATTGATTACTGCTTCAAAATCGGATGGCGTTGCATTACGGGAACCCAAAATATCGATCTCTTTTTGCACCCAAAGTTTCGTGGCAAGACTGACATCGTTTTTCGCGTATCCTATGCAAACCACACGTGCTGCAAAAGCGGCCTCCTCGAGAGCAGATTGATAGGTAAACGGATTACCTGCTGCTTCGATGATCACATCAGGTCCATGTCCATTTGTGATTTCAAGTAATACTTCATGTAAGTTGGTAGTTTTTGAATTGATCACATGGGTTGCTCCAATTTTGTATGCCAATTCAAGTTTCTGATCGTCAATGTCAACGGCAATCACGGTTGCCCCACGAAGCGATGCGCGCATAATTGCCCCTGAACCAATCATTCCGCAACCAAATATCATCACAGTATCAATATCTGTAACACGTCCGCGATCAATGGCATGAAAACCGACAGTCAATGGTTCAACCATCGCAAGTTCTTTTGCCGAAAGCCTGTCGTCGGAGATTAGTTTTTGCCACGGAACGGTAATAAATTCCTGCATTGCGCCATCTCTTTGAACGCCTAATGTCTGATTATAGCGACAAGCGTTAAACCGTCCTTTTCGGCATGACGAACATTGACCACAATTGGTATAGGGAACAACAGTTACTGCTTGTCCTGCTTTAAAATTTGCCGGAACTTCCTCTCCAATTGATCTAATCGTAGCAGAAATCTCATGACCCGGAACGCGGGGATATTCTACCATTGGGTTCTTTCCCAGAAAGGTGCTCAGATCGGAACCGCAAAAGCCGACATAGTTAATTTTCAGCAGAACTTCACCTTTGCCTGCAATAGGAGCAGGACGGTCGGCAATCTGTATATTTTCAGGCGTAATAATTTGAATTGCTTTCATGTCTTCATTTGAATTAATGTTGCCATCTTTGCATAAACTCACAAATATTCATGCAATACATTCTCAATCAATAATTTCCAGCTTATAATTGATATAGGCGCAAAGCATTGCCACCCATTATTTTTTCTTTTTCTGTTTCGGATAATGAAGATATGGTATTCAGAATTATGCTTATCCAGTCCTTGTAAGATGTTGCAACAAGACAGACAGGCCAGTCGGAACCAAATAATAATCTTTCATTACCAAAGGCTTCCAATACCACATCGAAGTAAGGTCGGAGTTGAGAAGGAGTCCAGTTATGATAATCAGCTTCGGTTACCATTCCCGAGAGTTTACAATTCACATTTTCGCGTTTGGCAAGTTCCTGAATATTCTCTTTCCAGGGTGATAATTCATTTTTACCAATCAAAGGCTTTGCAATGTGATCAAGTACAAATTTCTGGTCCGGATGTCGATCTACAAACCGAATTGTATCAGGTAACTGTCGCTCGTTAATGAGTATGTCATAGGCCAAATCATATTGTTTCAGCAATGAAATACCACGATTAAAGTCTTTCCGAAGCATAAACTCAGGATCAGGTTCTCCCTGAATCACATGGCGAACCCCTTTTAGGATTTTTTCGTGAGCATATTTTTCGAGATAGGCTTCAATATTATCCTGAATCAAAGGTAGCCAGCCCACTACACCTTTGATGAATTTATTTTGATATGCCATCCCGATCAGGCAGTCGGTCTCTTCAACCGATTGCCTTGCCTGAATTGAAATTACACCATCAATTCCGGCTTCCTCAATCGTTATTTTCAGGTTTTCCGGAAGAAAATCATTGCGGATAACCTTCATCGAGTCATCAATCCAGTCGTATTCTGCAGAATTGTACTTCCAAAAATGATGGTGTGAATCGATGATCATGGTAAGTAGTTGAATTCTTTATGAATGATTCTTTGCCTTTTTAGTTCAATCCAAAACTCTTCCGGCAATTTAGTCCTTAAAAGATCAACATTACGGTTAATGCGTGATGGTTTGCTTGGATTCAGCGCTATAGCACTTATCTGAGGCATTGCAAAGGCAAACTTCAGACAGGCATCGCCCGGAAGAATATTGAAGTCTTCACATATGGCATAAAACTTTTCACGCCAGGCCAACAATTTCCGATCAGCGGCAGATTGCATATCTATTTTCCGATAGTCGAAGAAATCTCCACCTGTTAAGAAACCACCATTAAATATGGCTGAGTCGATAATGCCAACACCCTCGTCGTGAATCTTCTCAATGAATTTGATAATTTCGGGCGGATGATGATAGATGGTGAGTTTGTTGGCAAACATCACCCAATCAAACGGCACGTATTCGTATAATTCTTTGATAGTAAGCCAATCTTTTGCCCCGATTCCAACCGCTTTTACTTCGCCTTTCGCTTTCAGTTCGAACAACGCTTTGTAAGCGCCTATAATGTTGTTCAACCTTTTTGCCCGATCGGCCGGATCGGTTGCTGCAAACAAATATTCGTCCGGATCGTGAACCGATACCACCTGAGGTTTGTAATAACCACCGAGCAATTCACAACCTTGTTCCCAACATTCCAGAATTTCGGAGTAACTGATCCTTTGAACGGCATCATATTTCAGGTTAACCCAGGCTCCGGGCTCAAAGGTTGGTTCATTTGTAGTGAGAGGTATACGATACCACCCCAATTTATTGCTGATGATGATATTATCTTTGTCAATTCCCAGTTCTTTTAACCCTTTGCCAATTACTTCAAGTGCAAGACCTGCACCATATTTCCCGGCGGTATCAATCATTGGTACAGATTCCGAAACATCAAACCATTTTTTCATGATTTCCAGTTTCGTTTCGGCAGGCAACTCATGATACAAGTTTCCCATAAAGCTTGTCCCATAAATAATAGGAGGAACGGTCAACCCTGTTTTCCCCAATGGTTTAGCTGTTCCGGTTTGCTGTATCAGATTCATTTCAGTTATCCATTTTATAGATACGCTCCATTAATTGCCATTTTTCGTCGGCAGTGGCTTCCGCCGATGTTTGCTGAAACTTTGATACATAAGCTTCCCATTCGCTTTGTCTCGGCTTCCGGGCAAGTTCTGTCATCGCTTTGTCGTGGTCGAAATCATCTGCCGTGTCCATAATCATAAACAGAAGATTGCCAAGGATATAGATCTCCATATCGATGATGCCTACTTCACGCATTCCCCGGGTAATTTCGGGCCATGCAGCACCACTGGAATGCACTTTCTTATAATCCTCAATTAATTGAGCATCATCTTTTAATAATAAGGTTTTGCAATATCTCTTATGGTCCATTGCTACATTCTTAGTGAGCAATTACAACTTTCTGATCTTCATCAAAATTCACAGGTCCGCCTGGTTTTGACCCTATTAACGCATAATAGAGAATATAAAAGTAGGCGAGCAAAGGAATCGTCATTGCAAGTGCAAGGCTTGATGCTTTGTCTGAGATTAAACCCATAATGGGTGTCCAGATAGCGCCACCAACGATTGCCATAATGATGAATGATCCTCCAAGTTTGGTATTTACTCCCAAGCCTTTTACTCCAAGTGCAAAAATTGTTGGGAACATCAGTGACATAAAGAAACTGGTAATGATTAATGACCATACGCCGATTCCACCAGGAATAAAAACTGCCATTGAAACCAGAATAATATTAATAAAACTATAAATGGCCATCAATTTGGAGGCAGGAATAAGTTTCATCAACGCTGTAGAAGCAAACCGGCCAACACCGAACAATAACAGTGTAATAAATAAATAAAAACCTGCTTCTTTCTCCGATTTCTGCATGTAATCCTTGATGTATGGTATCAGATAGCTCCATGTACCAACCTGTGCCCCGATGTAGAAGAATTGAGCAAGAATGCCTTTCATAAAATGAGGGTAGCTGATCAGCTCCGAAATCTTTCCATGCTGGTGCACTTCATCTTCCCCTGTTTTATTCTTAAAATCGGGGAATTTTGCCCGCCAGATAAGAAAGAAGAATAATAAGACCAACGCACCGATAATAAGATAGGTGGGACCAACCCTTGCAATTTCACTTTGCAAATAGGCCTGATAAGTACCGGCGGCTTGCATCGATGCAACCTTTTCGGCACTATGTTCCTGACCGGAAAATATAAAAATGGTACCGGCTACTACACCAGTCATCGCTCCAAGAGGATTAAATGCCTGCGCAAGGTTCAACCGTTGCTCCGATGTTTCGGATGGTCCCAATACAGCGATAAACGAATTGGCTCCGGTTTCGAGGAAAGCAAGTCCCGAAGCAATTATAAACAATGCAAACAGAAAAAAGCCATATACACCTATCACCGAAGCAGGATAGAACAGAAAACAACCTGTACTGAAAAGAAGAAGTCCTGTGAGTAATCCTGTTTTATATCCAAAACGATCCATTACTTTCGCGGCAGGAAATGCAAGCAAAAAGTATCCTGCATAAAAGGCCGATTGAACCAAACCTGCTTCCAACCGGTTCAATTCAAATGCTTTCATAAACTGTGGAATCAAAACATCATTTAAATTATTAGGCAATGCCCATAAATAAAAGAGGGCTGTTACCAGAATGAATGTAAGGGCATATCCCGGTGTGATTAATGCTTTTTTTGTGCTCATCAATTTAATTTTTAGTTGACGGTTATCTGTTTATTTATTACTCTTTTGAAGAGTAGCTGAACAAAATTAATAAATTTACAATATCAATTACGACTATTATGGGATACCCCTTCCGCAAAGGTTTACGCAAAGCATTGCGGAGGAATAAAATGTTTTATAACATGAAAATCGTTACAATATCCGGAAGTTTGTATAGTTTATATTGAATGCTCCTTTGGCCAATTTCCCGATTAAAATAAGTGTCGTTGCGCACCATACAAGGCCATTTTTTCATCATATGGCCGAATTATTTTTCAATGTTGATTGTAAATAATGAAAAAGATAAAATGTCGTATTTCTATTTTTACAATTCAGGTCAGTGATCACGCACTACCAGATCAAATTTGTTGGTGCACGCCGTTGAAAATAAAAGACAAATAACAGAAACCAAATTAATAATTTCCATAAAACCCGGATTTATGCCATCTTTGTGATAGATTATGTGATAAAATAATTGCGTCTGGTCTGCGAACGAACTTTGAATTTATATACTCGGATCATCTTTCGATAGTTTCGGAACAGATCCAGGTTTTGGCTCTATAACGTTTGGTGTGGGTAATTGGATTTTGCAATGATTAATGGTGGCTATTAGTGTCTTGCGACTAACAAACTCGCTTACTGAAAAATATAGCGCTACCTTAACTCTTAACGGATTAGTTTCAATATAGTTAGCA
>JAATGF010000049.1 GCA_015654795.1 Bacteroidales bacterium
ATAATTGTAGGGTAAAAGATATCGAAGTGTGGAAGAAAAATAACCTGTGTAACTCGTTGCTAGCAAAGAGAAAAATGGTGTTTGAAAATTAATTGGGGGGAACTAAAAATTCTAACTTGTGGTATTTAATTCACCCCACCCTACGGGGCTGAACAACTTTTTAATCATCATTTTCTATAAATATATGACCTCTCTGAGGTCTTTCTAACCTTCTTCGAGTTTTTCAGCAGGCCCCAATTAGCTTCGCTGACCTTCGGTTCACGAATTTTGACAAATTGGTACAAAGGAATGAAAAATTATGAGTTATGAATGATGAGTGACCGTTAATGATTACACGAATTGGCACGAAGGGATTATTATTGAGAATGAGTTAACTGAATAAAACCCAAACCTATGAATAACCAACCTATCCTATTTGAGCGAATTATCCATCGTGATTTGCGTCCGTGGCTGGATGAGAACAGGTATCAAGATAGGGTTGCCCCGAACATTAGCGATTTAATTCAAATTGTTCCCCGGTTTCAACCGCTTTATGAAATTGAATTTTGTCAATTTTTTAACAGCAGAACCAGGTATTATCATAAACTAATCACCAATGAAGCAAATAATTATTGTAACCATGTGATTGAACTGATCAATTCCAATGAGGACAAATGTTTGTTAGGCGACACACTTAAAACAGAACTCAGAACACTTCTAAAAGACATCGCTAAACTCATAAAGGCCAACGACTGGGAGCTTCGGTATATCAATCCCTATAAGTCAAGTTTCAATATCGATATTGATCATAAGACAAACACCTATATTATCCAGCTTCTTAAAACGGCCACAATCAAGGTATATCTTGAAATTCAGGAGGCCTTCAAATCTTTCATATCCGGTGATGACTATATGGAATTTGAGGTTTTGTATCTGCAGTATCTTTCTGAACTCATACCGGAGCAGACATTTCTGACGCGGGTACGGAAAGTGATTGATGATACGCCTGTTGAAGCAAAGACGATTGTAACAAAAATCAACAGGCTTTGCAGGCCGAAACCAAAATCCTTCACATGCCATAAATTAATCAAGGATGCAGCTATTTTGAAAGATTTGCTGGATTTTCTCATCAATTACTTTTTAATCGATCATGAAACAAATATCTACGATCTGAGAAAGATCTTCTCGGGGAAAGATAACTATAAACCAATTGTCTGGACAGGAAATATCAGCCATTTATACTATTTCATTGTCCTGATTCATAATGAATATAAATGTGTTGAGAATATCAGCCCTTACCATTGGCAGGTAACCTGCAATTGTTTTATTAAACCTGATGGTACAACCTTTGATTCTGTTCATTTAAAATCTCAAAAGAAGCCCAAACAAAATGTCTTTATTATTGAAAAGGCCGCATCCTGGCTCAATTGATTAAAATCCTTCCAGATTTTTTACCACATAGATTTTTTATCACATAGTCACATAAAGCACATCGTATTTAAAGCTAAGTTCAAGCTGAAAATGAGGATTTTAAAATAAAACGGGAATTGAAGATCAGCTGATTAAAAAGAGTTACATAGGAGTAACCGGAAGTGGCGAAACTCCAACCTCAAAACAGATAACCAGGGACCGCACATTGAGACGCATATTTTTTACCACATAGTCACATAGAGCACATCGTATTTAAAGCTAAGTTCAAGCTGAAAATGAGGATTTTAAAATAAAACGAGAATTGAAGATCAGCTGACTAAAAAGAGTTACATAGGAGTAACCGGAAGTGGCGAAACTCCAACCTCAAAACAGATAACCGGGGACCGCACATTGAGACGCATATTTTTTACCACATAGTCACATAGAGCACATCGTATTTAAAGCTAAGTTCAAACTGAAAATGAGGATTTTAAAATAAAACGGGAATTGAAGATCAGCTGATTAAAAAGAGTTACATAGGAGTAACCGGAAGTGGCGAAACTCCAACCTCCTTACCGCATAACGAAATAAAAGGAATGAGGCAAAGATTTTTTGAAGCATTGCAGAGGCAATTCAACCGGCAGAATTACCTGAGGGTTGCTGCTGAGCTTTGGAATCAAACCGAAGAATGCGGAGAAATATATCAATTTGTTTAAACAAAAACTGCTACAACTGGAGCAACATCAATATACGAAGTTAATGTGATACTTAACAATAAAAATAAAATACAAAAGTAGGAAGTAGGAAAGGCAGGAAAGGTAGGAAGATTTGCAAAACAAGATAAAAAACACTGATCTAAATAGTTGACCACAGATATATTTTGCGGTCGTCTTTCTATCGGCCTTATTGTGTTGTCAATTCAATCATTACTAAATGGTTAAATCAGTATTTACGGTGTGCCGGATGGCATGACATTTAGGCAATGTCTTTTTTGTCAGGTTTCTTCGGGTGCATATTGGTGTATAATGGTCCCAATTCCTGGCATGGTTTAGTTATTGGAAAAATATAATTACACGAATTGTGAACGAATTTGCACGAAAGGTTTCAGTTTATTGATTACACGAATTTCAGACGAATTATACGAAGCGATAAATGAGCATTCAATGTCACAGAGTTTCAGTGTGAGAAAATAACACAGCGTTTCACAGAGTAGAGTTATAAACAGAGCGTCACAAAGGTTTTTAATAAGTTAAAAA
>JAATGF010000086.1 GCA_015654795.1 Bacteroidales bacterium
ACTCCAGAAATTAAGGCGGTGAGCTTCTAAAAATTAGTTTCACCATACGATTTTATTTTTGGACTAAAGTTGCAAATTGTAAATGAGCTATAATCGAATAAAAAATTTCCCCAACAATATCATTCGATCCTAAAGAACCCCGGTTTCCCGGGGTTCTTATTTATAAATTGTTGAATTGTGGATTACCACATTTCAAATAATCAAACTATTTTGCCTTCTCGAGTTGCAATGTTTTGGTTGGTGCATCACAAACAGTAGAAGGTCCCCAGTATTGAATTGGGCCCGGGTAAACGAATGAAGTTGTAATCGCCCACTCATCGCGTTTTTCGGCAAAAGCTTTGAAAGGCGCTCCGTCAAGTTTAACAAGCGCTTTCTGAATAACCGCCTTCATTTCACCATTACGACGTTCCATGTTCAACATCATTGTGATTGGCACACCACCGGGAATCCATTCGGCAGCCGGAGCTGTTGTATTACGAACAGATGCAAGATAACCCGTTTTTCCGCTACCAATCAAAAGGGAAGCAATATAACCCAATGAATAACAATAATCTGAATCGAAATTAGAAGGGGCAGCACAACGTCCTTCGTATCCAAAAAAGTGATTTTGTGAAGAGAATTTCACCTTTATCCCACTCTTTATCAATTCGGTCAGACGTTTCTCAACCATCTCAATCAGCAGACGTTCAGTCTCAATACGCGATACCTGAACATTTCCGTGAGGATCGCGGTCGAGCGTCAACTGACGGGCAATACGGGTAGGAAGAGAAGCATAAACCTTCGAGGATTCGTAAGTAAGATTGGCAATTACAAAATCACGCTTCTCGGTATTCGTGGCAAGTGTCTGAAAATTTTCAGCAGTCTCACCATTCGAGAGCAATTCATTTAACTCAGCAATCAATACCTTAATCTCAGGAATAAATTCAACCAAACCTTCAGGAATAAGGGCTACACCAAATGTTTCACCATTCTTGGCCCGTTCGGTAACGATATCCGCAATAGCATTCACAATCTCCTCCAGCGTTTGTTCCTTCGCTGCGACTTCTTCCGAAATGATACAGACATTAGGTCTGGTCTGAAGAGCACATTCCAAACCAATGTGTGACGCCGAACGTCCCATCAATTTAATAAAGTGCCAGTATTTTTTTGCAGAATTGGCATCACGCATGATATTGCCAATCAACTCTGAAAATACTTTACAGGCAGTATCAAAACCAAACGAGGCCTCAATCATCTCATTCTTAAGGTCGCCATCAATGGTCTTGGGACAACCGATCACCTGTATTCCCGTATTTTTCTGAAGATAATATTCAGCCAAAACACAGGCATTTGTGTTTGAATCATCTCCTCCAATTATAACAATCGCTTTAATTCCCAACAGATTGCAAACCTCAATCCCTTTATCAAATTGTGATGGCTCCTCTAATTTCGTACGTCCCGACCCGATGATATCGAATCCACCGGTATTTCGGTACTCATCAATTATCTCGGAAGTCAGTTCAAGGTATTGGTGATCAACAAGACCAGCAGGCCCGCCAAGAAATCCGTATAATTTATTTGAAGGATTTAGTTTTTTCAAACCATCAAATAATCCTGCAATAACATTGTGCCCCCCCGGTGCCTGACCACCCGACAAAATGACACCAACATTTACTTCCGGAAAGGCAACACCCTTACCTCCTTCTTCAAACGTGATAATCGGCATTCCGTAGGTACCCGGAAAAAGTTTCTTAATTTCCTTCTGATCAGCCACCGAATCGGTTTTTTCGCCTTCAACAACTTTCACCGAACCAGTCAGAGCCTTAGGCATTTTCGGAGAATACTTTGCACGTTCAATTTGAAATACACTCTTAATCATTGTTATGATATTATGATTCAACACTATAAAATTCCATATTTTGAAAAGCGGTGTAAAGTTAATGAATTTAACTTTCCTTTAAAATGGTGAGTTTCTGTTAAAACAAATTTAAAGTAAACTTAATATCAGAAAATAAATACAATATAAAGAGGGTGAACATGTAATTCAGAGATGACTAAATAAAAACAGTGGTGCCGGAAACAAGTTGAGTAATTATAAAATTTGGAATATGGGTGAAAACTATTTGTAAATTTGCAGAGATTGAAAAATCGAAATATTTTATTTGTTTGATATGGCTGAGAATATTAAAAATCAATATATTGAGATCAAAGGTGCGAGGGTTCACAACCTGAAGAATATCGACCTTCAGATTCCGCGGAATAAAATGGTGGTGATCACCGGACTTTCAGGTTCGGGAAAATCATCCCTCGCATTCGACACGCTCTATGCCGAAGGCCAGCGCCGTTACGTCGAAAGTCTTTCATCCTACGCACGACAGTTTTTGGGAAGGATGGACAAACCCGATGTCGATTATATAAAAGGAATTCCGCCCGCGATTGCGATCGAACAAAAAGTCAATACGCGTAATCCACGATCGACAGTCGGAACTTCCACCGAGATTTACGATTACATCAAATTGTTGTATGCCAGGATTGGCCGTACCTATTCCCCAATATCGGGAAAAGAAGTTGTACGCCACACAGTTACCGATGTTGTCAATGTTATATTTTCCTTCCCCGAAGGAACAAAAGTAATACTCCTTTCTCCGTTCCGGCTCAATAAAGAACGGCCTTTGGCCCAGGAAGCAGATTTGCTTCAACAGCAAGGATTTACACGCCTTGAAATTGAAGGAGAAGTGATTCGCATTGCAGATCTGGACCCATTGCTCACGGTGAAGAAAAAGGTGAAAGAGATCAGTATTGTGATTGACAGGTTCGGCGTTTCGCATGACGATGAAGATTTGTTGAGCCGTGTTGCCGATTCGGTTCAAACAGCATTTTACGAAGGAAAAGGGGACTGTATTGTAAGGATTATCACCGATAAAGAGACTTTACTGCAACGTTACTCGAATCGTTTCGAAGCTGACGGAATCACTTTCGAAGAGCCTACACTTCATATGTTTAGTTTTAATAACCCGATCGGCGCCTGTCCTGTTTGTGAAGGATATGGAAAAACAATCGGGATTGATGAAGATCTGGTGATTCCCAACAAATCGCTCTCGATTTACAATGAAGCGATCGTTTGCTGGAAAGGCGAAAAGATGAGCGAGTGGAAAGATCAGCTCGTGATGAATTCCGATAAATTCAATTTCCCAATTCACAAGCCCTATTACGATCTCTCGTCGGAACAAAAACGATTACTATGGACAGGAAATCAATATTTTGAAGGATTAAACAGATTCTTTAAAAGCCTTGAAGAGCAATCATATAAAATTCAATACCGCGTTATGCTTTCGCGTTACCGCGGAAAAACAATTTGTCCTGAATGTGAAGGGACGCGGTTAAAAAAGGAGGCTTCCTATGTGAAGATCGGCGGAAAAGCTGTCTCTGATCTTGTCAATCAGCCAGTCGATCAGCTTGCTTTCTTTTTTCATGGTCTGCAACTAACTGATCATGATAAGATTGTATCCGATCGGTTATTAATAGAGATTAACAACCGGATCGAATTTCTTTGTGATGTAGGATTGGGATACCTTACTTTAAACCGCCTCTCCTCTTCATTGTCCGGAGGAGAATCGCAGAGAATCAATCTGGCAACCTCCCTCGGAAGTAGCCTTGTCGGTTCGATGTACATCCTCGATGAACCTTCGATTGGCCTTCACTCAAGAGATACCGCGCGACTGATTAAAGTGCTCCGAAAATTGCAGCATCTTGGTAACAGCGTGATCATTGTCGAACACGACGAGGAGATTATCCGCGATGCCGATATGATTATCGATATTGGTCCGCTTGCGGGACGTAATGGCGGCGAAGTCGTTTTCCAGGGATCACACAAAGAGCTGGCGTTAAATAACATAAGTCTCACTGCCCGATACATCAATGGCACTGAAAAGATTGATCTTCCATTGGTAAGACGAAAATGGAATAACTATATTGAAATTACAGGTGCCCGCGAAAATAACCTTAAAGGGATTGATGTCAGGTTTCCGCTGAACACACTTACTGTGGTAACAGGTGTAAGCGGTTCGGGAAAATCGTCACTTATCCGTAAAATTCTCTTCCCCGCACTTACCAAACATCTGGGAGGTTACGGCGAAAAAACAGGAGATCACACACGATTACAAGGTGATCTTTCGTTGATTACAGCAATTGAATTTGTCGATCAGAACCCGATCGGAAAATCATCGCGTTCAAACCCCGTCACTTATCTTAAAACTTACGACGATATCCGTAAACTGTTTGCCGATCAGCAAGGATCAAAGATCAACGGATTTACTGCTTCCCATTTTTCGTTTAATATTGATGGCGGACGTTGTGAAGAGTGCCAGGGTGAAGGAGAGATAAAAGTCGAAATGCAATTTATGGCCGACATTCATCTCATCTGCGAAAGTTGTCATGGTAAGCGGTTTAAAGCTGATGTTCTGGATGTGAAGTTCAAAGATAAAAACATTTACGATATCCTTGAAATGACAGTCGATGAAGCCATTGCGTTCTTTTCTGAAAAAGATAAAAGTGACGGAAAGAAGATTGCCAAAAAACTCATGCCATTGCAGGATGTAGGACTTGGCTATGTGAAATTGGGACAATCGTCAAGTACGCTTTCAGGAGGTGAGAGTCAACGTATTAAACTGGCATCCTTTCTTGCAAAGGAGAAAGACTCTCCTACTCTGTTTATATTTGACGAACCAACTACGGGACTTCATTTTCATGATATACGGAAATTGCTTGATGCCATTAATGCATTAATATCGCGGGGGCACACCGTTTTGATCATCGAACACAATACTGAGGTGATTAAAGTTGCCGACTGGATCATCGACCTTGGTCCCGAAGGTGGCGAGACAGGTGGTTATAAGGTTTTCGAAGGAACCCCGGAAGAGATCGTCAAATGCAAAGAATCATATACGGGACAGTATTTAATCGATAAATTAGTCTAAAGATTTAAATTTCAATAAGATAATATTATGTCAGCAGCTTTGGAAGAAGATAAACGTAAGGTTACCACGCATCGCCTTAAAGAAATGAAAAGTCGTGGTGAAAAAATATCAATGCTTACAGCCTATGATTATTCAATGGCGACGATCATCGATCAGGCAGGAATGGATGTTATTCTTG
This sequence comes from Bacteroidales bacterium, assembly GCA_015654795.1. GTDB lineage: Bacteria > Bacteroidota > Bacteroidia > Bacteroidales > Prolixibacteraceae > JAAFHB01. Next base: position 5,134 of record JAATGF010000086.1, read on the forward strand.
TCGGCGATTCAGCATCAAATGTAATGGCCGGGAATATTACAACACTTCCGATGACGCTTGATCAGATTATTTACCATGGAACTTCTGTAATGAAAGCTGTTAAACGAGCGCTTGTAGTTGTAGATATGCCTTTTGGAAGCTGTTCAGGAAACCCTTATAAATCATTGGATGCGGCTATTCGTATTATGAAAGAAACCGGAGCCGACACTCTTAAAATTGAAGGTGGCGAAGAAATAATTGAGGATATTAAAATAATCATTAAAGCCGGAATTCCTGTAATGGGACATCTGGGATTAATGCCTCAGTCGATAAACAAATATGGCACATATAATGTACGTGCAAAAGAAAAAGCAGAGGCAGATAAATTAATAAGTGACGCATTGCTTTTAGAAAGTGTAGGTTGTTATGCTATTACATTAGAGAAGATTCCTGCAGAACTCGCAGGAGAAGTAACTTCTAAACTATCCATTCCGACTATCGGAATTGGTGCAGGGCCTAAGGTAGACGGACAAGTATTGGTCATGCACGATATGTTGGGAATAAATAAAGACTTCTCACCTAAATTCTTAAGGCGTTATGAAGACTTACATACAGTAATTACTAAAGCTGTTCAGAATTATATTAAAGATGTAAAAAAGCAGGACTTTCCGAATGAACACGAATCGTATTGATTACTAAAATTTATTTGGATATAACAAAGTGACCGGGTGAGTGTTCATGATATGTACACTCACCCGGTCACTCAAACAGAACTTTACTGTTTTTTCCGGTGCAGAAACCAGTAAACGGGCAGACCTGTGAATATAAGCGTAAGTCCGATCATCGCTTCGCGGGGACGGGTAATAATGGTGTTGCAAAAAAGTATCAGGCAAAATATGATAAAGATTGCCGGAACAACGGGATATCCCCACACCTTATAAGGCCGCGGCGCATCGGGCATTTTGCGGCGCAGGATGAAAACACCCAGCGAAGTGGCGCCATAAAAGAAGAATACGGCAAAGATAATCATATCGGTCAACTGATCAAATGTTCCCGAAAGAACCAAAACGGAAGCCCATACGCCCTGCATAATCAGCGAATTAGCCGGTACGTTCGACTTATTCAACGACCCCGCACTCCTAAAAAACAGTTGTTCGCGCGCCATTGCAAAATAAGGACGGGCACTCCCAAGTATCGTAGCATTCGTGCACCCAAGCGTACTAATCAAAATCAGCATTGAGATAAACAGCGCACCATTATCACCCCAGAAAACCCTTACTGCCTCGATGGCCGCAATTTGATTCCCCGATTTATAAATCTGCTCCAGTTGCGGAATAGACAACACCGAAAGATAGGTGACGTTAACCAACAAATAAACAGCAATCACCATAAAGACTCCAATTATGATTCCCAGCGGTATTTTCCGTTTGGCGTCCTTTACTTCACCACCGATAAATCCAACAGTGGCCCACCCCTGATAAGCCCAAAAAGCGGCCAACATAGCAGTGAAGAAAGTCGAAAGGGTGACAGGAGTATTGGAAGTGGAACTGAAATCAAAGCTCCGTGAGGGTATTGATTGGTGGCTTCCCAAACCAAAGACAACAATAATAAAAATCCCCGTAAACACCAGTATCAAAACCAGTTTACTCACAAAAGCGCCACTCCTTATCCCTTCAATGTTTACCAGTGTAAGAAAGAGAATCAGGAAAATTGCAGTAAGTTTTACCGTGAAATCGGCAAAAGGAAAGAAAACTCCGCCTATTGTGAAACTATTCAGCGAAGGGAGCAGTGCCGGCAAAGAAATCATACTGTTTAGCGACTGCGCAAACACATATGCCAGCGACGAGATTGCGGCAGTCTGAATCACCGCAAACAACGACCATCCATAAATAAAAGCAAAAAACCGGTTATAAATCTTCTTGTGATATACAAAATCGCCACCCGTATCAGCCAGAATACCTGCCACTTCGGCATTGCTCAAAGCGCCAAACAAGGTAATCAGTCCACCAACGATCCATGCGAGCAAAACCCATCCTGACGAATGAAGCTCGGCAGCCATAGGGGCAATTTTCTTAAAAACGCCGGAGCCAATAATATTACCAACAACCACCACGATAACATATCCCAGTCCCAGAGTCTGGGTAAATTTTGTATTTTTATCCATTTATTTCAGTGTTGATATAAAATGCTTGCTCCTTTGCTCCTGTCCAAGGCTTTTTAATAAACTGATCCTATTTTGAAGTGATTCTTCCTGTTCAAATAAAGGCTTTAATGCACGTGTCCGGAATATTCAAACCTTCACCTCTATACACACAAGCCTTCGCTTCTTTGATTCCAAATCGAGTGGGCAAATATACAATTTTTGGCTATTGTTTGGGCACGTGCGTTATCAGCCTGGCAAAGGGTGCTGTATCAATTGTAACGATCTGCCAGATAAGTACTGGAAATGAAATAATGTCGTATTTGTAAAAGTGGAATAGGGAGATGTGGCGATGAGATAAACGAGGCATGGACCAAATATAGAGCAAACATTGAGCAGGTATGGAGCAGAATATGGACCAAATACGAGTTTGATCTCCAAATCAGGAACGATTTTAAATGGTTTTGTTATCCCAACACCAACATCCCTCTGAATTATGATAAATGTTCCCGGGAGTAGTTCCACTCCATAGCTGCCCCATAACGCTAATTGCATAGAATAATGTGAGTATTAAAAAGGTAAGAGTTTTCATATTATTTGGAGATTAAGTTATTCACTGCTTTTTCTAATGCTTCAATCTTTATTGCCTGTTCTTCGTTCTTCTTTGCCTGTTCTTTGAGACTCTTGTTCTGCTCAATCGCATATAGTGTTAGTTCTTCGACTTTTTGCAAAAGCTTTGAATTCAAATTTCCTAAATCTGTTCCGTTTTCTTTCATCTCTTTGGCGGAAGCTACTTCAGGCAAATGTTTTTGTTCGTTTATATATTTTTCTAATTCACACAAGGGCATTAGTTTAAAATCACTTTCAAAAACAAAATCAGCACCTAATAAATCTACTTTAATTTCTCTTGCCCGAATAGTACCGATTACATCAAGTTTGAACGTCGGATTAGGTGTTCCAATTCCAATATTTCCATTTTTTAATATTTTAAACGGCTCATTTAATGCCCCATTAAAACCTTGGATTGAAAATCCATCATTTCTCCCATTTATCTGCCATGCTGCATTACTATTATCATATATTTTTCCATCCACATAGTTACGATTAAATCCAATAGCACCTGAACCGATAGTCAAGGCACTTCCATTTTCTGCTATCACCACTTTGCCATCTAAAATGGATGTTCCAATTCCAATACTACCATATAAAGAAGCATTATTAATATGAGATAAATCTATTGTTGCTTCCGAAGTGTAACTATTTCTTGTCGCCCAAGGTATCCAATCATTAGCGGCCTTATTTACAGTATACAAATTTTCTCTGGTATACAATGGACCGACAACTTGACAATGTCCTGATGCATCAATATTCCCATTAGAATTCAGATTTTTACAATTAAAATCACTATTATTGTTATTTAAATTGCTTGAATGCCAAATCTCATTCCATGTGTTCCAAGTATTATTATCCCCATTTTTTGTTCTAAAAGACATATGTTTTCCACCATTTGGTCCATAATCAGTACTTATTTGGCAGTCATATGTATTATAAAAACCTCCAAAACTCATTAAAGCCCCATTCCATGGAGACCCAGAGGTTGCATAAGAGAATGTATATCCACCTACAAAATTATTGATCGACCCGGAAGCAGAAATATAACTTGTGGGATTAAAATTTTGTCCGGTAGATTTTGTTATACTTATTATAATGATCGCAATGTTGATTATCAGAAAGTTAATTTTCATGTTCTATTTTTTTAAGTTATTAAAATCAAAATTTATTTTGGTTTATAGCACACTTATTTCACACGTTTAAATTTTTGTAAGTTATTAATATTCAATTCGTATTAAAAGTTACCATTCTTTCGTTCAGAGTCAACGGTGTGGAATTCGCATCAGTCAGCTGACGGATTAAACATCCTATTTTGTGTTTGTCAGACCATGCTCGTTTCGTTTGCATAAATAATTTAGAGTTTACAATGCTGTAATGCTGACACTTACAACGATAAAAGAAGAATTAAAGCATAGCTATTGCATAAAAGTTTTTAATAATATATTAAATAGTAATATGCGTTAGCT
>JAATGF010000050.1 GCA_015654795.1 Bacteroidales bacterium
CTCGTTTGCAACGACAATTATATCGCATAATATCACCAGAAGTGGCTGTTGATTATTGTAAATAAGTGGCTAACATTACATTGGAAATTTAAAGCTGAGTTGCAAACTCAAAACCATAAGCCCCTCGTTACAAACGAGGGGCATCACATTATTTGTTTTTAATTACATTTATACACTTGATATATAGATGCTTAAAAGCTTCGCAATCTTTATAATGTAACAATAATGCAACGTTATTGCAACGCCTGTCAGCAAACTCCTTTCCGGTAAAGTGTTGCAATAATGTTGCTTTATTATTCATTTTTATGCTGTATATTGTTACATATCAGTATATTATACGACTAAATAATGTTGCGTCAAATAATAAAGCCGGAGCCGGTTTTATGCAACACATTTTTAAAACCTTATTTTCCGTAAATCATGTAACTTCGTTAACTTCCCGTGAAGACAAGTTGTCTGATCGTGTCAATGACTTTGCCAAATATTCGCCATTGGTTGCGCTGATCGGCTTAATGGAAGAATCTGTAGCTGTAAAATAGCTCCATCTTTCGTGCCGTGAACTTCGTCGTATGCGCTCAAAAGGTGAGCTGCCTTACCGCGGTTACGGTATTATAGAAACACGATCTAAGGTTTTTTTCCGCGCTTTGTATTTCTGCACCTTCGCGTGAACCTTTTCCTGCCAGAAAAACCTTATTTCCTGAATCTCTTTAGTATCTTAGTAGCAGAGGTAATCCCTCTCAATCCCTAACCTTATTCCCTTATTTCATGTTGTTTAATAAGGTTTGGTTTTTGTTGATATCAAACTACCAAGAGGTTTTTTGAATAAAATAAGGCTTTCACAAGTATTTGTTATTCATTAACTTACCAACCATGTCTTTCTCCGTAGGAGATATGGTATTGTAGAAAGAATGATCCCCTAAAGCACGATTACCGCGTATGCGATTACAGTATTGTTGAATAGGAAACGGCCCTGGCAATATTTGCAAACACATCATTTAATTCTTTATCCATTAGGTAAACGGATTTTCCCGGAATGCTTTTAAAATGCAAAAAGGTTATTAAGTTTGCATCTGCGGAAAATTAAGTTCAGAGTTTTTAAAAATACGAATACGGATGACTATATTTCAGAATATTGTAATTTCAATAGTTGAAGGATTAACCGAGTTTTTGCCGGTTTCATCAACCGGGCATATGATTATTGCACAGAAAATATTGGCAATGGAAAGTACTGAATTTGTGAAGGTTTTTACAGTTAATATTCAGTTTGGTGCCATTTTGTCGGTAATCGTACTTTACTGGAAACGTTTCTTCCAGACATGGGATTTTTACTGGAAATTATTGATCGCCGTTTTGCCTGCTTTAGTAATAGGCTTTTTATTCAGCGAGAAGATTGATAGTTTACTTGAAAATGTGATGGTTGTGGCTGTGATGCTTGTGATCGGCGGCGTATTCATGTTGTTTGTCGATAAGTGGTTTAATCATCCCGACGAGGACCAGACAATGGACTGGAAACGATCATTGAAAATTGGGTTTTACCAATGTATTGCCATGATTCCGGGAGTTTCGCGCTCGATGGCGACAATAGTGGGCGGTATGTCGACTAAACTTAGCCGCAAGAATGCTGCGGAATTTTCGTTTTTCTTAGCTGTACCAACAATGGCGGCGGCTTCGGGTTATAAATTACTTAAACTAATCATGGATCCCAATAGTGCATCGATGTTGTCTGATAATTTGGTGGCACTGCTGATTGGTAATGTCGTTGCTTTTTTAGTGGCAATGGCGGCTATTAAGTTTTTCATTGACTTCCTGACGAAACACGGTTTTGCGGCTTTTGGTTATTACCGAATTGTAGTCGGTCTGGTAATTATCATCATGAGTTTAATGGGTTACGATTTGAGTGTACTTTAAAAATTTAACAATAATATATAGTATATTATGGCAATCATTGTAAAAACAGAAAACCCTGAAGGGTTATTGAATGAAATTAAGAGAGCTGTCGACGAAAAAAGAGTCGAATTATGGTCGTATGACTCATCAGGTGATTTCTCGCATACGCCTGACAAATGGATTAACAGGGCATGGCTTCGTCCTGAAGTGGGGGATGGCGAACTCAGATTTGGTATTCTGGGAACCAAAGATGCACCAATGACAGCTTCGCTTTACAGCGCTTATCATGGTTATTTTATCGAGATGCTGCTTACCCATCTGGATAAATACTTTCTTACGGCAGCTGCAACGGCTAAGAAAACTGCACCCGATTATTTCTGAACCACGGATTACGTGGATTTTAAGGAGATTACACAAATATGAAAAGCGGATTTCCACGGATTAATAGTCCTTGTGGAAGTCTGCTTTTTTTACATTTTAGATATTCGCTTTCCAAATCCTCTCTGTTACGACATTAGTTTTGAGGTGTTTCATCGAAAGCAATGTTACGAGGCAAGCGTGGCCTTCCGGCTTCAATCCATGCCATTCTGATTAATTCTGCGAGTGATTTTGACGATCCGGCAATCATTTTATTGGTGAATCCTTTTGTCTGATTCCAAAGTGTCTCATAATACAGATCGTTATATTCGTGATTCGCTTTTTCGTATGCAAACTTATCCGCATTCAAAAGAGAGTCTTTGTATTGATAATTGCTGTAGATGTAATCGAAAACATAACGGCTTACGTTGCTTATTTTCCGGGTATGTGAGCGGTTAATGGTTATCTCATCGTTGTATTTGTTGATCATTTTCGATTCGTAACGGCTGTGAATACCTGTTTGATCAGTAAATTTTCCGTCATAATTGAGGGTAAGATGAAGCGGCATATGTCCATCACCCACATAATGACCAAGATCGGCGGCTGTCAATACTGCCTTTGCCCACTCTTTTGACTTGAATTGCTGAACAAGTGCATGGTAGGTCGAGTCTGTAACCCAGGGAAGTGTGCCGTTTTTCATTACGAAATCCTTTCCGTATTGATTAAAGGCCTCGTCTTTACCTTCTATAATCCTGTGCTTTTCGACAAAATCCTTGTAGGCGTCAATATCGATATAATGCTTCACCCCTTCGGTACGGTCGTTCTTTTTGCGGTTATCTGCATCCGAACTATGCTCTGATAATTTATCTGACCAACCCTTAAAATTGTTAAGTCCTGCAGGAAAAAACTGTGGCGCAGATCCGTTTATTTTCTGATGTCCCTTTTCTCCCCAACTGCATAGGAAGACGATTAATGTCATCATCATAAAGGTACGGGCAATCCTTATTTTCATATTGTATTAATAATTAGATGTATAATTTAAAAATGTTCTTCTATAATTAAGTTTTAAATGTATTTATTTTCTTCGGATTCGGTGATTGTTTTGTAATAAGAACGCGTCTTTTTGTCGTTTGAGCATATTGAAGCGCTTTTTCTTATAACAGTTTTTTGTTTTACCTTTACATTCTAAAATAAAGAGCAGTGGTTAATATAGGTAAATTTAATACCCTTAAGGTAATTAAGGAGGTCGATTTCGGGGTTTATCTCGACGGCGAAAGTAAAGGTGAAATACTAATGCCAATAAGATATGTTCCTAAAAACTGCCGGCCCGGCGATTTAGTTGATGTATTTCTTTACCTCGATTCGGAAGACCGTCCGATTGCAACAACTGAAAAACCTTATGCCCAGGTGGGAGAATTTGCAATGCTGCGTGTAAAATCGGTTAATAAAATCGGCACATTTCTCGACTGGGGAATTATGAAAGATTTGCTTGTTCCCTTTCGCGAACAGAAGGTTACCATGATTGAAGGACGATCGTATCTTGTGTATATATACATTGATGAGGAGAGCAAACGGATTGTTGCTTCCGCAAAATTGAATAAGTTCCTGGATAAAACATTGCCTGAGTACGCTGTCGGGCAGGAGGTTGATCTGGTTATTGAAAGTGAAACCGATCTTGGTTATAAGGCAATTGTGAATAACCTGCATTGGGGAATTCTTTACGAAAACGAGGTTTTCGAGCAACTCGCCAAAGGGTTAAAGATGAAGGGATATATCAAGAAAATTAGAACGGATAATAAGATAGATCTTTCGCTCCAGCCGCTTGGTTACGTAAAGGTCGATTCGCTCACTCAAATGATCCTTGATGAACTGAAAAAAGCGGGCGGATTTATTTCGGTTTCAGACAAAAGTGAAGCGGAAGAGGTGTACCGTGTATTTGGAATCAGTAAGAAGACCTTTAAACAAACGGTTGGCGCTTTATACAAACAACGCCTGATTACAATAGGGACTGACGGTATTCGGTTAAATTCCTGAGGATTGATAAACATCGGACGTAATATTTTTGTGAAAAGAATGTTGATGCAGTTAAACCAATCAAAATTAGAACAGTCTAAACGTCAATTTAAAATTTATAATTATGAAAAAATTATTATTGGTTGTTTTCGTGGTTATTGTAGCGGTGGGATCAGGTTTTGCTCAACCAGGTGGTGGTGATCCTGCAGCGAGGCTTCAGAGAGAGATTGACGGTCTTACAACCGAGTTAAGTCTGACAAAAGATCAGGTTGCGAAAGTTACTCCGATTATTACTGAAGCTCAGAAAAAACAGCAGGAAGCATTTGCAAAAATGCGCGAAGCAGGTGGTGAAATGGATCGTGATAAAATGCGAGAAGACAGAGCCAAAATGACTGCCGAAACTGATAAAAAATTAAAAGCTGTTTTAACCGCTGCACAAGGTGTTAAACTCGACGCATATCGCAAAAAACAAGCCGAAGAACGCGCTAAAAGAATGCAAAACAGGTAATCAGTTTTTTTGCAGAGATTAAAGATTTGAACCGGAGTTGACTTATCAGCTTCGGTTTTTTTGTACCTGCTTTTTTAGTTTTGCAAATAGGTCGGATCGATATGAAAAGTTAGGGATGAATTTTTCTTATTCTAAATCCGGCGGATTTTATGTTGATAGAGATACTTTTTTCTATTAACATATGACCTGTTTAACGTTATGAAAAAAAGAGCAAAGCAGCGCAATTGTCAGGTGATTTCGGTTAACACTTTCGATTTCTCCCGTCTTCTCTGGCCTTCTCTCATATTGATTCAATAGTTCTTATCCCAATCCTGAGTACCTTTATCGTATCGATTAAGGCGCCCCGTTTCCGTCATATTTGGTTCATACCAACTTCATACCTTCGTCATATCAGAATCGGGTTCCTTTTTCCGGTGATCGTTTTA
>JAATGF010000079.1 GCA_015654795.1 Bacteroidales bacterium
ATTTATGCGAATCCGGAACACGTTCACTTTCTTATCTCCCGTTCACCAAACATTTCTGAAGAAACAATCGCCACAATAGTAGCGAATAGTACAGAGCGGTTTATTAATGAAAACAGATTTTGTCAGGGCAAATTTAAATGGTCCCGCACATGCGGGATTCTGCTTTTTCAGTATCAAAAGGTGATATAGTCAAAGTATGTAACTATATCCTTAATCAGCCGGAACACCATCGGAAGGTAAGTTACATGGAAGAATATGAGGCATTTATCAAGTTCTATCAGAAAACCATCAACCCTAAATAAGGTAATGAGGTTGTGGGTTGTGAATGTTGGTTTTCTACTGAGGTAGCCCTAATAAATAAGGTTTAAAGAAAAGGCGATCAAGATTATTTTTGGATACGGGATATATCAAATAGAAATGTATAAAGAGTAGGGTTTGCCTGCATCAAAGTCCAAAATACTGGTCGGGCGAATAGCCGTCCCTCTTATAAGCGGCAAAAAAAAGATAGATTCCACCGATCGTTTCGTATCCGTCAGGAAGATCAATCAACGCATTACCCTTTGACCGCAGAACCCCTGTTGCTATCGGTGCGGTTCTGTGATCGGGATAACCGGTCACCATCATCAACTCATCATGCGAATAGACTTGTGAGAGGTTGGTGTCATTCAGCCAGTTGACTTCTACCTTCGACGGGGTATCGTCTGACCGTTTAGCCTTAAAATGTTGTGGTAACGGAAGCTTCCCGGCTGAGAAATGTAGTTTCTCCACCTCTTCCAGGTGACCGTCGAGCCCGAAAGCCGGCATATTTGCCTTTAGAAATTGATGATATCCGCGTCCGCGGGCTCCGGCAAGGTTCCAAATCTGCGGGATTAACGAATACTTATACTTTATGCAATAATCATTCACCGCCTTGAACCTGACCCTATGCATTTGCTGACGCGGACTCCACGAATTTTTACCCCTTATTGGGATCGATCGGATATAAGTCTTGCCATCGCGTAAAACGAACACTACGCCACCAGCTTTACCCGATAACCCTTGTGCGATTCCTCCTTTTACCTGTGCCATATCCTCTTCGTATTAACTAATTATCATTAGATTTACAAATATATATTATTTCTGTGATATTATCACAAAAAATACACAGATAATACACAGAAGATACACGGAAAATACACAGAAGATCCGATTCGGGCACGATATTGGTACAATTCAAACCAGGAACAGGTTTATTGTATTGTAATGGTATATAATTGATTGTATTATTTTATTATTTTTACATGTTGTCAATTACATAAATAATGACATGTAACCGACGAGGCGAAGCTATGTAAAGAGCAAATGAAGTATGCTTTTCTGCCATTTCTTAGGTGAACAACTGACTTAAATACATTTGATTTTGTGCCGTTTATTTGCTGTTTTCGAACAGTAAACTCAATTGAGTCATTATAAAAGCAAGTAAAATTGTTCATCATAACGAAGGGCATCGATTTACGTACATCCAAAGCCTGATGGGTCACGAAAGCAGCAAAACCACTGAGCTTTACACCCACATTACAACAAAAGGTTTTGATCAGATGCAAAACCCGTTGGATAAATTGGATTTTTAAATCAATTAATCTATGTTTGTAAGGAATTTAAATTATGCTATATTCAATCAAATGGTGTCGTTTTTTTTACCTAAATTTTAATTAAAAATGGAATACGATCCACATATATCACATACAATAAGCACATTATCAAATTTATCCCAATAAAGACAATACCAATATATTCACAACTTTGGGGATATACAGGTGTTATGGGCAAGGCTAAAAATCGATAACAACAATGACAGACAATTACACGATAGACCAAATCAGAGATGAAATAATAAAGTTCAAAAATGACCCTGACTTTCAAAAGTTGGAAAATTTTTATTACTCAAAATCATTCTCCGAAATTTTGGGTGTGAGCAGACGAGAAATTAGTCATAGCGGATTTCTTGCTTGGTTACTTGGAAACTTGGAAAGCCATAATTTAGGTGAGTTTTCAATCAAGAAGTTTCTAGATATTATTTTAAAATTCAGCAATGACAAATTAAAAAGTAAGCACAGCGACCTTTTTAATGCATTTGTTACAGAAGATTACTCAATTGAAAGACTATTTGTTAAATCCGAATACGCAATTAAAAATGTTGGTAGGCTTGATATTTATATCGAATTGACACTTTTGATTGCAGGAAAAACAAAGAACATTAGGTTAGTAATTGAAAACAAAGTTGAAAGCAGAGAGAACAACGACCAAACAAATAGCTACTTTAAATTCTTTAATCCGACTGAGAATGACGATAACATAGTTATCTATGTTTACTTAACTCCAATTTCAACACTTGAACTAATAGAGTTGACTGAACCTGAGTGTAACTGTAAAGAATTCATTCAAATTAACTATCAATCAATTGTTGACTACTTAATTGAACCAGCATTAAATCAAAACATTTCGACACGAACTCAAAATATACTAACTGAATATTTAAAATCTTTAAGCCAGCCTTCAATTGACGAAGAAGCTGACGGACACAAACAAGAATTAATTATGGCACTTGGTAACGAAGAAAGAAAACTATTGTCAAGTTTTTGGCAGAAAAATCAAAAATTAATATTGGCCTCATTATATGCAATGAGTTCTGACCCAGAACAAGAAAAAGATACGAGGGACAGTATAAGAGAAGCACTTGACAGTTTATCTTCTGACAAAGACCGAAGTACATATAATATAAAATACAAAGGAGAAGTTTTTAGCCGAGATTTTAAAAAATCTGACATTGGGCTTCAAACAATTAACTTGTTAAAAGCAAAAGGACTTATTGATGATAACATTATCAAATATCTTAAAAAAGATAAAAGTTGCAGTTTTCTCCTTCTAAAGAAAAAAGAGGAATTTACTGAAACAGAAATTAAATACAGAAAATATAGGACAAATGATGCTCCTGAACTTATTTACAACGGAGAAGAATTTTATGTCGCAAGAAATTGGGGTATTGGAAACATACATAAACTCATAAATAAATTTACTGAAAAATTTCCCGGACTCGAATATGAAACAAACTAATAGCGGACATAAAAGCCCAGCCCGCAACAACGGCGGTGTGGCTCGACAAGAAAGCAATGGAACAAGAAGGCTGATGGTTACAAAATAGGACACCCAAAGCAGCTGGCATAGTCCAACTTGGTTTTATTTCCCATTTCCCCCCATATTTCAATTTACATTCAATAAGTTATTTGTTATTCATCTTTTTTAAACCTAATTTTGGGAAAACGTTAAATAAAACGCTATTACGTTATAAGCCATTTATAAAGATACGACAACACAATTACTACATGACAGACAACGAGCAAGAGCAAAATTTCGAACAACTTTTCAAAGAATCATTTGACCTAAATGAATTGCCTTCAGTTATACAATCTGTAGTGGACTTTTTACAACCACTTTTACTTCCCTATGAGGCAGCAATTTATTGGTATATGTTTAGGCATAGCATAATTAAGACAGGCGGAAATCATATTCGCGTTAGTACAAGAGGGCTTGGAAAACCAAAGACAGTTATTCAATCTTCCTCTGGACAGTCCGAAGGACTGAGTTACGGCGGGGTTCAAGACGCACTAACTGGGCTTGAGAATAAAAAGGTTATAAAAAAAGTTGGTGACACAAACAGAAGCGGGACATTGTATCAAATCTATCTGCCTGACGAAATAGAATTATGTACCCAAAGAATGAAAGAAGTAATTATTGAAGAACTCCCGAAAGTTGACCCTAAAAAAGAAGCTGATTATTACAATGTAAAAGAAAACAGATTAAAGATTTTTGAAAGGGACAAATATTTATGTTATAAATGCAGTAAACAATTAACTCGTTTTAGTGCGACACTTGACCATTTACAACCAGTAAGTGAAGGTGGCGACAATTCATACGACAATTTAGCTACTGCATGTTTACATTGCAATTCGACCAGAGGTGCTAAACCAATAATGGACACATTCACGGGGAAATAAACGGCTTATAACAGCACCTAAAAAAATGCGGCGGACGTGCAAGTTTTTTGCTTACATTTTGCCTGCTGACGCAGAATGATTATTTTTATGTGAGCAAAAAAGATGCAGCGAAAAGCAATAAATAAAGTTGGGTGCGTATAGACGCATGATGTTTCAAAAGCCGCACTTTCTTTAGCTGCAAAACGTTATAAGCAAGTTTAAAAATGACGTGCAAACTTTGTAATAAGGATAAAAAATTGATAAAAGCTCATATAATACCAGAGTTTTTATATCGAGATATTGACCTTTATATTCCGGACAAAAAAGGACAAGGAAGAATTCATGGATATACAAATACAAACGGATATTTAAAATTCATTAAAAAGGGACTACCTGCTGGAATTTATGACACAACAATTCTTTGCAAGGATTGTGACTCCGTGACAATTAAGGAGTATGACGATTATGGGAAGAAAATTTTTACGGATTTATTAAACAAAGAGACTTTACAAAACGCAATAGAACAAAAGTTGCAATTTTTAGAATTTGAACTTGAAGACTATTTTTTATTTAAAACATTCATCGCTTCTATTTTTTGGAGAGCAAGCATTTCAAATAGACCTGAATTTTCAATTGTTAAACTAAATGAAACAGAAAAAACAATAAAGGAAATCATCGAGACACGTAATCAGAATCTCATTGACAAGTTCGAAATTGTAATCTTTTTTCTGAACAACGGAATTAGTAACCAAATTTTGATGAATCCTATCGAGGTTAAAAAGTTCAATTCGCATTTTTTCTCATTTATTGTTGGCGGATTTCTAATTAATTTATTCCCAGACAAAAATAAATTTTTAGATGCTTGGCGAGGTTTTGTTATTAAAAAGGATAATTTATATCGGATACCAATAATTCAAGATGTTGAGACTTCAAAATATATTATCAATAGTTTTATCGATTCAGAAATCTTTAAATGAATGAAAACCTGCTTATAATCGAGTAGACCTCCCCATCAGATAGACTGACGGGGAGAGCCTTTCACACCACGAAGCGTACGGGTCTCGTACTTCGGCGGTTCGTCATGTAGCAGCATCATCGCTCTTTACACCAATGATACCTCTGTCTTTGTTTAAGATAAGGCTGGCAAACCCGAAGTTTGGACCTCCTTATCAAATTCGAGACAACCCAACGTTCAGCCCTTTCCGCCAGCTGGCGGATGAGTCCTCCG
>JAATGF010000177.1 GCA_015654795.1 Bacteroidales bacterium
AAAAAACAGTCGGTGTTTATCAGTAAGTCAAAGATACAATTTGAAAGCAAATCACAACTCAACATGAGCAAATTAACCGATATCGAAAGGTGTTTATCAGTAAGTCAAAGATACAATTTGAAAGCAAATCACAACCAAAGCCCGCCCAGAGCTATACACTTTGATGGTGTTTATCAGTAAGTCAAAGATACAATTTGAAAGCAAATCACAACGGGTTACAATCATAACGCAAAACCACCTGTGGTGTTTATCAGTAAGTCAAAGATACAATTTGAAAGCAAATCACAACGACACCGTCAAGGGCCAATCACAGAACAAGGTGTTTATCAGTAAGTCAAAGATACAATTTGAAAGCAAATCACAACTGAGGGACGTAGAAGTGTTAATGTAGGCGTGGTGTTTATCAGTAAGTCAAAGATACAATTTGAAAGCAAATCACAACGGGAAAGGATGTGGGTATAGGAATCAAGCTGGTGTTTATCAGTAAGTCAAAGATACAATTTGAAAGCAAATCACAACATGATGAAATCAATGATTGGAACTCAGTATGGTGTTTATCAGTAAGTCAAAGATACAATTTGAAAGCAAATATAGTTATGTGATGCCGAATCTTTATCGCTCATCTCCGGAATTTCAATTCTGAAAGTTTCCTATCCATATGTGACCGGTTTATAATTTTGGGAAGAAACCACAGCGTGGCTTTTAGTGCAATGGGCAACCAGTTTTTTCTGCTTTGTCCGGGGAATGAAAATACAACTTCATTATATTCGAAGAAACTGCGAAAGAACTGCTGTAAAATGGATTAAGCTTGATGGTAACATAAACGCCTGTTATAGGGAATAGGGTTTTATGGTTTGTGAAAACCTTGTATTGGTGGGAACATGCGAAGATACTGCCTTTTTCTTAGTAACAATAAAATATATACTGAGTCAATTGTAAAATCTTTCAAATTTCTGAAGAATAATTGATAAAATATTTTGATAGTTGTAATATTACAACTATATTTGTAAGGTCAATTAAGAACAATAGCTCAATGAAAATTTGGAAGGTAAAAGAAATGATTGACTACATTGAAGCAGATGGCTGGTATTTATTAAGGCAAAAAGGAAGCCACCGCCAATTCAGACATGCTATAAAAAGGGGAACGGTAACAATACCGGGAAAATCAAGTGAAGATTTATTGCCAAACACGGCAAAAAGCATTTTAAAACAAGCAGGGCTCTCATAAGTCCCGTGCTATTAAAAAAAACAAATTAAAATTTGACAGAAATGGAAAAAGTAATAGTAACAGTAGAGCTGTCAGAAAATAATTATTCTTCGTATGTCGAAATGCTTCCCGGATGCGTATCTACCGGAAAAACATTCGAAGAACTGAAAAACAATATGCAGGAAGCTGTTGAATTTCACCTTGAAACAAGCCGTGAATTTGGTGACGAAATTGCAGCAGTGTTCGATGCTGATTTTGAATTGGTTTACAAATTCGATACTACAAGTTTACTGCAACATTACAGAGGCATTTTTACCAACTCGGCATTGGAGAGGATTACAGGCATAAATCAACGACAATTACAACGTTATGCTTCGGGAGAAAGTAAACCACGTGCAGCGCAGATAGCAAAGATCTCGAATGCATTGCATTCTATTGGGAGAGAGCTATTGGTAGTGGAGCTATAATTTTTAATTGACAATCTAAAGTTTACAGACCACAACCGGCCCCATCCGTTTGAGACGGATGGGGCTTTTTTAGTACCACCTTCTGCTTTTTGCTTAGTAACAATATTATTTGTGTGGGGTGTGTAATTGTTAAGTCATATGAACCTAAAAAACAATAGAGATAATTCTATTGTTTTTGTTTAAAATAATAGAATTATTTCTATCTTTGTAAAGTCGAGCACCAAATAAATGCGTTATGAAATATAACGAACTACACAGGCTTATCCTTCGGAATGGTTGGATAATTGTCAGACAGACAGGAAGCCATGTTATTTACGAGAAAAACGGAATTCATTATCCTGTTCCAAATCACGGGAGCGATGAAGTGAAAAAAGGGTTGGAAATTAAAATTAAAAAGATGATGGGGCTTAAATAACCCCGGCTATTAATCAAAAAAGTTACAAAATGAAAAAAGTCGAAGCAATTATCGAAAGATCCACAGACGGTACCTGTACGATCTATTGCGAAAATGAAATGTTTTCGGGTGTTGGAAAATCGCCGGAAGAGGCTAAGGCTGATATGTTATTTCAAATGAATCTTTTCAAAGAAACAGCTATAGAAAAAAACTTTTCTTATCCTGCTTTTTTAAACGAAGAATTTGAAGTTGTTTATAAATTTGATGCACAAAGCCTACTCGAATATTATTCCGGAGTAATAACTCCGGCAGCATTGGAACGGCTTTCAGGAATACATCAGAAGCAATTGTGGAATTATTTGCACGGCAGATCGAAGCCACGAAAACAGCAGATTGAAAAAATAGAGAAAGCATTACATAGCTTAGGCTCTGAACTAATATCCATAGCGCTTTAATTATTGTTCGACAGTAACGATTAGTTGTTATGGAACAACCGGCCCCATTCGTCAACTGACAGATGGGGCTTTTATTTTACGACAACAATAAAATAAGAACTGTTAAGTGTTTTGAGATTATCGAAAATTGATACTAAAAAAACAGCCTCCATAAAATCTATCAAAAAAACAGCAAATATTTGTAACTATGCCCGCTTTTTTATTGTAATATTCTGATATACAGTGGTTACAAGGTTGAAACTTATTTGAAAGGTCGTTTCCGCACAAAATAGATGCTAATCTTTTATCCCTTCAATAACTATTATTTCTGATATAATCCGGCAACATAATCATCTGCCCGTTTTCGCTTTTAATAAATTGGGGATATCTTTTATGTGTTTTGCATTTTCCAGTCTAACCCAAACCCATTTACCATCATGGAATTGAGGCGTATCCGAAATAGCTTTCAATAGCTCGTTTGAAAAAATATCCCGATTTTTATTTATTTTCTCCAATTCATTTTTCCCAAGAGTCACTAATACCGTAAAAGACTTTCGTTCAGGAAAAAATGTAATAATGGTTTTCTGGCTTTTTTTATACTGCACTGCCCAACCATAACTCTTCCCGTAAAACATAATTCTGTCATCCATGTTGTAGTTCGTATCCGCAAAATTGATCAATTCGCTCCATCCTTTCTGAACTTCATCTTTTTCTATAAACTTCAACATACCTTCTCTGTCAGGAACAATTTCAGGGTTTAACATCCTGGAGTTCTTTTGATTTTGTTCCCTCAGTTCATCCAGCCTTTTCTTGTTTTCGTATGGCTTAATACAACGCAAATACTCTTTCCCTGATATGTTCTTGTTATCCCTTAGTAAATTTTCGTAAACAACAGCCCGTTGATTAAATTTACCACAGGGATAATCATCGCACTGAGAACAATTCTCAATACCCTTTTTAATAACACATGGACGGACAGGACAATCCGCATCAAGTAACCGGGCAACGGGATCATTTTTTGTTACACATCCCCCACAATTTGTTATACATCCTTCACAATATATATCGTTGGGCGGAATCCTGAATCCAAAGATTTTATACCACGTATCACTAAGAAATGTCCTTTGATCATCCTTCTCGATATTATCTTTGTATGCAAAGCATAAATCACAACGATAACCACATCTTGTTAATAGTTGAACTGACATAATTTGCTGTTTTTTAAATTCCGTTTTAGAAATAAATATTCACCATTATTCTACATTCTACTCAACTAACTTTTCCCATTCCGTATGTGCCTCGTGCCTGTCTTCTGTTGTTTATTGTTAAAAATGACTTTCCGATGAGCAGCTCTGATATCTTTGTCTGTGTCCGGTACTATCTTATCTGCTATTCTTTGAATGTTACTTTCTTTGCCTGCGTTTCCAAAAGTTTCTCTAATTCGGGAATATCAACATTTACTTTTGTGCTTACAAATTCGGGAATATTAACTGAAAACAAAAGCCGGTCGTAATATTCAGTATCCTTTTGTGGCAGTAAGAAAGGTTTTCCCACTTTTCCATTTTCATCCAGATAAGCAATAAAAGGCCGTGTATATAAACCATCAATACGCCGGCTGCTAAATACAAACCACCGTGAGTTCGACGACCATGAATGATAGCTTTCGGTATCATCGCTATTCACTTCGTCAATACGACGAGTTGTTCCGGTTTTTAGATCCAATAAATAAAGGTCGGCTTCCTTATGCCAGATCGAAAAATTACCGTAATCAACCAGCGTAAACATGATGTATTTCCCGTCGGGTGAAGGTCGTGGAAAGGTGACACTCTTTTGCAGCGCAGTTGCATTGAATAAAGTATCAATCCGATTACCAAAAGTGCCGTTGTCAGGATTAAAAGAGATGCAGCAAAGATTATAGCGCACTTCGTTAAATTCGGAAGGCATCTTTTTATGCTTCGCACTACAGAAATAAAGGGTTCTCCCATCGGGTGAAAACGAAGGGAATGTCTCGAAGATACTGTCCTGCATCAATAGGCTGCAACTAATCGCCTGATTGTTTTTAATGTCATAAACAACAACATCCGAAGCGGCATCGCCAACTTCAACACGTTTTCCTTTCACTTCATGAAAGACCTGGTGCGTATTATTTACCGAATAAGCAACGTAATTACCGGATGGATGCCAGAAAGGATATACAAAATTCGAAATTGTTTTGTCGGTTTTGGTATTTAACAGGTTCATCTTGCCATTTGATATTAAAACAGTGCCCCCTTTCCCACCCCTGATATGAAAGCTCATATCGTTCGAGTCGGATTGGCGGAAAGAGTGACAGTTGACACAACTTCCCGGAATCAGTGTGTTTTCAATAATAGGCGATTGATCGAAATTCGAAAGATTGCGCTGATAAATACCCATTTTACTGTAAACCTCGTAACCAGGCGCAATTAACCGATAAACTAAACCGTAATCAACAGGAGTTGAATTAACATAGATTGAAAAGGGAGCATACTGCTTCCATTTATCGTGTTGCTTAATTGAAACAGTTATCCTGAGACTGTCATCTTTCGAATCGGAGAGCATCTTCATCCATTGATCAACGGGAATACAAATCTCTTTCGCATCCTGAATATGAATTACTTCTGTGTTTCGTCCTTCAATAATAGCATCAATAGCGGTATAATCTTCCTTTACTTTGAAATTCAACGGAGCAATTGTAACAGGAATTGTAACTCCTGCATAATCGGGAAACAGCATTGGTTTTTCCTCTAATACTTCAGTTGGTTTTACCTTATCGTTACAGGCCGAAAGTGACAAAAGTAAGAGGGACGAAGCAACAAGGCAGAAGACGGAAGTCCGGAGACGGGAGCGTGAGGCCGGAAGACCTGTTTTTATATTACCTGAGATTATCATCATTGCGTTTTTTTAAGATTTATTTCCTAAACTGAAGATAGTACCAATAGGTATTCCAGAACTCGCTAAACAGCTTGGGATCGGGATCTGCCTGATTAGGACTAACCCTCTCGAAAGCTTTCATTCGTTGCATGGTTAGGGAATTTATCGGATAGGGAATTTCCCTTGCAGGATCGGTATTCGTCTTCTCCCAAACATACAACAACGCCTCCTGAAAACTATTTGGAATAGCCTTGTATTTAAGCGATTTCCCTAAAGGAAAGTATTGGATAAAATGGTTTAAGTCTTTCGTTAGTAAAGTATATGCCATCAAATATTCATAAGCCATACGGTTTGTTTGGTTCTGTCGGAACAAGACTCCCAACATCATATCCTTTTCTCCTTCGCTAAACAGGAAATCTTCTTTCGTTCGACACTGTCGTAACCACCCCCATTCGGAATGCTGAACAATTAACATTTCATCTTTCATGGTGATAAGCGCTTTTGTAGCCCAGCCCCGGTAATAAAATGTTTTTTGCAACAGCTGTAAATATTTTGTTGCAATGGTATAATCCCCATTGATCAGATTAGTCTCGGCTAAACGCTTCACGGCACGAACACTCTTTTGATAGTCAGGCAAAGCTTCCATTGCTTCGAAAGCATAGCGTTGTGCTGTATTAACAAATCCCAAATGATAATAAACTTCACCGGCAACCATCGGGATTGTAAAATCACGCGTAAAATCAGGCATTAAACCTTGAATTCCGTTCTGGTAATAGTTAAACATACGCTCCGCAAGTAAACCTTCTTTAGCTAGTGCAAGATTAAGACATGTCACCGAGAGCGGACTTGAAGGCGCTTTCTTATCGGCAAGTGCAATTACCTGATCCCATCTTCGCATCCTTACATTAAAGTCATAGGCCATTATCTCTTCTTTCTCCATATCGGCAGCCCCACGAATAAACAGGTAACCACCAACTAACAAAATAAGCAGTTGAACTACGTAAACCAATACCTTTCTGTTTTTTTTCTTATAAACCGGAAGTAAACGGAGAATAATTGGAATGAATACGATAAGCAAGCCAATTGCACCAATTGAAAAAGGAATAACTACGGGGAAGCGAAAAAAATTAGCACCAATCCATGCCTTCATCACCGGATACTGAAGCAGATAGATCTTACTTAACAGGGGAAAAGCGATAGAGAGTGCAACAGACACTAACATGAATAATGCGAGGTGAATCATTTTCATCTTCCCGCTTATCATCTCCCTAATGATGGCAAACAGCGGTAACAACAAGAATGCACCTCCTGCAAGCCAATATAGAACCGGGATTGAAAACAAGACAAAAGGGATACGGATCGGGGCAGATTTAAGAAAAGTACAGAGCGAGATAAAGGCAACCACAAGCAACATAACAACCACACCTCCCATTAGATAGTTCTCGTCGCAAAGCAATCCCCAATAAAGCAGTGATGGAATAAATGTGATGGGTGCAAACAAAGGCTTTGCCCCTAATTTATGAGCAATAAACCACACGGCTCTTTGCAGGAGCGTCAATAATGTGGCAATGATAATAGCTCCTACCCACGAATAAAAGAAGAACTGAGTGAAGAAGTTACCCACATAATCACTAAACCCGCCCGGTTTGTCCATAAACTGGAAGAAGTAATCAGCTGAGAATAAAAATAACTGAAACTGCTCTTGATAATTAAGATGATATGGGTAGACAAAGGCAAAAAATGCAAAGGCCATTAATCCAAATACAAGCGAAAGCAGTTTATCGATCGAAAATATCTTCATTTGAAAAATATTAAAATTTCATTTGTAGTTTTCATAAAACGTAGATCTATTTATAATTCAAATCAATAGACGTCGTATTTTCCACTCAATATAAAGATAGCCCGACTTAGCTGAATTTCTCTTACTGCCATTCTTTTCCATCCTTATGTCACGCTTGATCAAACATTTTTATAGATTGCTTAATTGGAAAAATAGTTAGAGAAGTTTCCAATTCTGCTTTTGCAAATACGGGATTCACGAACTCCCGAAGCACAGTGCACTTTTAATGCACATTTATCATAATTCAAATAACAGTCCGGATAGGTTTGGTACATATGAGTCTGGCATCAGAAATCAGCATCTGATGACCTTTCAATGACGGCGAAGCCAATGACCTTTTTCAATGACTTTAATGACCAATGATTTATAACGACTAATGACCATTTAATAACCTCTTAATGACGAATGACCTTTTCAATGACTTTATAATGACGGCGAAGCCAA
>JAATGF010000026.1 GCA_015654795.1 Bacteroidales bacterium
CCGCAGGCACTAAATAAGGGTAGAATGAGAATTTAAAGAAAGATATTTCGTCCCGTACGAGACCTTGAATTTCAATCTATTTTCTACCTATATCAAATCCCTCACGGGATTTTTAATAAGTAAAATTCATTCCCCCAACTTTTCAGCTTGATCCCAAATTATTAGTCAGGTACTTATTAATTGAAAAGGACAGAACCGGGCGGTTCCATCCTTTTACTAAAACTAACCAAACTAACTAACCTAACTAAACCTAAACTTATGAAAAAAAATGTAATGCAAATGTAGGGTTCGGGAATCGATCTGCCAAATATTTTAAGTTAACGAATTGTAAATTAATTGGGAAGATGTGTTAACAATACCTTTTCAGCGACTATCCCTGTTTCAATACTGTTGTAAATTAATGCTTTACTAAAATTCTTGTGGTTGACAGGCAGATCATAGATTAAGTCAGTCGTTGTTTTTAGTAGCTTTACGATCATTTAATACCTGCAGAGATGGAGATGACTCAGAAGAACTTTATTCAGGGCGACAAAGCCAATATGCAATTATGCAATAAGTTAATATGGGTAACCCTGTTTTCTGTTGCGATGGGCATGTTGGAAAGTTCGGTGGTAATTTACCTTCGGGAGTTGTATTACCCTGGCGGTTTTCGTTTCCCACTGCAGGCAACTTCATATACTGTGGCAATTACGGAGCTGTGCAGGGAACTGGCCACTTTGATAATGCTATTAGGAATAGGAGTACTTGCCGGAAAAAACAGACAGGAAAGATTTGCGTGGTTTATCTACAGTTTTGCAATCTGGGATATATTCTACTATGTTTTTCTGTATCTGATTATTAGCTGGCCCGTGAGTTTGCTCGATTGGGATATATTATTTCTTTTACCGATGTTGTGGGTGGGTCCGGTTTGGGCGCCCGTATTATTATCCTTACTCATGATCTTGCTGGCGCTGTGCATTTTACATTTCTCCAGATTAAGACATGATGCTGATCCAAAATTATGGGAGTGGATCTTGCTTATCTCCGGAGCGCTAATTGTTATAATCTCCTTATGCAAAGACTTTTACTTATATATGGTCACTTATAACCTGACAATTCCTTGTACGCAACTCTTCTTTTCAAAACACAGTTTCGAATATGCGGCCAATTACATTCCTGCTACGTTTGATGTTCTGTTATTCCTTTTTGGATGTGTTGTTATTTGTACCGGGATCGGTATATATATGATTCGCAATAAAAAGGGAATGGCAAAGCGTGCATCGTAACTGTAATAATTAGATATCCAATATTTTAAGGTATATATTATATTTAACGGCAGAGCAAACTCATCTAAAATACAGAAAGAAATGTTTGAAGACGAAAACGAAATAGATCCCAAAGAATTGCCCATTTATAAAAAGGGACGGGAGATCTACGAAGTGGTTAATCAGATTTGTCAGCTGATTCCTGATGATGATGGACCATTGGGGCATGTGAAAAGTATTATGCTTGAAGATGCCATGATGTTAACTGTAAAAGTGGTTGGAGCAACAGCAGGACAATTGTACGATATTAAAATGGAGGCCGCAGCCATTATCCGAAAAGCTGCCCGCAATTTAATGATTCAGAATCACTCACTCGAAATGTTTGGATTTGAGTATGTTGAATATTTTCAGATCGTCAGGAATTTGCTTGAGGAATACAGGTTGTTGTTTATCGATTGGGTTTCTAAATTTGATCGCTGGAATTACGTTATCGATCGCTGGGGACTTTTCAATCCTCCGGGTGTAGGTCCTTTCGATCACGATCCGGATGATGATATCCCGTTTAACGGATTCGATGAAATTTAATTGAAAACTTCTGTTAATTTTGAGTAATAATGCCTGAGATTGTGATCTTTTTCGTAAATCCCGATGAATTAAGCGCATTGGTTTATCTTCTTCATTATAATTCACCCGAAAGAGATTGACGAAAGTTTCATAATTACCGATAATTGGAAAGCTTCCAATTCAGCCTTTGCAAATACATCATTATTTTATTTTTTAGTCCTTCTATATAAGTAATCGCCTAATGTGCAGTTAATTGAATCAGGCTAAAAGGCTCCTCTCATCATCTGAAAAATCCATAAAAAAGATAGCCATTGAAATGAACTATGAATCAATTGATTATTTTTCCACTCAATTCCGAAGACAGACAAAAATGACACCAACCCAATATCGAAATGGGTGTTTTGGTAAAAGTAGGTCAGAATGGCAGTAAAAGTGAATATTGGTGCAAACAAGAGCCTATAAATCAGGAAAGTATATAGGTAGCAGAGCGGAGACCGCAAGATAATTTAAGATTAAAAGCTGAGACTCTGATTAGTAAGGACATTGGTCAGTTGATATTGTTTATTCATTCAAAATTATTTATCTTTGATAAAACTTAGTGAGATGAAAATTGACAAAAAAAAGATATTAGAAGATTTGAATTTTCTGTTAAAGTCGAGATTTGCCGATGACCTAAAAGACATTGTTTTATTTGGTTCACAGGTTAATGGACAAGCCAACAAGGATTCTGACTATGATATTTTAATAATACTCAAGGAAAAGGCTGACTGGAAAATTGAAAGAGAGATTTCTGATATATGTTATGAGGTGGATTTAAAATATAATATAATCACAGACACACACGTTATTGGAGAAACAGAGTTAAATACACTAAGGGGAAAGCAACCGATATTTGTTAATGCAATGGCAAAAGGGTTATATGCATGATTGACGAAAAAGATAGGCAGTCTCTTATTGACTATAGATTACGACAAGCAACTGACACAATTGATCTGGCAAATTTTCTCGCAATTAACGAGAAGTATGTTATTGCGGTTAATCGAATTTATTATGGAATGTATTATGCATTGACTGCTTTAGCATTAAAAGCCAGGTTTGAAACATCAAAGCATGGACAATTAATCGGGTAGTTTAATCGAGAATATATTGCAACTAAAAGAATTGATCCACAATTTGGTAAAATACTTCGTAATGCATTTCGAAAAAGGACAAAAAGTGATTATGAAGCTTTTGTCGATTTTTCAAGGAACGAAGTTAATTTGATGTTAGTCGAAATGACTGATTTTATTAATGAGATAAAAAAGTTGTTACTTTCATAAAAACAACCTCCACTAATCTCAAAATCAACAAAATATCATCTAATATTGATAGGATGGACTATTTAGGAGCAAGATAGAAAATCTGAACTTCGAACATTCATTAATTTGAAGTACTTTTGCCCCCTCAATAATTGTCATGGGTTTAAAAGAAGAAATATTACGCCGGAGGACCTTCGGTATTGTCAGTCACCCCGATGCGGGTAAAACAACACTTACGGAGAAGCTTCTCCTTTTTGGAGGTGCGATCCATGTGGCCGGTGCTGTTAAAAGTAATAAGATCAAAAAAGGAGCAACCTCCGACTTTATGGAGATTGAGCGGCAGCGCGGTATTTCTGTTGCAACCTCCGTAATGGGTTTCGAATTCAACGGTTACAAAGTGAATATTCTCGATACGCCTGGTCATCAGGACTTTCAGGAAGATACGTTTCGTACACTTACGGCTGTCGATAGCGTAATTATCGTAATTGATGCAGCCAAAGGGGTTGAACCTCAGACCGAAAAACTCATGAGTGTTTGCCGAAGCCGCAAAACTCCTGTAATTGTTTTCGTAAATAAGATGGACCGCCCCGCTGACGATACGTTTGATCTTCTGGATGATATTGAAAGACAATTGTTGATTAAAGTTCGTCCCTTAAGCTGGCCAATCAATAATGGCCCCGAATTTAAGGGCGTTTACAATATTTACGATAAGAATCTAAGTCTTTTCGATCCAAGTATCACTGATATCAGGACCGGAATAAGTTTTACAGACATCAATAGTCCCGAACTCGAAAATATTATTGGTAAAGATGCCAAAGTCTTACGCGAAGAACTCGAAATTCTTGATGAAGTTTATCCCGAATTCGATATCGATCAATATCTTGCCGGCGATTTAGCTCCTGTTTTCTTTGGAAGTGCTTTGTATAATTTCGGAGTAAAGGAGTTGCTCGACACATTTGTGCGTATAGCTCCTTCGCCACGTGCGAAAAAAGCAGAAGAGCGTATGGTAATGGTTGATGAAGAGACATTTACCGGATTTGTATTTAAGATTCATGCCAATATCGATCCTAATCACCGGAGTAGGATCGCTTTTGTGAAAATATGTTCGGGTAAATTTGAGCGAAACAAGAATTACCGTCATGTCCGGTTAGGAAAAGTATTTAAATATTCGAGTCCTACAGCATTTATGGCCGATAAAAAAGAGGTCATCGACGAAGCTTTTCCGGGTGATATTGTAGGTATTCCCGATACCGGGAACTTTGTGATTGGTGACACACTAACCGAAGGAGAGATTCTTCATTACAAAGGATTACCATCATTCTCTCCCGAGATTTTCCGTTATATCGAGAATGCTGATCCGATGAAATCGAAACAGCTTGCAAAAGGAGTCGATCAGTTGATGGACGAAGGAGTTGCCCAATTATTTATTAGTCAGTTAAATGGCCGAAAGATCATTGGAACTGTGGGAGCGCTTCAGTTTGAGGTGATTGAGTATCGTCTTGAACATGAATACAATGCGAAATGCCGGTGGGAATCGTTATCACTCTATAAAGCCTGCTGGATTCAAAGCGATGATAAGGCGATGCTGGATGATTTTAAGAAACGGAAGTACAACAAAATGTCAATTGATAATCATGGTCGGGATGTATTTATGGCCGATTCCTCTTTCATTCTTGACATGGCGCAACGCGATTTTCCTAAAATCCAGTTTCATTTCACTTCGGAGTTTTAGATATTGGTAACATTTCAGGAGGAGAGGCTTTAGGCTGTCGGAAAAAAATCATTCAATACTTTTAGGAGAGCTGAAAATGGTTGGAAAGATTGAGTTCTTACTGCATTCCAAAGTTAAAAATCGTCATCCTAAAGTCTAAATAATTAGATTTGTTTAGGTATTGTCATTTAGTAAAAAGTTAATAATTTTACACCCTACCAGTACCTACCGGTAGAAAATTAATTATAAACTATTACCATGACTAAAAATTTGATTTTTATTGGGTTACTTACCCTGTTTGCCTTTTCAGGTAAAAGCCAAACCTCCAAAGTACCTTTCAATGACAGGTTGCCGCACGATTGGGAGAATCAGGCGGTTTCCGAAATTAACCGGGAGGCTCCTCACGCCTCGCTTATGCCATTTGATTCAGAAGCTAAGGTTCCTGCTAATGATTTTTCAGCTTCACCTTTTTACAAATCCCTGAACGGGAAATGGAAGTTTTACTTCGTAAATAAGCCCGCAGATCGTCCAACTGGCTTTTTCTCAAGCAGTTTCAACGACAGTGAATGGAAATTGATTGATGTTCCTGCTAACTGGGATCTTCAAGGTTATGATTATCCGATTTATACCAATATCAGGTATCCTTTCAAACCTGCTCCGCCAACAATGCAGGCCGATTTTAATCCGGTTGGTTCATATCGTATGGAGTTCGAGACTCCGGCCGATTGGAAAGGAAAAGATATTATTCTCCATTTTGGTGCAGTGAGTTCGGCTATGTATGTATGGGTGAATGGTCAGGAAGTAGGCTACAGCGAAGATAGCAAAACGCCCGCTGAATTTAATGTTACAAAGTATTTGAAGAGTGGTAAAAACCTGCTGGCAGTACAAATATTCCGCTGGTGTGATGGTTCATACCTCGAAGATCAGGATTTTTGGCGCATGAGCGGAATTACACGTGATGTCTATCTGGTTGCGAGAAATACGACCCATGTTTTTGATTTTCAATTAAAATCCGGCCTCGACGAACTTTACAAGGATGGTATCTTTAATGCAGATATTACATTGCGAAATCTTGGAAAAGCTGCTCAGAATGTAACTGTAGAGGCAAAACTCCTTGACGGAAATGATCAGGTCCTCGAATTTACGAAGAAAGCGAATGTCCCTTCTGGCAATCAATCGGTTAGTTTTGAAGGAAAGCTTGCCAATGTAAAGAAATGGACCGCTGAGACACCTAACTTATATCAATTGGTAATTACCACGAAAGATGGAGCAGGAAAGATTATCGAATCTTTAGGTTGTAAGGTTGGTTTCCGTAATGTCGAAATTAAAAACGGACAATTGTGTGTCAACGGAGTACGTATTCTTGTGAAAGGTGTGAATATGCATGAACATAACGAACTTACGGGACATGTACAGGATATTGAAACGATGATCAAGGATATTTCTACGATGAAGAAATTCAATGTCAATACAATGAGGTGCTGCCATTATCCTCAGCCCGAGAAGTGGTACGAATTATGCGACAAATACGGATTGTATCTTATTGATGAAGCGAATATTGAATCACATGGAATGGGTTACGGTAAAGAATCGCTGGCAAAAGACCCGACATGGTACGATGCCCATCTTTACAGAACCCGTAATATGCTTGAACGCGACAAAAATCATCCGGCTATAATTATATGGTCTTTAGGAAATGAAGCCGGAGATGGAACCAATTTTGAAAAAACCTCGGCATGGATCAAATCCCGCGATAAATCAAGACCGGTTCAGTACGAACAGGCTGGAACGAAAGCACATACCGATATTTATTGTCCGATGTATGCAACAATAGAGCACATGATCCAGTATGCGGAAAAAAATAAGGAGAAGCCGTTGATTCAGTGCGAATATGCGCATGCAATGGGTAACAGTACCGGAAATCTTCAGGATTATTGGGATGCAATCGAATCGCATGATATGCTTCAGGGCGGTTGTATCTGGGATTGGGTCGATCAGGGCTTATTGACAACCAACGAAAAAGGGGAGAAATACCGGGCATATGGCGGCGATTTTGGTCCAAAAGATGTTTGGACAGATGGAAATTTCAACTGCAATGGATTAGTTGATGCTAACCGCACACCGCATCCTGGCTTGTACGAAGTAAAGAAAGTATATCAGTATATTGGATTTAAAGCTTCTGATATCAATACAGGAAAATTTGAAGTAATCAATAAATACGACTTTTTGAACCTCAATAACTTTGCTTTTGATTGGCGCATCGAAGCCGATGGAATTAAAGTTGCGGAAGGAAAACTACCCTCTTTAAATGTTCCGGCGCATGGTAAGGTAGAGGTTTCAATTCCGGTTGCTGTAAAAGGCGAACCCGGGAAAGAGTATTTTATCATCTTAAGTGCAAAAACGTTAACTGCGACTGATCTGATTCCTGCTGGCCATGAAGTCGCTTACGAGCAATTCAAATTGCCTGTTTCTGTACCAGCTACATCTGTTATTCCTGAAGGGAAACTGGCAATAGAACAAAGCGCAGGTAAGGTAATCATCAACGGTGGTGATTTTACAGTAGCCTTCGATTTAAACAAAGGGAACATCAATAGTCTGACTTTTGCAGGGAAAGAGATGCTTAATGAAGGGAAAGGTCCTGAACCCGATTTCTGGCGCGCTCCGACTGACAACGATTTTGGGAATGGCATGGATAAAAGAGACAAAGTATGGCGTAAAGCTGGTGCGAATAAAAAACTGACTGGTTCGAAGATAACACAGATTTCTGAAAATCAGGTAAATGTGGAGCTTGCTTTCGATATTCCGGATTTGGATGGTAAGACTGTTGCCAAATACGTGTCAGTTTACAAAGTTTATGGAGACCGGGAAATAGAAGTCGTCAATAACTTTAAAGCAACTGCTGATAAATTGCCTGAAATTCCCCGGATGGGTATGAATCTGCAACTTGCACGTGAGTATGAAAATATGGAATGGCTTGGACGCGGACCACAGGAAAATTATTGTGACAGAAATACTGGTGCGCTTGTTGGTCTTTATAATGGCAAAGTCAAAGATCAATACTGGGCCTATATTCGTCCGCAGGAAAACGGAAATAAAACCGATGTTCGGTGGGTCGCGTTTACGAATAATGAAGGTAGTGGATTATTGTCCATTGGATCGCCCCTTTTAAGTGTAAGCGCTCATCATAATTTGATGGAAGATTTCGAATCTCCTGTTCGTACTGTAGGGCGTGTTTATGATGGAGTCACGGTAGTTAATCGTCATACTACAGATGTAAAAGAGCGTAATCTTGTTTCAGTTAATCTTGACTATAAGCAAATGGGAGTTGGTGGCGACAATAGTTGGGGGGCACGTACTCATCCTCAATATTCGATTACTGACAAAGAATATAGTTATTCATTCCGTTTGAAGTTGGTCAAAAAGGGGGATGATCTGAATTCGATTGCGAGAACAAAACCCGATGCAGCAACGATTCCGGCAGATAAAACAGATATTAAAGATAAGCCGCAAATTGGCAAGATATCTAAATCAAGTAGTAAGGTTAAGAGTAAATAATTGCCAGGCATGATAGTGTCTAAAATTTACAGGCACCTGATAGTTGGATAATAAAAGAGTCCCGTTTCGCAAACTGATGGAACGGGACTCTTTTTGACTACTTTACCAAATATTGCAATCAGAAAAATTTACACTGTTGGGACAGGTTTGAATGATAAGTTTTTCGGAAAAATATTCTTCTCTTTCTTCGATGCTGTTCCCGCTTTGTAAAAAGGTTGTTGATTCGATGATAGTCCCAAAAGAATTTTCCAACTGATTATCGGTCAACAGATATTAATCGGCAACCATATCTTGCTGACGGGCAGTATCTGCGAGCTCCGATTCGGCATCCCTTAGTTTTCCAATTAACAAATTGAAATTGGTTAAAATGATCGAGAGACACCCTTTATCGATGAATTCATTGATATGTTGCTCTAATTCGTTAATTATCTTAAGACAACTTCTTCGAACTTCCCATAAGCATTTTCTGTTTAGTGCACTCCTTAGTTCTTTTAAGCTGAAATTCATAACCTGAAGATTTATAGCGTTATGATGATTACGACGGAGGAAAGCTTCGGTTAAGTCGAGTAACGGACTAAAATGACTGATGATGGCCTTTATTTTTTCGTCCTTCTTCGTTATCTCGTCGTCTTCCGATGCTTCTAATGATTTGGGATAAAGGGTATTGATTTTTTTCTCAGAGCCGATTGAAAATCCGGCATCAAATTTCCGGGCGTAATACCCGAACGACGGCTTGCTGCGTTTGTCATTCCCGAGAATCTGGCCGGCAATGAGTTGATTCTCTGTTGGATTGAAAATATGATCAGTGCTTTTCATGGTTGAAGTTTTTTTATTGATTAAATTTCAAGAAACGAAATAGATAACCAACGCATTATTTTTCAAGAGGAAAAGGCTAAATCGAAATTTCAATGAATTAGGAAACCAAATATACAACAATTATAAGGGAATTCAAATTTTTTTAGGCATATTTGATGGTCTAAATTACAAATGATGCGAATCAAAAGATGTCGTATTCTTTATGTTTAGTATAACGGAGGCACAACTTAGCAGGATTCTCTCCCTGCCTTCCTTATGCCATCCTTTTATATCATGCTTAATTGAAAAGGTTCCAATTTGGCTTTTGTAAATATGTCATTATTTCATTTTCGGTACTTAAATAAAGGGAATTAAATGTCATCTTTTGCCAATGCGGGATTTGCGAATACTCAAAGCACAATGCATTTTTAATACATATCTATCGTAATTGAAACAACCAGCCCGGATGGGGTTGCTCCATATTTTCCTCGTACCCGCTCTATGTCTGCTCTATGTCTGCTCTATGTTTGGTCCATATCGAGTTTGGTATCAGCTATCAATATCGGATGACCTTTTAGTGACGGCGAAGCCAATGAACTATTTTTTACTTAGAATCCTGAGAGGGAAAAATAATTCAAAACTATTGTTGGCGGAAATCGTTATTAAAGCTGTATAAATACAGCAAAATGAGAACAGCATTTATTTACCTGATTGGATTAACTATAATAATTCCTTCAGAATTAAAGAGTTCAATATCACATAATATGAATATGGATAACAAAGAAGCGAAATTAAAGACTGCAGTTTTTGCAGGAGGTTGTTTTTGGTGTACCGAAGCGATTTTTAATGAATTGAAAGGTGTACAAAAAGTAGTTTCAGGGTATTCGGGCGGGAAGGTCCCAAATCCTACTTATGAACAGGTTTGTACAGGGAGAACAGGCCACGCCGAATGTACGCAGATTACATACGATCCGGCGCAGATTACTTTTGCCGAACTTCTCGAAGTTTTCTGGATGACACATGATCCAACTACTTTAAACCGACAGGGAGCCGATAGTGGAACACAATATCGTTCGGCAATATTCTATACCGATGAGGATCAAAAGCAGGTTGCATTAGAGTACAAGGCAAAGCTTGAGAAAGAAAAAATCTGGAACGATCCGATTGTTACCGAAATTACCAGATTCGAAAAGTTCTATTCTGCAGAGAATTATCACCAGGAATATTACCAAAACAATCCCAATCAGGGCTATTGCCGCATCGTGATCACTCCCAAGATTGAGAAGTTTAAAAAGATCTTTGCCGATAAACTGAAATAGGTTGCCTGCAGCCGGTTGCTAATTGACAATCAGCTCATCCAATGATCTTTTGGGGACATAGTGAACACCATTTTCGTCGCGATAATACCTGATATCGCCGTCATCGCCAATATTGGTGATGACTACCTTTTCTATTGGTTTTCCCAAGGCAACCACATCAATGATTTCGAAACGATCCCGGAGATTGAGAATCGCTGATAGAAGGGTTTTATTAATGGCCCTGAGAATGCATCCGCCCAACCCTTTTTCTACAGCTCCAAGCAGTATATTTTGCATTGCAATTCCGTCATCACATAGAAAATGATCTGAAATTTCGCGGTCAAGCAACACAATAATGTAAGCTGAAGGACGTTCCCCTTTTTCGGGACCCGGCCACTCTTTCAGGTAACCAGCCCAGGCAAGTGTCGAAAAGATCTGTTCGTTTAAGTCTTTATCACTACTTAAAAAATATTTCAATGGTTGCGCATTTCGGCCCGAAGCGGCAAGCCTGGCCAATTCAATCAACTCAAGAAGCGTTTCGCGTTCAATCACGAATTGCTCATCAAATCTGCGGTAACTCCGGTTGTTTTTTACTAAATTCTTAAAATCCATATGATTAATTTTAAAAGTTTGTTTCTCTTTTGTAATCAAAGAAACAAATTTACATCTAACTTTTATAAACCGCCACTATTTATTAAGTTTACACTCAAATATTAAAATTAGTCATCGGTCAATCTAACTGAATGGAGATTTTTCTTGTTCTTCTTGTAGGCTGTTTTTCTGGTATGGTAACGGGTTTAACCGGAGCCTCGGGTGTAATGGTCGTTGTCCCGCTTATCACGATTTTATTTAAATTTCCAATTCACGAAGCAATTGGGACAAGTCTCGTTGTTGACGTACTAACCTCATTGGTGATTTCCGCAACCTATTTCAAAAATGACAATATTGCCCTCAAATCGGCAGGATGGGTAGCGATATCGTCAGTAGTAATGGCGCAGATTGGCACCCGTTTTTCTGATAAAATTCCCGAACGCGGACTCGATTCCGGCTTTTCATTTGTATTGATTGTGCTTGCCTTAATTATATGGAGAACAGGAATCAAACGCGATAAAATGCCGGTTGCTCCATTTGATTTATCTGACGACAAATCTCCTTTGTGGCGCCTTATTCTGTCGGTTTTACTGGCTGGTGGAAGTGGTTTTATGACAGGGTTTATTGGTGCCGGCGGTGGAACGAATATTTTATTAATCCTGCTGTTCGTGAATAAGTTTCCAATGCACAAGGCACTGGGAACCTCTGTATTGATTATGTCGTTCACTGCTTTGTCGGGAGTTATTGGTCACGCATCATTTGGTAATGTGAATCTTCTGACGGGAATAACACTGGCATTCAGTGCAATACTCACAGGAGTCTATTGTGCCCGGTATACAAGCAAGATCAGCGAGAAATCACTTTCGCGGTTAATGAGCGGCGTCTATATTATTTTAGGAGTGGTGATGATGTTTATTAACCTGCGGAATTCATAGTGTGCATGTATTGAAAAAGATGATAAGACTTTTATAATATGGTAGAAACAGAGCGATTAATTATTAAGCCATTAACGTACGAACAACTTAAAAAATATATACGAAACGACAACTCGTTGGAGGCAGAGTTGAATATAAATAAGTCAGCGAGAATAATTTCGACAGATCTTAAAGAAGCACTGGAAAATACGATTTTGCCTAACGTAGCTGACACAAATAAGAATTATTTGTATTCTACACTTTGGACAATTATTTTAAAAGCAGAGAATAAAATGGTTGGAGACTTGTGCTTTGTAGGAGAACCAAGTGCAGACGGAGAAATTGAAGTTGGATACGGAATTTATGAAGAATTTCAGAAACGAG
Source organism: Bacteroidales bacterium (assembly GCA_015654795.1). Lineage (GTDB taxonomy): Bacteria > Bacteroidota > Bacteroidia > Bacteroidales > Prolixibacteraceae > JAAFHB01. Next base: position 12,355 of record JAATGF010000026.1, read on the forward strand.
GTTTTATGACAGAGGCTGTATGCGGTATGATTAAATGGGCTGAACAGCAAAATGTTAAGTCATTATTTGCAGCGACGGAGAAAAGTAATATTGCTTCATTTTCTGTTCTTGAAAGGAATAGTTTCGTTAAATGCGGAGAAACCGATACTTTATTTCATTGGCGATTCAAAATCAGATAAGTATATTGGATATTAGCAACCGGGGATGTGGTTTATATTCATATATTTTATGGCGAAACAGATATCGATGTTTTTGATGCCTCCTGGTTATTAGTCACTTGTAATTATTTTATCTTTAATCAACGCCACGTCCTGCTTAAGTTGGTTCAATGTATAAGCAAAATCGGTAGGTGATATTTCACCTGAAGGTAGCTCTTCACTGATATAATGGATAAACCGCCAGATTTCGCGGATCTCAGCCACCGCGAGTTCGTAGGGTTTGTAGCTTGAATTAAGTGAGATCAGGCCAATTTTCCCCTCTTTTTCGATGCGGTTTTCCACAATTTTAAAGACAATCCCTTCGTCAAGCGTAAGAACGATACAGGCTTCCCCATTTTTCAATGTACTCCAGTCCTGGACAAATTCGCCTGTCACCCACGATCCGTCAGGAATAGGTAGCATCGAATCGCCGCTGATCTGGAAGGTGCGGTATTTTCGTTCGGGTGAAAGGAATGGAAGTTGAAATACAGGAAGTTCGCGCACAAATTCCGGATCGGCAAAACCACGCGTGTAACCAGCTTTCGCTTTTTCGGGCACCAGTTCGATATTTTCGTTGTTGGCGCTGTCGACTGTTGTGGTGAGTACCCGCAATTTAGACCCTTTTACAAATACATCGAACCCGTTCTCCAACTGACGCAGATCACTTTCCCTAAGTTTCGATAAATCAGCCTTGATTAAAGTGTCGATCGAGATTCCAAAATATTCCGAATAAGCAATCAGTTGTTGTATTCCCGGTTGCGCCACGCCATTTTCGTAACCGCTCAGCGTGGAGCGCTTCATATTCAGCGCAAAAGCGACTTCGTCCTGTGTTCGTCCGCGCCGTTTTCGCATTAATTTAATATTCGAGTTGAAATACATGACAGGAGTTGTGAATTAGTACATTAACACATTGGCATATTAGCATATTGTCGAATTGTCAAATTTTTCTTGCTGTTATCGTATCAATCTCTTGAGGAATGATTATATTATAACCTGAAAAATGATTAAATAATGATCAAATATAATTCATTTTTCAGAGGAATAAAATTTTTCAGTAAAAACAGAACATCAACCATGCAGGAGATCAGTCAGAAATCGGACAAAACGATCGTTCATTACGATCTCGACACTTTTTTCGTTTCGGTCGAACGACTGCAAAACAGCAAACTAATTGGGAAGCCGGTAATTATTGGCGGTACGTCTGACAGGGGAGTGGTGTCAAGCTGCAGTTACGAAACCCGTTTGTTTGGTGTCTGTTCCGGGATGTCCATAAAGCTGGCCCGGCGGCTTTGTCCCGAAGCTTTTTTAATCCGTGGCGACATGGCAAGTTATAGTCGTTATTCTGATGTTGTTACACAGATCATTGCAGAGCGGGCACCCCTATACGAAAAGGCCTCGATTGATGAACATTATCTCGATATTACAGGGATGGATCGCTTTTTCGGATGTATGAAATGGTCCGGGGAATTGCGTCATACCATTATAAAAGAGAGTGGTCTGCCTATTTCGTTTGGGTTGTCGGTGAATAAAACAGTCTCCAAAATTGCCACGGGTGAATCGAAACCGAATGGTGAAAAGGAGGTACCGCAACACGCTGTACAACCGTTTCTTGATCCGCTTTCGATCCGGAAAATCCCCATGGTTGGAGCCAAAACTTATTCCCTGCTCTGTTCGATGGGGATTGAAAAAATCCATATGCTTGCGAAGATGACTGTGGAAATGATGCAACAGGTACTCGGAGAAAGTGGAATCAACTTATGGGAAAAGGCGCATGGAATTGACAATACCCCGGTCAAACCTTATTCCGAACAAAAGTCGATCAGTACAGAGCGCACTTTTGAACAGGATACTACCAATGTCTATTTTCTGGAGCAATTAATTGTAGGGATGACCGAAAAGCTGGCCTTTCAACTCCGGAAGCAGCAAAAAATGACTTCATGTATCACGATAAAAATCAAGTATTCGAACTTCGACACCCATAGTCAGCAACTCCGGATTCCTTACACACAGTTCGATCACACACTGATCGCAACGGCCAAAGATCTTTTCCAGAAACTTTATCAGCGCCGAATGCTGATCCGTCTGATTGGTGTTCAGTTTAGTCATCTCGTGAGCGGCACTCAGCAACTCGATCTTTTTGAAGACACTTCCGAGCGGGTAAATCTCTATATGAGTATGGATCAGATCCGTAAACGGTTTGGCTCTTCCTCGATCCGGCGTGCTTCGGAATTGGCAGTACGCAAAACAATCGACGGGATGAAAATGGTTCCACCACTGGTTCCGCCGGGGCAATTAATTATTAAACAGGGGCTTCATTAATTTCGACTCTATAACATTTAGTCATGGCTATTTCACACAACCAATATACCCGCTCTATGTTTGGTCCATATCGAGTCTGGTATCAGATATCAGCATCTGATGACCTTTCAATGATGGCGAAGCCAATGACCTTTTCAATGACTATTTTATATGGGATAATATGGGATAGAATTTTTTCTTTCTCCCCATCGCGTTATCGTCCTATCTTCCCATTTCCCTTTCACGCTTTGTAAATACAACATTAAATTATTCACATTACTTATACGAAAATATTTATATTTTTGTCATATACTAACATGAGATTGATACTCCGGAAGAAGCAAAACGCATATGAGACAGATTTTTTGGCTATTCTATTTATCCTTTATGAAGAAATATTTGCGCATGAGAAGAATAATTGTGCTTCCTGGTTTATTCGTAATTCTCATATTTTCAGTAACTCAATCGCTTCATGCTCAGATTTCCTATAGTGAACAATGGCCAGGTTTCCGTGGTCCGTTAGGCTGCGGGTTTATGGAAAACGTAAAAACTCCTGTTACATGGAGTTTAGATAGTACGAAGAGTATCAAATGGAAAACTTCAATTCCTGGTTTAGGCCATTCCTGCCCCGTTATTTGGGGTGATTATCTTTTTGTTACCACTGCAGCAAACATTACGAACAGTGAATCGCTAAAAGTGGGTCTTTATGGTGATATTGACGAAGCGAATGATAGTTCGGAACACGAATTCAAAGTTTATTGTCTGGATAAACATAGCGGAAAGATAATCTGGGAAAGGATTGCCCAAAAAGGAATTCCAAAGTCAAAACGACATACCAAGGCATCGCAGGCCAATTGTACGCCGGCAACCGATGGGAAATACCTCGTTGTACATTTTGGTTCCGAAGGTCTCTATTGCTACGATTTTAGAGGAAACCTGATCTGGAAGAAAGAGATGGGTTTACTGGCACCCGGACCTTACACCGATCCGGGTGTGGAATGGGGGTATGCCAGTTCGCCTGTCATCTATAAGGATAAAATTATTATTCAATGTGACATACCTAAAACTCCATATATTACTGCGCTCGATCTTGCAACCGGCAATGAAATATGGAAAACTTCGCGTGGCGATGAGGTTTCAACCTGGTGTACTCCGGCCATCTATTCAAAGGATGGCAAGACACAGGTTGTTGCCAATGGTTATACCCACATGTGTGGTTATGAATTCGAAACCGGAAAAGAGCTATGGAAACTTAGCAATGGAGGCGATGCTCCCGCCCCCGCTCCGGTTATTGCCAATGATCTGATCTACCTGAACAGTGCCCATGGGAAATTCTCTCCCGTCTTCGCCGTCAGACCAGATGCTAATGGAGATATTACCCTTGCCCCCGATAGTACAAAGAATAAGTACATTGCGTGGAGTATTAAACGGGGAGGGGCATATATGCAAACGCCACTTATCTATGGCGGATATCTTTACAATCTTCAGGTCAACGGACAGCTTACCTGTTTTGATGCCTTAACAGGTGAAGTAAAATATAAGGAAACTTTAAAAGAGGCATTTACCGCATCGGGTATTGCTGCTGACGGAAAACTTTATTTCAGTTCAGAAGATGGGAACGTTTACGTTATTAAGGCTGGCCCCGTTTTTCAATTACTTGCCAGGAATGCTTTAAAAGATATTTGTATGGCGACTCCGGCTATTTCCGAAAATGCATTGTTTTTCAGGACGCAACACTATCTGATCGCAGTAGAATAAAGATTGGTTATTGCTGGACTATATTCTTTGTCCTAATTCTTTCTGTCAATTTTATCAGAATAAAGCCTTCGAAATTACTAATCAATAAATTTCTGAAGGCTTTAATTCAATCAGGTCGACTCATGTGTTCAATGTGATAAACGTACATTATGTTTTTTATTGTCGAAATCTTGCAAATTAATCCCTGAATTTCTTCTGAAAAGTTTTGAAGCTGTAATTCCTTCCTTATGCCAACTCTATATCAGGTCTTGTATTGAAAAATATAATCTTCAGCTGCAGATTCAGTTTTGGAATTCAATTCCGGCTCTCAGAGAAATACTTGCAATATAAATACTTATATGATTTTATGTCTATGGATAATATTGATTAGTTCCATCTTTATATTGGTGAATTGGTGTCTCCATGACGAGTATTCTTTGGCAAATACAAAATAGGATGTATAATCCGACCATTGATAATGTCAAAAAAGTGATGCTGTTGATACGAATTGAATATTAAGGAATACAAAAATTTAAACGTGAGAAAGAACGAAAGCGTAACGATCATATAACCATTCATTTGATTTAAATATGAAAGAATAAGCTGCCTTGAAATATACCTATTTTCGGGTATATATTATTTGAAAATAGATAAAGATATTTGTCACATAATATTTAGTGAAAATGGAATCAATAAAAACCGCATATAATTCGCCCCGGATTATCGAGACTTCAGACAAAGTCTTCGGCTGTTGTTGTTTCAACTCTTTTCAATTCCGAATGCGAATGTGTTTGTAAAGTAATCTTTCAAACTTCTTCATCCAGATCTTTCTTTCATAACTATTATATTTCGTAATTCTCAGAAACGAGATGTCAGGCCAAAATCATAAATACTTTGTCATATATCAACTATTTTATTTATTATATCCTTAACAGAAACAATTATGTCAGAACAAAATTTAAAATTTGAAACGCTGCAAATTCATGCAGGTCAGGAAGTTGATTCAACAACTAACTCAAGGGCTGTGCCTATTTATCAGACAACTTCGTATGTTTTCAACAATGCCGAACATGCGGCTAATCTCTTTGGATTAAAAGAGTTTGGAAACATTTACACACGCATCATGAACCCTACTACCGATGTGTTTGAGAAGCGGATTGCTGCTCTTGAAGGTGGAGTAGCTGCTGTTGCGACCGCATCAGGTCAGGCAGCGCAGTTTATTGCTCTAACCAATATCTTGCAGGCAGGAGATAATTTTGTTTCAACATCCTTCCTTTATGGAGGTACTTATAACCAGTTTAAAGTTCAACTAAAGAGATTGGGTATTACAGTTAAATTTGTAAATGGAGACAATCCTGCTGATTTTGAAAAAGCAATTGATGCAAACACAAAAGCAATATATCTCGAAACCATTGGTAACCCGGAGTTTAATGTTCCTGATTTTGATGCGATCGCTGACATTGCAAAAAAACATGATATTCCACTAATTGTTGATAATACTTTTGGCGCAGCGGGTTATCTGTTCCGTCCTATTGAGCATGGCGCAAATATCGTGGTGGAGTCTGCAACCAAATGGATTGGCGGTCACGGCACAAGTATTGGCGGAGTAATTGTTGATGCCGGAAACTTTAACTGGGCCAACGGAAAGTTTCCTCAATTTACTGAACCTTCCGAAGGTTATCACGGGTTAGTATTTTGGGATGTATTTGGTGCGAATGGTCCTTTCGGTAATATTGCATTTGGCATCCGGGCAAGGGTTGAGGGGTTGCGTGATTATGGCTCCACATTGAGTCCGTTTAATGCTTTTCTTTTACTCCAGGGTCTCGAAACGCTTTCATTACGGATCGAACGTCATGTCAGCAATGCAAAAGCGATTGCTGATTGGCTGGTTGCTCATCCGCAGGTCAGCAGAGTTAATTATCCCGGACTACAAACAAGTCCTTATCATGTGCTGGCCAAGAAGTATCTCAAACATGGTTTTGGAGGAGTCCTCTCTTTCCATATTAAAGGAGGACCTGAAGCAGCAGATGAGTTTATCAACAACCTTAAACTGATCAGCCACCTTGCTAATGTGGGTGATGCCAAGACGTTGATCATTCACCCTGCATCGACAACTCATCAGCAATTGTCTGCCGAAGAGCAGATAACGTCGGGAGTAATCCCCGGATTAATACGTCTGTCAGTAGGTATCGAGCATGTTGACGATATTATTAATGACCTTTCACAGGCTTTTGAGAAGGTAAAACACCTTGCGGTAACGAAATAAAAGCACGAAAAACTATCATTCAATTGCTACGACCCAATAGTCGTGGCAATTGTTTTTATATGAGCATGGCCAACGATGTCCCTTCAAGTTTATTAAACGTGTACTGCCTGATATCTTTAAATGTCCAGCGGATTGTACAGGTCGCTTCGTCTTTACAGTGTTCGCATGGCTCGTAGTATTTTTCGGAAGTACATCTTAACAGCGCAATGCTCCCTTCAAAAAGCCTGACGATTTCCAACAGATTAACATCTTCGGGTCGTTTAATCAGGAAGTATCCTCCGTTTTTTCCAAGTTTACTCCCTAAATAGCCATTTTTTTTAAGTTCAAGCAGAATAGACTCAAGGAACCGTTTTGGGATTTTTTCACTTTCGGCAATTTCGCTAATCATCATAGTGCCTTTGCCAAATTCTTTGGCAAGTCTGATTAAGGCAAGCATCGAATATCGGGTCTTTTGCGTAAGCATCGTTATCCTATTTTACTGACGTACTTCAACTTTTCAACATCAATAATCTCTATCTTCTTGCCTTCGATCGTGACAATTCCTTCGTTTTGCCACTTCGATAAGGTCATAATCACGTTTTCGGTCGAACAACCGGCAAATTCAGCAATCTCTTTTCGGGTTAAAGAGAGAAAGAACGTATTCTTGTGATAAACTTCGGCAGCCAGATAGAGGACAATATCGGCAATCCTGCCTTCTTTTTGTTTGTGTGCAAGGCTGATAAAGTTAATTACTGATTTCTTGAACATTTCGGAAGCCACCTGGAACATCATCATGGCAAAGCGGGAATTATCCATCAGTATGTTTTCCAATACTTTCGCATCCATCAGGATCACTTCACAATCTTCAACAGCAATGAACGAAAACAGGTTGTTGTCTTTGTAAAACAGGTTGGCTCCCCCTAATATCTTAGGTGCCGATACAATTGTAATAATTAGGTTTTTATTGACTTCATTTTCATAGTTAAACTTCACAATCCCTTTTTCGAGGAAGACAATATGCGTTGGAACTCCTCCCTGCTTCAGTATTGTTTCCCCCTTTTTGAAGTTAAGTTTTACCGATGTTTTCTCAATCTTTTCAAAGTCTTTTTCGCTTATAAATTGAAGCGAAAGCCTTCTAAGCCAAGAATATTCCTGTTTATTGTCAATTAGATTCATGATCTCCTCATTTAAAGTTTTAATACAATAATAAAGTCAAAAAGATTTAATATTTAATCTACTCCTATGAAAACACTCATACAAATATACACTAAATCAATGGACTTTATGGATATATTTGAAATGTCAAATAACAAATAAATTAACGGGATGGAGATTAACAAAATTACCATTAGAGGAGGCGTTGGAAAAGACGGGCATCCTGAAAAGGTCGCCGAGTTTGAGCTGAAGATGGGGGATATTGTGAGTATTGTCGGACCAACGGGTTGCGGCAAAACAACGCTGATCAACGATATCGAACTGTTTGGTAACCGGAATACGCCCTCTCAGCGGCAAATTCTGCTTAACGGAGAACCTGTTCCGGATGACTTTACATTCGATCCGTCGAAACATCCAATTGCAATGATTTCGCAGCACACCAATTTTCTCAGCGATCTGCCAGTTGGTGAATTTCTGACGATCCACGCCACAGTGAGGGGAGCAGTTGATATTCAAAAAGTAGTTGACGAAACCATCGAATTCGCCAATAAACTTACGGGCGAGGCTATTATTAAAGGAACAGCAATGACTGAACTCTCGGGTGGGCAAACTCGTTCGCTATTAATTGCCGATGCTGTTATTATTGGTAATTCGCCCATTATTCTTCTTGATGAAATCGAAAATGCGGGTATTCACAAAACCAAGGCGCTCGATCTTCTGAAAAATTATCGCAAGATTTTTGTCTTTGTAACTCATGACCCAACAATTGCTTTGCTTTCCGATTTTCGGATTGTAATGAAAAACGGAGCCATGCAAAAACTTATTTATTCGAACGCTGATGAGAAGAGAGCAGCGAATAAACTGAGAAGTATAGATGACATTATTTTGCATTACCGGAGTCTGGTGAGGGCAGGCGAAGAATTACATGCCGATCTTCTGGAAGAAGAGTTAATTGGAATCAACTAAAACTGAAATAAATGAAGTTAATTGTATTTGCAGGTCCGCCAACCTGCGGAAAAACAACCGTAATCAGGCAAGTGATTCGAAGGATGATCGCAGGAAATCATAAACCAGCGTATATTAAGATCGATGTTCTTTATGCCGATGAGGATGAAGTGATCAAGAAGGAGTTTGGCATTCCAACGCGGAAAATCTATTCCGGCGAATTATGTCCTGATCATTGTAATGTAGTCGTACTCGATCAGGCTGTTGAATGGGCAGAGAAAGTAGGTTCCGATTTCCTTTTTATTGAAACGGCCGGTTTATGTCTGCGTTGTTCTCCCTATGTAGAAAAATCATTGGGGATTGTTGTGCTTGAATGCACAAGCGGGATGAATCTTCCGCGCAAAATCGGTCCGATGCTTACGCTTGCCGACATTGCCGTAATCACAAAGATCGACCTTGTTTCGCAAGCAGAGCGCGAAGTATTCCGTTACAGGGTTCTCGAATCAGCCAAAGAGATTACCGTCGTTGAAAGTAATGCCCTTTATGGCATTGGCATCGACCCGATTGTCCGTCAGATTCTCAAAACAGTCGATATCGAATTCCCCATGTACCTGCGTGGTAATCCACCTGTTGGTACCTGTACTATTTGTGTAGGCAAGAAAGAGATTGGTGCAAAGAATCATTTCGGCGTATTACGCACCATGGATCAGGAGCTTTTTTATGTAGGTGAATAATTAATTTAAAAAGTCTGTTATGCAAAAAAGAATCTATCTTGACAATGCGGCGACAACGTGTCTCGATGACAGGCTTCTTGAAGTCATGCTGCCGCTTTATAGCAAACAGTTTGGAAATTCATCGAGTCTTCATTCCTACGGAGTCGAAGCAAAGAATGTGCTGGATTGTGCACATGAGCAACTTGCAGGTTTTATTGGAGCTTCACCCGAAGAACTTATTTTCACATCAGGGGGGACTGAATCGAACAACTTTGCAATCAAGGGAATCGCTTTTGCCAACCGGCATAAGGGAAATCACATCATCGTTTCTTCCATTGAGCACGACTGCATTCTGAATTCCTGCAAGTGGCTTGAAGAACAGGGCTTCTATATCACTTATCTTCCCGTTGATCACAATGGAATTGTTGATCTTGACTTCCTTGAACGGGCCATCAATCCGAAAACGATTTTAGTATCGGTGATGTATGCGAACAACGAAATCGGCACCATCGAACCTATTGATGAAATTGGCAGAATCTGTCGGGCGAAGAATGTTCTTTTTCATTCCGATGCCTGTCAGAGTTTCGGGAAGGTGCCTGTTAACGTCGTTCAGTCGAACATTGATCTTTTAACGATTAACTCGCATAAGATTTACGGACCCAAAGGGGTAGGCGCCTTGTATGTTCGGAAAGGAATAGCGATTACTCCTTTGTTGCATGGCGGCGGACAAGAGCATGGACTGCGTTCTACCACAGAAAATATCCCCGGGATTGCCGGTTTTGCGAAAGCTGCTGAGTTGTGCATGGATGAGATGGGAAAAGAAACCATCCGGCTGACGGGGCTTCGTAAACGGTTCACCAATTTTCTGTTCGACGAATTTGAGAATGCCTACATTAACGGGCATGATCAGCAGCGGTTGCCTGGACACGTGAACTTTAGCTTTCATGGTCTTGAGGGTGAAACCATCCGTTTGCTCCTTTTACTCGACGAGCTTGGAATTGCAGTTTCTGCCGGTTCTGCCTGCTCATCAAATCATGGCAGTAATGCGTCACATGTTTTACAGGCTATCGGACTGAACCCCTTTGAAGCAAGGGGTGGAATTCGTATCAGCTTTGGCCGTTTTAATACCGAAGATGAACTTGATTATTGCTTAAGTGCACTAAAACAAAGTGTTCCTGAATTAAATATGATATTTTCATAACAATCAAAATTTGACAAAACATGATAAATACCGGAATTAATACTGAAAGAATTGGGACAAGGAATCTTGAAACTGAAAAGGTCAACTTCGTGAATCCGTTTACACAACATCCGGCAGAAGTAGGAATGAGCTATCCGGAGCATGCCCGATTTGCGCTTATGCTGGCGAGGAAAACATTTCTGATGGCTCTTGCTTCATTGATACATGCCTTCTTTCCGTTTCTATTTGTCACCTATACGAGCCGGAAAATAAACCAGATTAATAAACTATTACAAAATAGAAATTCAAATAACGAAAAATGAATACACAGACAATTGAAAAACCCAAATTAATTCTCCCCAACCTAAATTGCGGGGCTTGCGGTTACAAAACCTGTACTGAATTTGCTTTGGCTGTTGAGGATGCAAAAGTTGAAGTACGAATGTGCGTCCATGCTAAACAGGTCACCAAAGAAGAACGTAGTCAGTTGAATTGTCTGAGCTGTTTGGGTGGTGAGAATATTGGCGAAAAGTTACAATGGAAAGACAGCCTGAAACGTGATTTCGACTTTATCCTCGATGTGATGGAAGGCGAACCCGGACCTAAAGAAACGATTTTACCTTATAACCCGGCACTGGTGAAGGAACTGGGCGTAAAGAAAGGTGATGTAATGATTGGTCGCCCGATGGGAATGTCGTGTGGTTGCCCTGTTACTCACTGCGGTGTCGTTTCGGATGTTGATGCCCGTAACGGAGTTATTTACTGGAATGTAACCGGACCACTTCGGCCTCGTTCCGAGGGATTTATCGACATCGGCTTTTACGTGTCGCAAGCCTACGAAGGAATCATCAAAGAATCGCGCGAAGAGATCAGACTCGGACAGCGCTATTGGTTTCTTCCCAAACGTTGTATGTTGCAGTGGCGGCACAGCGGATTAGTGAATGCTGTTACCAAAATGCGCGATGGTAGTTATAAGGTAAGGGTCGAAGGTTTGTATATCGGTTGATTGATAGCGAAGTAACGTTTTATTGTTATCTTATGCTCAAAAAAATAGGGCCGAAAATAAAATATTAATAGTATTTCGATGAGCATAGATAAGATAAATAATGTAATAATTGCCGATTCCCAATATCTGGTCGTCGAAGCACTTAAATTTCTGATCGGAGCCGATGAGCGTTATTCTATTGCAGGTGTTGCCTGCACTCAAAGCGATCTTTATAAAATTCTGGAAACCTTCAGGAACGGTCTGTTGATTACCGATTTTGCGAATATTGATTATGATGGCATTGATGATTTGAAAAATATCAGGCTGAAGTATCCGCAGATATCAATACTGATACTAACCAATTCCATTACAAAGCAGGAGTTTAGCGGGTTATCCAGGTTTGGCATCAGGAATGTTATTTACAAAACGGCCGATAAGGATGAGCTTTTTTCGGCTATTGATTCCACTCTGAAGAGAAAAAAATTCTATTCAGATGAAGTTCTTGACTTGTTTCTTGACGTTAGCGACAACAAATATATTCCCGAAGATCCGAAACATCTGACTGCTTCGGAGATTGAGATTGTGAAATTAATCGCAAACGGACTGACAACAAAAGAAATTGCCTTGAGACGGAATATCAGCTATCACACAGTGAATACGCATCGGAAGAATATCTTCAAAAAAATGGAAGTTTCAAACGCTTCCGAACTGATTATACATGCTATCAAAGCCGGTTGGATCGACAATATTGAGTATTATATATAAAATTACCCTGTTTATGTTATTAAAATACCGTAAAGAGGGTATTTCATGCGAATGCCAGTATGCCCAATTTAGCGTCTCACTAATTATAAAGAGATGGTGATTACTAAATTGATTTTTCCAATCCGATTACTTATGGTGTTTGGAGGAGAGGGGGTAGGAGGACTCATCCGATGCCATTATTTGCATGGTTATTTGAAGATCTAATCAAACGAAAAACAAAGTGTTTTACTACCCCGATCCGCCAATCGGGGTAATAATAAATAATATCAGCTCATTAATTACCCCAAAATATCTGTTGTTCGGTAATACGATCCTCTGGCAGATGCCTGCATGGAGATCATAATCTATTATAAAGAAATGGAAAGAATTATTGACCCTATTAAAAAGGATAAACTGATAGCCGAATTGAAATCGTGCAGGTTTATAAAAAGAACGACTAAACGGGGAAATGAAATTTATAGCTTTACTTACCGCGACGCGCCTTCGATCATGTATGAAGTAGCGCGCCTTCGCGAAACAGCCTTTCGGTTGATCGGTTGTGGCTCGGGACATCTCATCGATCTCGATAATTATGATTTGGAACCGGCTTCCTACCGTCAATTGATTGTCTGGAACCCGCGCGACAAAGAGATTATTGGTGGGTATCGTTATGCAACAGGTAAAGATTATCTTATGAGAACCGAGCTGTTATCGATGTCGCACTATTACAGGTTCTCAAAGAAGTTTATTCATGAGTATCTGCCTCATAGTATTGAGCTTGGTCGTGCCTGGGTGAATCCGCTTTACCAGCCTTCTGCAACCGACAGCCGGTCCATTTTTGCACTTGATAATCTGTGGGAAGGAATTGGTGCTGTAGTCGCTGAGAATAAAGGTGTCAGGTACTTAATCGGAAAAGTCACCATACCTGGAACTTACAATCCGACTGCCCGTATTTTAATTACCTGGTTTATGAGTCACTATTATGGTGACCGCAATAACCTTGTCTTCCCGCATAAGCCAATTATTTCACCCGGCGTGCTGAATATCGGAGGTCAGCGAATAACAGGTTGCGATATCAATAACGATTTTAAGATCATTAGCAGCTTTATTAAAACACTGGGAGTTTTTGTTCCACCTTTAATCAGCGCCTATTTGCGACTTGCAAAAGATATGGTTTCGTTTGGATCAACACTTAATCCGGAACTCGAAAATTCGTATGAAACCGGAATTATGATCGATGTAAACGACATATATCCAGATAAATATGCACGGTATGTACAGGTTTCAGAGAAAAATGAATCGGTATGTGTTTAGTAAATAAGCATAAACGATGAAATATATCGACGTAGCTGCCGGCATTAAAGCGAGCGACTCAAAATTTCTAAAGAAATTTCCCCCATTTATGGTCAGATGGTTCGAAAAGATCATCAAGCAGGATGAGCTGAACCATATTCTTGAAAAATACAAAGACTGTCATGGGGCAGACTTCCATCGGAGCATAGTTAAGGAATTCAATCTAACAATTGAAGTTGAGGGTATTGAGAATTTACCTGAGAATAGGAAATGCTTCTTCCTGTCCAACCATCCGTTCGGTATCATTGATGGACTGGTACTTACGAAGACCGTGATTGAAAAATACGGGACCTTTAAGGCGATCGGAAATGAGTCATTCAATTTTGTGCCGAATCTTCGGCCATATATCGCTTTGGTGAATCCTTACGGGAAGAGTCCTAAAACGTATGTAAAAGAGCTTGAAAAGTTGTATCAATCGGATATTCCGATTACCCATTTCCCCGCAGGGAAGGTATCGCGCCGCTACAAGGGAAAGATTCAGGATTCTGACTGGCAGAAAAGCTTTATTACAAGGGCAATATCCTGTCAAAGAAATATTGTTCCTTTCTATTTCTACGGACAAAACTCAAATCTGTTTTACGCGATTAACCGGTTCCGAAGAATGCTGGGTATTAAGATCAATCTTGAACTAATATTGTTACCCCGCGAGATGTTCCTGAAACGAAATAAAACTATCCGGTTTAAAATCGGTAAGCCGATATTGTGGCAAAAATTCGACTCTTCGCTGACGCATATTGAATGGGCTAAAAAAGTGAGAGCGCATATCTACGACCTGTCATCTCCGGATGGAAATCAAACTGATTTTTAGGCTTAAGGTTAATGTCTTAATCCGCAATCCCTATTATTCCAGTCGCTGGTAACCAACCACCAGCCTCCTGTTTTTTGTACCAGAGAATTTCTCATAGCACCTTTCCCATCCAAGGTAACTGCTTTTACCCAATGAAGGGATATCGAAAAAGTTTGCACTTGAAATTTTGAGTCAACCAAAAAAATATCCCGGAGGGATAAAATGGTTATCGAAAATGGATCATACGAGCGGATATTCAACTAGCCGGGGTTAAACAATTTTCTAATCATCATTTTCTATCATTGGTGACCGGGTAATATTTAATTATGAGTAACAAATACATTTTCACCAATTCGCAGGTCCGCTTCAGGTAATCCTTCCAGTCGGATCGGCTTTGTCCCCTCCCAAAATTTGACACATATTAGTTTCGGCAATATTCGTAAGCCGACAAAGGTTTCAGAAATAACTCAGATAGTGCATCCGTCGTTGAATTATAATAAACAGTTCCGGAATGATTGAGTCCAAATGAGGTTAGCGACAGGGAATAATATTAGCTAAAGTTGTATTGGCTGAAAATTGGATTGGTTTGATTTATATAACTGAATTACTAGTGAATATATGATTTTGAGGTGCAATACTAATCGATCGAAACCAAAACTATCAAAATTAAGACAATTTAAGATAAATATACCAGATAGTTGGTAGATTAAATACGTTATATATGGTATTGTTCTGTTAAAAAGTGTTTATCATTTTTGTTGTGTGAATGTCAACTATTATGATTTGAGATAAATGCAGAGAAAAATCAAAATTTCAAATAAGTCCCGGGCTATCATTTTCCGGGACTTATTATCGGATTTCGTTTTCTAATATAATTCAACAATGGATCGATATAAAACAATAATTTACAAAAGTAATAAAACCCTCCTGTTTTGTGTGAGAATCATCAAGTTCAGTCGATGTATCTCATCACTATGTTGTATGTGAGATAAACATCTCATTGCTTCTCAATTCATTTACTCATCCCTATCATTTAACGATTTCATTAAATTACATTCAATTACTATGAAGAAAATTTCGCTCTTAATCTTATTCCTTTGTTTTATGGGAATACAAAGCATTCTGGCTCAGACCAGAGAGGTGACCGGGACTGTCACCTTGGCCGATGATGGAAGTACTGTTCCCGGTGCCTCCGTAACTATAAAAGGAACTACGTTGGGGACAATTACTGATTCTGACGGCAAATTTTCACTAAAAGTTCCTCAAAGTGCAAAGACGCTTTTGATCTCATTTATTGGATTGGTTGCCCCTGAAATTCAACTTACAAATGCGGCTCACTATGAAGTTGTGTTAAAATCAGGAACTATTTCGGTTGACGAGATTGTTGTTACCGGCTATGGCACACAAAGAAAGCGTGAATTTACCGGAGCTGCTGCTGTAGTTCGCGGAAATGTTGTTGACAATAAACCGATACAAAGCTTTGGACAAGGACTCACAGGTCAGGCTGCCGGAGTTAGTATCATCCAACCGAATGGATTGCTGAACAATCCGCCTGTCATCAGGGTTCGCGGATTAAGTTCATTATCGCTAAGTTCATTCCCGTTAGTTGTTATTGATGGTGTTCCAGTTGCGACTGGCGATGTTTCAGAAAACTCTACTGCAAACAATCCATTAGCCGACATCAACCCTTCTGACATTGAATCTATTGACGTTTTGAAAGATGCAGCATCTTCTGCAATTTATGGTTCGCGTGGTGCTGCCGGAGTATTGGTAATTACCACCAAGCGGGGAAAGGAAAGCAAAACTAAAGTAACCTACGACGGATGGGTTGGAGTGGCTAATGCTGTAAGACTTCCTGATCTGCTCAATGCTCAGCAATATATGGATTATAAGAATGGGGCGATTGTCAATGCCCGTTTATTGAATACGAATGCTGCCCCAGCTGATGCTTTTAAACCTTCATACAATGCTGACGGATCTTTAGTCGATACAAAATGGTATGATTATATCTATAGAACCGCCTATTCGCAAAACCACAATATTACCATATCCGGAGGAACGGCTAAGACATCTTACTATTTTTCTGCCGGGTATACTGATCAGAATGGCTTTCTTAGAGCAAACAACTTCGAACGCCGATCTGGTCGTTTTAATATCGATCATTGGGCAACCGATTGGTTAAAACTATCTGCAAATGTTAATTATACCAATGGACTGAACAATTCGCCTAACAGTGGTTCCGTTCCGGGTGGAGCTTTCAACTCCTCAGGACTGGGACGTATAGCCCTCGTTCAGGTACCAAATGTTGCGCCCTATAAAGAAGATGGAAGTTATAATGTTGTCAATAATGCATTAGGTAGCGGCAATAACCTGCTCACCTCTTCGTACTCCAATCCAATTCCGATTATCGATCTGGACAAGAACTCTTCCGAAACAACCCGGTTGCTGGCCAACCTAATTGCAGAGTTCAAACTGACCAAAGATCTTTCTTTTAAATCGACCTATTCATGGGACAGAAGAAATACCGAAAACATTCAGTTCTGGAATCCTGTTCAAGGCGATGGCTATAGCTATAACGGTTATGCATACAATAACTCGGCACGTTCGGATAACTGGAACTGGATTAATACGATACAATTTCAGAAGACATTCAATAACGTTCATAACTTAAATATTATTGCGGCATCGGATGCGCAGAAAAGAAGGACTACTAACTGGGGCAGTGTGCGACAGAATCTTGTAGATCCATTTTTCAACACTTATCAGGGCGTATTTCTAACTAATGTTGCCGGAGGAAACGGAATCTCAGAGATTGGATATGAAGCTTATCTCGGAAATATCAGCTATAACTATGCCGGTAAATATTTTATCAGTGGAAATTTCAGACGCGACGGTAACTCAGCTCTCTCCGCCGATAATCGCTGGGGTAATTTTGGTGGTGCATCTATTGGATGGACAGTCTCTGAAGAAAAGTTGTTCAAGGAATCGTTTCCTGAAAGTATCTCTTCGTTACGACTTAAAGCAAGTTATGGAAGGGTTGGCAACGGAAACCTGAGTAATTACTATGGTGCTTACAATACTTTCGAGGCCGGAATATATGGTATAGTACCCCGTATTTATTACATTCAGGCCGGAAACAATGAACTAAAATGGGAAACCAGTAACCAGTCAAACATTGGATTAGACCTTAGTCTGTTTCAAAACAGAATTACTTTTGAAGCAAATTACTATAATAAAGACATTAACAATTTGATTCTCGATGTACCACAGTCGCCATCAAAAGGTATTCCGGGTAATACAATTTTGCTCAATGTTGGGTCGATGTATAACCGTGGTTTCGAATTTACTATAAACGCTATTCCTATTAAGACAAAAGACTTTAGCTGGAATGCAAACCTGAACTTCTCTACCAATAAAAACGAAGTTACTGCACTGGTCGATGACAATACACCTATTCTGGCTTACACAGGAAGTCTTGAGCTGGCAAGTATCACAGCTGTTGGTCATCCGGCAGCAAGTATTTACGCTGTAAAAACCGATGGTGTAAATCCTGAAAATGGTCGTAGAATATTCATTAATGCTGCTGGCGAACGTGTTCAATACCAACACTACGGAGGAGCCAATGCCTGGACCTACCTTGACGGGACAGTCGCAAAAGCTGTTTCAGGTGCTGATGCTCAAATTCTGGGAGGCACGCTTCCAACATGGTACGGTGGATTCAACAATACATTCCGTTATAAAGATTTTGATTTAGGCATCAACTTTACCTTCTCCGGAGGAAACGATATCTACAATGGAACGAAAGCCGGGTTGCGCGATCAACGTATCTGGAATAACTCTACCGATGTACTCAATGCCTGGACGACTGTTGGTCAGAAAACAGATGTCCCACGCGCGGTATATGGCGATAATGTGTCAAACGGATCATCATTCGCAATAGATGCCAATATTGAAAAAGGCGATTTTTTGCGCCTTCAAACTGCCACCTTGGGTTACAACCTGCCAAAAACAATTATTAGTAACGTTGGACTAACGGCGGCAAGGTTTTATGTCCAGGTGAACAATGCCTTTATTATCACTAAATATTCGGGTGTCGATCCTGAAATCTCCACAAACGGGAACTCGAATCTGGCAGGTGGAGTTGAGCGCAATTCCATTCCTCAGAGCAGAGCATTCACTTTAGGAATTAACGTAACTTTTTAACCCATTAACAAGTACATTCAGATGAAACTATTAAATAGAACAAAATTATATGCCGTAAAGGCAATACTGATTGCCCTGCTTCTTTCCGGAATTCTATCTTCGTGCGGGTCCGATTTTCTCAATGTTCCCCCTGAGCTTTCAATTCCAGATGAGAATACATTCGACACTCCGGCGCGCGTTCTGGCTCAGGTTAACGGTCTGTACAGTTCGGCAAAAGTTGGACGGCTATTTGGCGGACGTTATCAAATCTATAATGATATCAGGGCCGAAGAATTCAGAAACAGAACAAGTAATACGGTAACAGGTTACAGTGCATTTCAGTTTACCAACAATGCAAACGATACTTATGTAGCCGATTTTTGGAACAACGGTTATTTGACCATAAATCGTGTCAATAAGTTTCTGTCCGACTTCGATACGCATACCGGTATTGTCGATGCAGCCACCGAAACAAATTACAGGGCCGAAGCAAAATTCGTACGTGCATTAAGCTATTATGGGTTGGTGCAACTTTTCGCCAAACCATATACATTAGATAATGGGGCTTCGAAGGCCATCCCACTTCGTTTAACTGCGCAAACAAACTCCGACAATAATGACTTGGCAAGCAGTACAGTTGCTGAGATTTATACGCAAATACTGAAAGATCTCGACGATGCCGAGGCCGGACTTCCCGATACTTATGCTTCAGCAAGTCTTCGTACAACACGCGCCCACAAAAATACAGCCATCGCATTGAAAACACGGATCTATCTATCACAAGGGAAATTTAATAACGTGATTACTGAATCGAATAAAATTGTTTCAGCAACTGCTCCTTTCAAATCTCCAATCCGTGTGGTACATGAATTACAAGCCGATGTAACTAATGTCTTTAAGGCGCCTTATACGACAGATGAAAACATCTTTTCGTTCCCATTTGCCGATACTAATGCTCCCGGTACTCAAAACCAATTGGGATATTATTATACAGGTAATGGTAATATCGAGTATTATCTGAACACATCAGCTCCGGGTATTTATGCCAATGCTCAATGGCGCTCAGCCGATGTTCGCAAATCGCAATTAACATCGCAGTATAGCGCTACATGGCGTACACTAATTAAATGGAATGGAATATCACCTTATGTCGATTATGTGCCAATTATCCGTTACGCCGAAGTACTGCTGAATCTTGCTGAAGCCGAAGCAGAAGTGGGCGACCCGGCACGGGCTAAAGCTCTACTCGAAACGGTGCATCGCCGGTCGGATTCGACCTACGATTTTGGAACACTAACCAAAGCACAGTTGATTGATGCGATACTCATTGAAAGAAGAATTGAATTATTAGGTGAAGGTTTCCGGGCTCCCGATATTCAGCGCAGGGGATTACCGTTTGTGTCAGTCGGAGCAGGTGCAAGCATTCCATCTTCTGACAGTCGCTATATTTTCCCCATTCCGGTGGCCGAGCTTCAAACCAATCCTGGTGCAAAATAAATATTTATAATCTGTGATTAAGCCTTTAAGGGTTGTTTTCCGAGAAGGAGGCAACCCTTTTTATTATAATTATTGAGCGATGTTGATTACGCTATTTTTTTGATCATTTACACTGCTTTGCAGTATAAATGCAATACTATTTTGGCCATAGGCACTGCTATTCTGCATAAATGCACAACATCGCCCTTCCATTATTTCGATATAAAAAGGGCAATATTTGTATAAATCAATCTATTATTCTGTTGTTTCAGAGTTTTTGATCTTTTTTTGATCCACGATTCGCGTGCATTGCATCAGGCTTAATTATACAGCGAATTTAGTCCACCCACGAATTGAAAGATCATCTTAGATTTATGAAACATTATGGAGCCGAAAATCTAAACAATTGCCATACAAACCATAATTGAATATACCGTGAATCAGGTATGCATTATACATATTTTAAGGGATTGTAACAATTATTCAGAACCACGACCTTTGAATGATAAATAATACTGAAATGCTATGACAAATATTACAACAAATATAACCAGCGATAAGGGCTTTGAAAAAAGTCATCAGTCGGGCCGGACAGAAGGTCCGCTCGTTGGAATCTCTTCCGGAATATCTGTTTCAGGCGCTTTGGAATTGGCCAAACGTCCCGAAAACAAAGGAAAAAAGTTTGTTGTTATCTTATCCGAAAATAATGGATCCAATTTGTCAGCAGACCTTTATATAAAAGGCGAAGTAAAAACAAAAGCCCCCGATTTATTTTGGTCATTCTGAATATTTCCTGATATTTTTTGGCCTGATGTCTGATTTTCATCTAAGCGTCTGACAAGAATCTTTGAAAAGAGATTAAGTTTCATTTACCCTCGTTTATTAATTTCCTCAATCTGTGCTTTTCCCAATGCAAGAGAAAGTCAGCATCAGGTCTTTTCTATAAATATATTATTTCTATATAATTTTCAACAAAAGATAATCATCATAAATTTAAATACATGACAAACAGAATTCAGCGTGTAAGAAACAAATTCTTGCTTCTTACAAAGGCAAAACACGCCTTTATCTTAATTTCGCTTCTATTATTTTCTTCCGGTCTGTTCTCACAAACCATTATTAACGGGAAAGTTATTAATGAAAAGACCAAAGAAGGCATAATCGGAGCAACCGTAGTTCTTAATTCTACTTCCACCGGGGCAGTTACGGGGAACGAAGGACAGTTTGAGTTAAAAACTGAAAAGGCCCTTCCTTTTTCACTAAATATTAGTGTTGTAGGGTTTAAATCGCAAACGATTACAGTGAAAAATGGCCATGAATCATTATTAATCTCCCTAACGGAAGATATAAGTGAAATTAATGAGGTTGTTGTCACTGCATTAGGATTAAAAAGGGAACGAAGCAGTTTACCGTATGCAACACAAAACATTGTTTCCGAAGACTTAAACAAAACTCCTTCTTCGAATTTCGTCAGTAATCTTTCAGGTAAAATCGCAGGACTTCAAATTACTTCTGCTAATACGCTGGGTGGAACCAATAATGTAATAATTAGGGGTTTCAAATCGTTAACGCAATCGAACCAGGCTTTATTTGTGGTCGACGGCGTTCCGTTCGACAATTCGAACCAAAGTCGTAACGGATTGGATCTGGGAGGAACTATTACAGATATCAATCCTGACGATATTCAGTCGGTGAATGTTTTAAAGGGGGCTGCAGCATCTGCGCTTTATGGCTCAAGAGCCGCGAACGGCGTTATTTTGATCAACACGAAAAAGGGTGGTAATAAAAATGACAAACTCGATATTGTTTTTAATCAGGGAATAAAGGTAGGAAGCATTGATCAGAGCACGCTGCCAACCTATCAGACCAATTATGGACAGGGAAGGGGTTCAAGTGGATATAGTGCAACCTATCCCGATCAGGCAGGGTGGTTCTATTATCGTCCGGCTTTCAACTCCAATAATTTGCCAGTTAATATTGTGATCACCAATCAGGATTTAGCCTGGGGACCGGCTTACGATCCGAAGATCCAGGTCTACAACTGGGATGCCTTTGTGCCCGGCAATCCAAATTACGGAAAGGCGACTCCCTGGGTTGCAGCTCAGAATAATAAAGCAGTCGATTATTTCCAAACGCCTGTTTCTTCAAATACTTCCCTGTCCATTGGCGGTTCAACAGAAAAATCAACCTTCAAGATTGGCCTGATCTACAACTACGACAAAGGGATAACTCCAAATAGTGATATCAAGAAGAATGTCTACAACTTTGGGTGGACTACTAAATTATCAGATAAATTGGTATTGGGTACTTCTTTCAATTATTCAAATACGGCTAGCAAGAATCGTAGTACTTACGATTACAGGGCCGCTAATACAAACATCCGCGATTTACGTCAGTGGCTTCCTTCTAATGTCGATCTCAAAGCTCAACGTGCTGATTTCGATCGCGGATTAAATGCTTCCTGGAATATTGTAGCCGGTAGCTATAACATCCAGTCAAGCGATGTAATAAAAGCCGCTTATCACAACAACTTATACTGGAACGATTATAAGAATTATAACAACGATACGCGTGATCGTTATTTTGGCAATGTATTTGCAACTTATGATATAATTAAAGGTCTTCAGGCAACTGCCCGTGTTTCGAAAGACTCTTATACACAATTCTTCGAAAACAGAATTGCAGTAGGTAGTTATCAAACTTCCTCTTATGGTCGTTCTGATGTGAAGTTTTCAGAAACAAATCTGGATCTGTTACTGAACTATGATCGTGCCTTGACTAAAGATTTGAATTTAAAAGCGTTGTTAGGATCGAATATCCGTCGTACCTCTACCAAGTCCATTTCTGCTGTAACTAGTGGTGGATTAGTTGTTCCCGATCTGTATGCCATTTCCAATTCTGTTTCTACGCCATCTGCTCCGCAGGAATATGATGGCACGAAGGAAGTTGATGGCGTTTTTGGCGGAATAACACTTGGCTATCGTAACCTTTTAACTTTAGATGCTACCGGGAGATGGGACCGATCGTCAGCCTTGCCGAAAACAAATAACAATTATTTCTATCCCGCTATCTCCGGAAGTTTTAATTTTTCCAGCTTATTGCCCGATGTCAGTTGGTTAAGTTTTGGTAAGTTAAGATTGAACTATGCCGAGGTTGGTAGTGATGCTCCTATTTACAGTGTGCGAAATACTTATGTAGCAGGAACCGCATTTAACGGACAGAACATTTACAGCACCCCGCTAACAAACAATAATCCTGATCTAAAACCGGAACGCAGTCAAAACTACGAAGCTGGTCTGGAGGCGTCGCTTTTTCACAACCGCATCAATCTTGATGTTACTTATTACAATTCCCGTTTGAATGATCAGATCACGCCAATCACCCCTTCAACAGCAACTGGTTATACCAATTTCTATGTGAACGGAGGAACGATTGAGAACAAGGGAGTTGAAATATCTTTAAATGTTGTTCCAATAAGGAATAAAAATTTCAGTTACGACTTTACCACAAACTGGAGTAAAAATAACAATACTGTTATATCGTTATATGGCGGACAATCTTCCTACACGATTGCCTCCTTTCAAAACTCTGTACAACTGGTTGCTGCCGTTGGAGAATCGTACGGAATCCTAAGAGGTACCGACTATGAATATCTGAATGGAAAACCGCTTGTTGATGCGAACGGCTATTATGTGAAATCATCAAACCGCAATTCAAATTTGGGTAGGGTTACCCCCGACTGGATCGGAAGCATTAACAATCGTTTCAGGTATAAAGATTTCAGCCTGAGTTTTTTAGTTGATGTAAGTCAGGGTGGAAATGTTTATTCATTGGATATGGATAACGGATCACGTTCAGGAATTTTAGCAGAAACAGCCGCTAACAATGATCTTGGCAATCCATTGCGTAATCCATTGTCTCAGGGTGGAGGGATAATCCTGCCAGGTGTAAAAGCCGATGGCACACCAAATAGTGTTCGTATTGATGTGTCGGATGCCTACACATTAGGTAGCAAACTGCCTTATGGCTCTGTAAATGCCTTAACAGCTAAATCTTACATCTACGATGCAAGCTATGTAAAACTACGCGAAGTGGCGTTCTCATATGTATTGCCGGCTCGTCTGTTTGTTACCGCTAAAAATATCAAAGGGGTAACCCTTACATTGTCAGGCCGGAACCTGTGGATTATTCACAAGAATTTACCTTATTCCGATCCGGAACAAGGGGCGCCGTCGACTACACTGACCAATACCGATCCGCTGATTTACAACGCCAACTCATCAATTGGCTATCAAAATGCGGTATTCCCCATTGTTAGAGAATTTGCATTTAATGTTAAGTTGAATTTTTAAATCTGATTAATCATGCTTAAGAAAATACATCTGTTATCTGTCATTGCATTACTTTCATTTTCTGCTTGCGATGTAGAATTCAGTCAACTGAATGATGACACAAAATCAGCAGTGGATGTTCCTGCAAACACGGTCTTCCTGGCCGGACAAAAGAACCTGGTCGATTTATATACAACCAGCATCTGGATATCGTCGCCATTTCGTGTGCTGGGTCAGGTATGGACCCAAACTGCAAATATTAACGAAGCGCGCTACCAGTTTGTTACGAACAATGCCCCGGCCGGTTGGTGGACCCGAATCTATACAACCGCGTTAAGCAACCTGGCTGAAGCAAAAACGCTTTATGCAAGCGAGAATACAAGCGATGCAGTACGCAAAAATAAGGAATTAATTACAGACATCTTAGAGGTGTATGCTTTTCATCTTTTGGTGAATACGTACGGTGACGTTCCGTACACCGAGGCATTGAACCGTTCAATTCCTTTCCCTAAATACGATAATGCAAAAACAATCACAACCGATTTGATCGCTCGTTTGGATCTGGCAATTAATGGTTTGGATATTACTGCCGGATCATTTGGCAGTGTCGATCAAATATATGGCGGAAATGCAGCCAAATGGAAAAAATTTGCAGCTACATTGAAATTAAAACTGGCGCTCTTAATTGCTGATGTTGACGAAGCAACTGCGAAAACAAAAGCGCTGGAAGCTGTGAATAGCGGAGTTTTCACATCAAATTCGGACAATGCTAAATTTCAGTATATCTCTGGAGTCGTGGTTAACTCTAATCCATTATGGCAGGATTTGGTAAATGGCACTTACGCAACTTATTATGCTCCGGCTTCATTTTTTATAAATAAATTAATCGAATTAAACGATCCGCGTTTACCGATCTTATTTACCAAAGATCCAAGCGGAGGATATTCGGGCGCAGTTGCAGGTTTGGGAGGCGTTAATCAGAGTTTATCCGGCTTTTCATCTTACTGGCTGAGTGCAACAACTCCGGGTGTATTACTCGACTATTCCGAAACTGCTTTTTTATTGGCCGAAGCTGTCGAACGTAATATTGCCGTTGGGGGTACAGCCGAATCGCATTATAATGATGCAGTTACGGCTTCTATTCTCGATTTTGGAGGCACCGCTGCAAGTGCGGCAAATAATCTGGCGCAGGAAAAAGTAAAATATAGCACAGCCACAGGTGACTGGCGTCAAAAAATAGGACACCAAAAATGGATCGCTTTTGCCAATCGTAACTGGGATTCGTGGTTGGAAATCAGACGGCTTGGATATCCGAATCTTGATGTGGTGAGTCCTCCCCAAAATGCACTTAGTACATTGCCATTGCGATTTTATTATCCACCTGTTGAGCAAAATACAAACACAACTCATTGGAAGGACGCAGTTGCCAAATTGCCCGGAGCAAAGGATGAAGTGACGGTAAAATTATTCTGGATAAAATAACAATTTAGATTAAACATTGTAATTTAGGTGCTTATACCAATAAGCACCTAAACTATTTTAAATGAACCAATCAAAATGAAGATAAACATCATTCATACAAAACTCCGGGGATACTTTCTGATAGTAATCCTGATAACAACCGCAAACCTGGCCTTTTGCCAACGGCCTGCCACAAATTGTGATCGTAAGCCAATCATTAATCTATCGTTGAACGAAAATCCTTTTGGGCCATCAAAAGGCGTAAAAGATAGCATTCTGAAAGAGTTGCCTAATCTATTTCGTTATGCTGCCAGTGATGGTGAGGAATTTCTCCGACAGGTTGCTATCCATGAAGGAGTGAATACCGAACAAATTATTCCGGGCGAAATCCTTGAATTGCTGGGCGTTTATCTTGGGATTAAAGGAGGAGCTGGCAGTGAATTTATTTATACGGTTCCGGGTTATCCTGCTTTAGTAAATGCTGCAGCAAGTGTAGGGGGAAAGGTGATATCTGTCCCTTTAAATGATAAACTAGAGAATGACCTTAAATCAATAGAGGCACTTGTTAATGACAAAACACAGGCAGTTTTTTTAGTGAATCCGCACAATCCTTCGGGTACTGTAACTGAAAAGAAGCTTTTCTTTGATTTTGTGAAACGTATTTCGAAACGAACGTTGGTAGTTGTTGATGAGGCATACCTTGAATATGCCGATGATTTTGCCGGACGCACGGCTGTTAATAATCTGAAGGATGGCGATAACGTGATCATATTTCGCACGATGGCAAAGGCTTATGGTCTGGCTGGTCTTTCAATTGGCTATGCTGTCGCTCCGAAAGAATTGGCTTTATATCTAAAAACAAAAGGATTAGGAGATACGCACGCATTAAACCGATTATCGGTTGTAGCCACGGAAGTTGCCATAAAAAACCAGGAGAATATCGCACAGGTGAATAAACTTGTTACCCTGGAACGCGAGAAATGGCATGTTTTTCTGGATGAACTGGGCTTGCAACATACTGCCTCAAAAGCAAATTTTGTGTTCTTCGATACGAAGAAACCATATGCCGAAATACAAAAGAGATTAGCGGCTGCCGGCATTTTAATCGGACGTGAATTTACCCCTTATAACACATGGGTCCGTATCAGCATTGGGTTACCCGAAGAAAATACCAAAGTTCAGGCAGTAATTAAGGAGATCGTAAGGCAATAATTCGTCTTCAAAATCCCCGATTCAGACTGTTAAGTAATTGGAAAGATAAGGTGTTTCACTTTGTCTTCCCTTTATTTTCGTCGTACCTTCGTCGCCCTTTAAGTAAGGTTTGAATAAGCTTTAAGTAATTTTTCTGTATTATTTATTACAGGAAGATTACACAAATGATTACAAAAAGCCGGAGATGGTAGTGTGAAAGTCTTTTTTTGGGTAATGCAGTATGGTGGTGAAGAATGGCTTTTCATACGATTAAAATCCTGTTATTGATGACCGTGCCGTAGGCACCAAATAGGGGTAGAATGAGAATTTAAAGAAAAATATTTCGTCCCGTACGGTGGGGTGTCGCAAACTGGATATTACCTAAAAATTCCTCGTTCCATTTGTAATGATTTTTGAAATTTTATTTTTGATAATCAGGATTATAGTAAAAGTGACAATTTATTAAGGGCAATTTATTTTTTGATTTACGTCATCCCACCCGTACGGGACGAAACCTTGAATTTCAATGCATTTTCTGCCCATATCAAATCCCTCACGGGATTTTTAAGAATTATGTTTCAAGTCAGAGACAAGATATGCCTTGTCTTTACGGGTTCAGGAAACGTCATATGGCCTTTTTTTCCTGATACCCTGTAATCTACCCATATCAAATCCCTCACGGAATTTTTTAGGCTTAAAAATTAATCTCTCCCTATCTCTCTATCTCTCCATCTCCCTTTCCCACTTTTGTCAATACGACATCTATTTTATTTTCATTACCTGGATCGGATTTTCATAATAAAATTGCATTAAGATGATTAAATATAAGTTACGATATTAATGGATTGAGTCAGAAAATCCCAGCTCAAACTCGTTTTTAGCTGAATATACCATAAAGCAGGTACGATATATACATATTTTAAGGGATTGTAACATTTGTTTATAAACTCAATCTTTGATCCGTTAATTAATATTTAGGTTTTATGTAAAGATTATGTAGTTCAGTTCGTTTTTCCAGCAAGTTTTACAATTCCTGACCTGACGTCCAATCGTCCTCTTATCGGAAGATGATACATAAAAGATTTTCATTAAGCTATAATATTGTGATATTTCGCTATCGTTCGTTATCCGCAGAGAAAGAGAAACTGGACATTAGGTCTTTCCCCGAACACAAACAGTTTATATATTAACCATGATGAATTCTACAGATTTATTTTATTCTTACAGGACCGTCCGACTATCGGATCATTCTTCATTCAACTTGAAGAATCGAAAATTTATGCAAGCCCTCTCATCAAAATGTTCCATGTGCTGTTGATGCACATTCATTCTTCGGTTATCTTTAATTCGGAGCAGATTTTTTAGACGAAGCTGCCCGTTTTATTATCCTCAATTTATTAGTACATCCCTTTTATCGTAATGATGGTTCATTGCGTTATAATATCTTTCATAAAGCTCAAAAATATACTGGAAATTTGACATGCAATTCTACTAAAATTATAAAAATGAAAAAAATAATCTTCCTGGTAATCATTGCCGTTAGCATTTCATTTGTGGCTTCGGCACAAAAAAAGAATTTAAAAAACCTGCAAATTGATATTCCGACCGGATACCTTGATGCCTCGTTTAAAACCTACGATAAACTCCAAAAGACCATCTGGTCGTATGCTGAGTTAGGTTTTCTCGAAACTAAAAGCTCCTTATTACTGCAACAACACCTGAAAGAGAATGGTTTTACAGTCGAAGCAGGTGTTGTGGGTATGCCGACTGCCTTTGTAGCGAGTTTTGGCAGCGGTTCACCGGTCATCGGTATTCTTGCTGAATACGATGCTTTACCCGGTTTATCACAAGATACCGTTCCGTACCGTAAAGTACTGGTTGAGGGTGGAAGCGGGCATGGTTGCGGCCATGCCGTATTTGGTGTCGGATCGAGTGCCGGCGCTGTTGCTATCAAACAATGGCTCGAAAAAACAGGTACAAAGGGAACGATCAGAGTATTTGGTACCCCTGCCGAAGAGGGTGGTGGTGGTAAAGTCTATCTCGCCCGCGAAGGATTTTTCAAAGGTGTGGATGTCGTGCTTGACTGGCATCCGGCTGCGCAGAATAGTGTTAGTCGTGGTACAGGACTTGCCATTCAGATGATTGATTTCAGTTTCTTTGGTAAGGCGTCTCATGCTTCCGGTGCTCCGGAAAAAGGCCGCTCTGCACTTGATGGCGTCGAAGGGTTTGATTACCTTGTAAATATGTTGCGCGAACACATTCCATCAGATGCGCGTGTTCATTATGTCATTACAAATGGCGGAGATGCACCCAACGTCGCTCCGGCATTTGCTAAGGTATCCTACTACATACGTAGTCCAAAACGTAATGACCTGGTTGATCTGATTGACCGGATTCAAAAAGCGGCTCAAGGTGCGGCATTGGGTACCGGAACGACGGTGAAATCAGAAATCATTGCGGGCTTTTATGAAAAATTGCCCAACGATCTGTTGGCCAAACAGCTTCAAAAAAACCTCGAAATTGTAGGGGGAGTAAAATACGATGCGCGTGAGCAGGCTTTTGCGGAAGAGGTGATCAAAGAAATTGGCTGGTCAGTTGATTCGCTCAGGAAAGTTGCATTAGTTGAACCATGGAAAGATAAACCGGAAAAACGCAACGGCGAGGCCTCGTCAGATGTTGGCGATGTAAGCTGGAACGTTCCAACAGCCAGTTTCGGAACGGCCGCATTTATACCTGGTAGCGGAGGCCACAGTTGGGAAAATGTCGCTTCGTCGGGAACAACCATTGGCACCAAAGCATTGATCAATGCAGCCAAAGTATTCTCACTCACAGCCATTGACCTCTTTACAAATCCGGAATTGGTAAATTCAGTTAAAAAAGAATTTGAACAACGTCGCGGAAGCGATTTTAAATACGAATCGCTGGTGGGAAGCCGTGCTCCTGCTTTGGAATATCGCGTCAAAAAACAATAAATATCAGAATATATGAAAAGGACGAATTTTATTCTTCTGATCGTTTTGCTGTTGTTGATATTAGCCGGCATAGGCACTGTTGACTCAGCTTTCGAAAATAAAGACCAACTGCTTAAACTTCGGGAACAATACGACAAGGCACACCTTAATTTATTCTCATTACTTAAAATCGAGAGAGAACAAACAGTATAAAAAAAAGGTATCCCGACCGACCGACTGCAATTGGCTTCCGGGACACCTAACACTTAAAAAAAATCAGCGTTATGACAAAGTTATTAAAATTTATTTGTTTGCAGGTACATTCCTGGCATGGAATTCCTGTATTGTTACTATTGGTCGTCTTTCCAACAATTGTCTTTGCCCAGCAAAGACGAATAGAAGGGCGTATTATTGATAAGAAAACCAATCTGCCTCTTATTGGTGCAACAGTTCTTTTAGCCGATAAAAAAACAGGCACTGCATCTGATCAAAACGGGAATTTTACTGTAACAGTTCAATCGTTACCGGTAAAGCTTTTGATCAATTTTATTGGGTATAAACCCTATGAACTGAAAGTCTATGAGTATTCCAAACCTTTAAGTATTATTCTTCAGGAGGACCTTGATGTGCTTGATGATGTTGTGGTAGTTGGTTACGGCACGCAAAAGCGGAAAGAACTTACCGGATCTATTTCATCTATTTCCAAAGCTACTTTAGCCCAACCTACAACTTCCTTTGACAACCTTCTTGGTGGCACGGTAGCAGGTTTAAATGTAACCCAGGGCGGACAACCTGGTTCAGCTTCCTCCGTGCGTATTCGTGGTGGTAATTCCATCAATGCGGGAAACGAACCTTTGTTTGTAGTCGATGGTGTGATTCTGTATGGTACCAGCGCAACTGATGCCGGCGTAAGTCGTGTTTCAGGCAGTCTTAATCCGTTGGCAGCAATCAATCCCAACGACATTGAGTCCATTGAAGTATTGAAAGACGTTTCAGCTACTGCTATTTATGGCTCACGTGGTTCGAATGGAGTGATCATCATTACTACTAAAAATGGGCTAAAAGGCAAGGACAAAATTGAATATCAGTATTCAGTTGGATGGCAACAGGCAACCAAAAAATTAGACTTGCTAAACGCGAGTCAGTGGGCCGCTCTTAACCAGGAGATTGATCCTGCCGGATTCTTTAATGGCTACTCCAATAGTGAAATTGCAGCTCTTGGTGAAGGTTACGACTGGCAAAACGCAGCCCTGCGTACAGCCATCAATCACAATCATCAAATTTCGTTCAGTGGCGGTGATGATAAAACCCGTTATCTCATTTCAGGTAACTATACTGATCAGGATGGGATTCTGCTAAATACCGACTTCAGGCGTTATACCGGTCGATTAAATTTAGATCGCGATGTTTTGAAAAATCTGAAGGTTAGTTTGATCCTGAACGCAAGCAAATTGAATCAAAACGGATTGAATACGTATTCGTCTTTTGCCAGTGCTTTTTCAGGCTCGACTCCTTTCGAGCAAATTATCCGTACTTCGCCTAATAATCCGATTTACAATTCTGATGGCAACTTTAATTACAGTAATACATATGAATTGGGCGACCTTAGAAACGGCACTATAACCTCAAACGGACTTTCTGACTTAGCCAATACAACGGCGAAAAATACCAGTGATGCTTTGCTTGGTAATTTTTCGGTACGTTATTCAATCTTACCCAATTTGGTTTTAAAAGCTGATGCCGGTACAAACATCACCGACTCACGACAGGACTATTATGCTCCTTCTTATACATCCGGTGGTTTTAACACAAAAGGATATGCAAGCGTAGGTAGTCGTCGCACTGAAATATGGCAACAGGAATTCACACTCAACTATACAAAACAGTTAAACGAAGACAACTACATTGACGCATTGGCTGGTTATACTACTCAAAGAACTTCCTCAGAGTATGCAACCGCTTCGGCAGCTAATTTTGCCAATGAACAATTATTATGGAATAGTTTACAAAGTGGTAGTACAGCAGTAACTCCGACTTCCGGAGGCTATGAATCTGTTCTTAATTCCTACATAGGAAGGGTGAACTATACATTTAAAAAACGTTATAACCTCACTGCTACCTTTCGCGCTGATGGTTCGTCACGTTTTGCCTCAAACCATAAATGGGGCTATTTCCCCTCCGTCGGTTTGTCGTGGAATATACATGAAGAACCTTTCTTTAAAGGAATCAAAAGTATTAATGACTTTAAACTGCGAGCAAGTTTTGGAACTGTTGGTAACCAGGAAATTGGTGATTACAAATACGAGGCAACGTATGGAACAACCGATGTGAATGACTCGAACCGTAACCAGGTTTACTCACTAAACGGTAACCTCGTGACAGGTTACTTGCGTACAAATCTCGAAAATCCTGATTTGAAATGGGAATCAACTGCTGCCTTTAACGTTGGTTTCGATTTGAGTTTGTTCAATTCCAGGTTAAATTTTGTAGCTGATGCTTATTACAAAAAGACCTTTGATCTGTTACTCAATACTCCTGTCGAAATCACTACCGGGTTCAGCTCAGTGTTACGTAATGCAGGAAGTTTAAGCAATAAAGGTATTGAGTTTGAAGCACGTGGTTCGATTATTGAAACCCCAAACCTGAAATGGCTGGTAACCGCCAATATTGCAAAGAATATCAACGAAGTAATTGATCTTGGCGGACAAGAAAATATCAATAATTCTATTTTTGTCGGACATCCTCTTGGGGCACAGTATCTGGTTGTGTTCGATGGTATTGTACAACAAAGCGATGATCTTACAAAAATAGCGCCTCCTTCGTGGAAAACTACGGTAGCAGCCGGTGATGAAAAATTTGTTGATCAGAATGACGACAGTAAAGTGGACCAAACCAGTGATCGTGTAATTCTGGGTACAAGCAACCCCGATATTACTTATGGATTTTCGACAACCCTTTCGTATAAATCATTCAGTCTGTTCGCCTCGTTTCAAGGTGTAAGCGGTAATAAGATTTACAATTCGCTTCGACAAACGCTTGAAACACCAAGTAAGAGCTACAACGGGTTGGCCACGCTTCTTGACCGTTGGACCACTACAAACCCTTCAAACTCTATTCCGAAAGCGCGGACTACTACCGGAGCTACCTATACTACAAGCCGGTTTCTGGAAGACGGGGCTTTCCTTCGTTTGAAAAACATTTCACTAAATTACACACTGCCAGTAAAGATACAGGCCAATCCTTCTGCAAGATTCAACGTATTTGCCTCGGCGCAGAATCTGTTTACATGGACAAAGTTTACCGGATTCGATCCTGAAACAGGTGGTGGGTATGCTTATCCGCTTGCAAGAACATTTTCGCTCGGTATAAATGTGTCATATTAGTTAAGAGGAAAATCATCATCATAATAATAATCAAGAAAATGAGAAAGTTTATATATATATTATTCACCGTATTGTCGGCAACTTTTATGTCGTGCAATGATTTAGACCTTGTTCCGGTGGGGCAACTTTCAGGAAGCAATTTCCCGTCTACCGATGACGAAGCCATTGCTCTGACCAATGCTGTTTATTATCCCAACATTCGAATAAGTACAGCTTTGGGATATGTGATTGACCTGACTTCAGAATTGGAAACAAACGGAGAAAATCCGAATAGTGGAGGAGATCTTTTGAGCAAAATGCAGGTGGATCCTAGCAACAGTTATGTTGCTACAGTATGGCAATTCCTTTACGAAATTGTTACCCGTGCCAATGATGTAGTTGATAAAGTGGGTTCATCTACCACCATATCGTCAGATTTAAAAACACGCCTTGTCGGCGAATCAAAATTCCTTCGGGCCTACTCGTATTTTTATCTTGTTCAACTTTGGGGCGAAGTGCCATTGGTGTTGCACAATGTTGATGGTTCGAATACTACCCGAACTGCAGTTGACGATGTTTATACCCAAATTATTCAGGATTTAAAAGATGCTGCCGCAAGTTTGCCTGCTGCAGCCGCATATGCTACTGTTGACAGGGGACGTGCGACACAAGGTGCAGCTTATGCTTATCTTTCAAAAGTATATTTAGTTTGGGGACAAATCTCGGAAAGTGCGGGTTCTTCGGTACAGCAGGAACGCTACCAGCAATCGGTAAATTATGCCAATTTGGTAACTGGTTACTCTCTCGAAGAAAATTTCTTAAGTAACTGGTCAAAAACGAACCCTAACGGAAAAGAAAGCATTTTTTCAGTGCAGCATGTACAAGGTACGTATGCCGCTGGAGATGGTGGTAATCATTTGGTTCACTGTTCGTTCTATGGCGGGTATTCCAATACTGTTTTACCTCATGTTTACGCTACCAGCAACAAATGGAACGATGATTTCGACCCTCGCGACCAGCGTAAAAGAGGTACCTATATTAAACACTTGTGGGACCCTAAAACTAATTCAACATTTGTATTTGACCGTGTGCGCTATGCTAAATATATCGACACGACAGATATTTCAACTTCGATAAATACCCGCGACATCAACCGCACGGTTATCCGTTACGCAGAGGTGTTGTTACTGAAAGCTGAAGCGCTCAACGAACTTAACAATGGCCCAAATGCTGATGCATACGAGGCTGTCAATCAGGTACGCCGTCGTGCATTCAAACATTTCCCGGTAACAAATTCTTCATCCGACGACCTTCCAGGTGGTCTGGATTATGCTGGATTTAAAGCGAAGATCCAGCAGGAAAGAGTTTTTGAACTTACCTACGAACAAAACAGGTGGACTGACCTTGTGCGCTGGCGTATTTATGTTAAAACTTTGCGCAATGCTGCAACAACAGGCTATGCCTTGTCAACATATCTGAAACAGGATGTTACACTGAAAAACTATCGTTTGCCCATTCCTAAAGCTCAGCGTGATATTAATCCCAACGGTCTTTGGCAAAACTGGGGCTACGACGGCTATGATGAAAGTAAAACAGGTGCAAATCCTTATGCTAAGCTTGAGCCGAATTATGCAAGTGAGTCACATTAATGAGAAATACGGGGATCAGTCTGTCGGAGGTTCTGATGGCATACCATTATGTTGCCAATGATTTGATGTCCTTTTGTTTATAATCAAATTTTAAGTATAAAAGAAATGAAGAAGAATTTTTTCAATGTTAGAACAAAGAAATTTCCGGGTTCCGTAAGAAGCCTTGTATTTATAGGCTTATTGGTGTTGTCGGCTGGTGCATTATTATCGTTCACGCCATTAAAGGAAGTTAATCCGCCAACATTAAATGATTTTCTAAATCGCAGGCTTTCTGCTTTGGTGGTGTTAAGCAATACTCCAAGTGACCAGTTAAGTCCAATCGTTTTGTCTGCCCGAACTACGGCCGAGCAACGGGCGGGAGTGCGCCGTATAAGGATTCGCGGACATCAGATTATCAGCGATAGCGATTATTCTTTTGCAGGATACAGCCTTGGCCCAGGTTCGCCCGAGTCTGCACTTACAGTAATTGCCAGCGATATTGCCGATACCTATGTTAGTCAGGCAGCGCTAAAAGGAGTTCCCATCGATTCATTGGGCGTGTCTATTACTACTCGTCCTGATTCAGTTCGGCCTGCAAAACGTATCGTTTATCCACATAATATATTATATACAATTTATGTGAAATCGCCGGCCACCGATGCGCAATTGGAAGAGTTGCGCCAGTTGACCGAAAAAAATTCACCCATTTTCAACTTGATTTCGACGAGACAGGTAGTTAAAGGCGAGATTGATTACAAACAAACTCCGAAAAATTTAGTTGCTGAAGCGCCTTACCAACCCGGATTACGCGAGTATCTTAAATACAAGCGCATAGCCGTTCTTTGGCGTCAGGACCGCAGCAAAGCCGTTAAAGGGAAACCCGCTCCTGAGGCTCCTAAAGTTGGTCAAAAAGCAGACAGACAACCAGAACCCGACCGTTTGCATGTCGAAGTTGACCCGGTAACAGGTGTACGCCGTGTCCATATCCGGTATTTCAACTTAATCCACGATAATCCGTCATATCTTGCAGGTAGCGATCTGGGTCCAAGTGCCAGCGAACACCAGTTGGGAGTAATAACAAGTTGCCTTACCCATATTACTGAGATACAGGCTGCTTCACAAAGTGTCGTACTCGATTCATTAGGAGTTAGTGTTGAAGGCACGATCGATTTACGTGCCGGTCGTCCGGGTTTTGAAAATGTAAAACCTTACCTGCACGACATCCATTATATTTTGCATGTTCGCTCGCCTCAGCCTTACAACGACATTGTTGCATTGCGTGACTCTGTTGAAGCTGTTTGCCCAATATACAACCTGATTATCAGTGAGCAGAAAATAAAAGGACGGATTGTTCGCGGAAATCCTGATGCCTATCGTCTGGATCCTCAGTTCTATTATCAATATAAAGAATAGGAAATGGTTCATTCCAGGTTTATGTTTAAAAAATATTCAGTATTAATTCTTTCGTTCGTATTGTTGGTTTTGTCGGTGGCAGCTCAGACTGCCACCCAAAAACCAATCGAAATTGATTTTTTTACCAAGGTAAAACGCATTGCGAATCTTAAAGTAAACGATGACAATATCTTTTTCACGATTAGTAAGGCAGACAAGGAAAAGAACAACTATTCCACTGCATTATATCAGCTTATTGAAGATAAACCAGTCCGGTTAGCGAAAGATGTTTCTGATTATTTCTTTCAGGATGGAGGAATTATTTTTCAATCTGTCCGGGAGGATACAGACCGCGAGAATATTAAGAAAGGCGAAGAATTAACTGTGTTTCAAAAATTAAGTTCCGGTTATGGAGAGGCTGACGAATGGTTGCGTCTGCCTTTCCAAACCGAGCAAGTTGAATGGATTGACAAAAATGTTTTCTTCTATACTAAGCAGTATGACCGTAACTTTGATCGTCTTCTGAAAGCGAACAACGGAAACAGGAAAGAAGCTCTGAAACAGAAAGAGGATAACAAAATATACCGCATTTTTGAAGAGTTACCCTTTTGGTCGAATGGCAGAGGCGATATCAGCGGACGGCGCAGCCATTTATATTTTTACAATAAAGGCGAACGAAAACTTTTGTCCGATACGCTCGAATCCGTTTCGTCTCCGGAATTAAGCCCTGATAAAAAGACCTTGGTATATGCAACTAAGGCATCATATGATGGCAAAGCTCTGGAAGGGAATCAACTGGTAACGCTAAATGTCGAAACATTGGAAAAAAAAGTATGGCCATTGTTCGACAAAGCTTCTTATGGAGCCTACCAATTTCTGAATAATGATGAGATTGTCCTGACTATCAATCGGGGCCAGGAACACGGCAAAATAGAAAATGCCATGTTCTACCGCTTACATCTGCGAACAGGAAAGCTCGCTGAAATATACGATGGATCGGTGTATGGTTTCGGGAATGCTATAAGTTCAGATATTGGAGGCGGTGGCAAGCAAAAGATAACTTTCGACAAAGAAGGCATCCGTTACATCACAACGAATGTTGATCAGGCACCTCTTATCCATATCGCCTATAAAAGTGGTCAGGTTACTTTCCTTACAAAAGGCAACATCACCTTGCAGGAATATATTCCCTATAAAGATGGATTCCTTGCTGTGGCATTTGTCGATCAGCAGGGGAGCGAGATTTATTTCATTGACAAAACCGGGAATGCGACCCCACTGACCTCGATCAATAAGTCATTGTTTGATGAGCATAAGGTGATTAAGCCAGTTGAAATCACATTCACAAATGAAGAAGGAAGGGTATTGAATGGTTACGTTCTGCCTCCTGCCAATTACGAAAAGGGTAAGAAATACCCGGCCATACTGGATATTCATGGTGGCCCTAAAAGTGCTTATGGAACCATTTTCTTCCACGAAATGCAATATTGGGCTAATCAGGGTTATGCTGTGTTGTTTACCAACCCTGACGGAAGTGACGGACGAGGGTCTCAGTTTGCCAATATACGCGGAAAATTTGGCGGCATTGACTATCGCGACATCATGACTTTTGTAGATACCGCCTTATACAAGACAGCGTTTATTGATGAAAATCGGATAGGTGTTGCAGGCGGTTCTTACGGTGGTCTTATGACGAACTGGATCGTTGGACATACCAACCGGTTTAAAGCGGCTGCCTCTCTGCGTGGCATCTCTTCATGGCTAAGCTTTAGCAATACAAGCGACATAGGCCATACTTTTACCTATAATTATTGGGGAACTGATATCTGGGAAAATGGTCAATTATTATGGGACAATTCGCCATTGAAATATGCCAATCATGTTAAAACCCCTACTCTTTTCCTGCACAGTGACGAAGATTACCGCTGTTGGTTAGCTGAAGGGGTACAGATGTATTATGCCCTTCAGTATTTCGAAGTTCCATCCCGCATGGTCGTATTTAAAGGTGAGAATCACGAACTATCGCGTTCTGGTAAACCGCTAAACCGGATTAAGCGTCTGGCTGAAATTACCGGGTGGTTCGACAAATATCTCAAATAGTAAATTGTAACTCCTTCAATGTTGCCGGAGCTGTAAAAAGAAACATATTTTCTGGCAGAGGCGGTCAGGTTATTAAGAGCTGAAGCAAATTCCTGCAGATTCACAGGTGCTATAGCTGAGCTGAATAATCCATCTTTTGCCTGCAAATTAAATTGGCAGGCACTTTGTCCTTCCGGTTAATTCAACCGGGAAGTGCTTTAGCGAAACGGCAAAACGGTATGGTATACGAAGTATTCCTTCGAATGTATTGATTGACCCATCCGGGAAGATCATTGACCGCAACCTCGGTGATGAGGAACTGGATAAAAGGCTTGAAGAGTTGTATGCGAAAAAGTAAGTAAAAAAGAATCTAATTACCAACCTTAGCAATACAGATAGGCCGGAATGGAGATGAAGCGCTGAGAGTTAACTCGAGGTAATGCATAGATCTCTTTCCGGCTTATTCCACAAAATCGGGAGTTTACGCTAAAAATGGATCAGATGATATTGTTGGAAGAATTTTTTATTCGATTATAGCTCATTTACAATTTGCAACTTTAGTTCCCAAATAAAATCATATAGTGACATCTTTAAAAACTAATTTTTAGAAGCTCACCGCCTTAATTCCCGGAGTCACAGTTAAAGTCACAACTCGTATTGTTATATATTATTGATAAACAGTATATTATATAGATATTTTAGCAAATAATGTCACAGTTAAAGTCACAATAAAGTCACAAAATAAGCAGATTTCCTGTGATTTTTGTGACTTTATTGTGACAAATATCCTTGTAACCTATGTGATTATCAGCACTTATGATGTGACTTTAAAATACAAGCGGACATCTGTCTTACTGTCACAATATATTAGGCTTACTGCTACCCCAATCCCGA
>JAATGF010000071.1 GCA_015654795.1 Bacteroidales bacterium
ACTGTCGTTTCCCGTTTCAATTCCACTATGGTGCGATTAAAAGCAAAACCGTATTCTGGATTAACAACTACTGCAGAAGTTTAAATTCCACTATGGTGCGATTAAAAGTGGGGATAACAAAAGCGTTTCCGGTTCTTCCACTCAGTTTCAATTCCACTATGGTGCGATTAAAAGCTAACATGTGGAATACCCTGCATCTTAGCCGGGCTCAGTTTCAATTCCACTATGGTGCGATTAAAAGTTTACGCGGACCAATTAAGAAAACTGTCCCCTGTGTTTCAATTCCACTATGGTGCGATTAAAAGAAGCGACAAACAGACATCAACGGCGTGTCGGTGATTAGTTTCAATTCCACTATGGTGCGATTAAAAGCAAGAATAGAGACGAGATAACCTAATGATGTCGGATGTTTCAATTCCACTATGGTGCGATTAAAAGACGAAGCAAAAGTTACCGGTTCTATTTCTGTTAAATTGTTTCAATTCCACTATGGTGCGATTAAAAGCATAGCCCAGCCGTTCGTAATGAAAACCCATGACCGTTTCAATTCCACTATGGTGCGATTAAAAGCATGGATTGATAGCGGCAACATCAGATCAAAGCAGTTTCAATTCCACTATGGTGCGATTAAAAGGTTTAATTACTGGATCGATCAATTTGAGGCCCTGTAGTTTCAATTCCACTATGGTGCGATTAAAAGTAATTTGCGCAAATAGGTCAAATAGAGAAGAAATTCGTTTCAATTCCACTATGGTGCGATTAAAAGCTTATGCTGGGGGTTATATTGGATCTAAACCCAAGACGTTTCAATTCCACTATGGTGCGATTAAAAGTGCTGAAAGAAAGCGATCTCAAGCTTAAAAACCTTTGTTTCAATTCCACTATGGTGCGATTAAAAGAATCACTAAATGATTTTACAATCATTACTTCCACGTTTCAATTCCACTATGGTGCGATTAAAAGCATACTTTTCGGAAGTCAAAGATAACTTCTGCTTCGTTTCAATTCCACTATGGTGCGATTAAAAGCTGAGCATCGATCCTCCGGCATCCTCGTTTCTTACGTTTCAATTCCACTATGGTGCGATTAAAAGATACGACTCCACCATTATACTTGTAAATATCAAGCGTGTTTCAATTCCACTATGGTGCGATTAAAAGCCGGCTTTTCGAATACCCACCTGTGAATAATTTGAACGTTTCAATTCCACTATGGTGCGATTAAAAGAGCGAATAGAGGCCAAAAAATCTAATCCGTACTGGGTTTCAATTCCACTATGGTGCGATTAAAAGTAGGTGATCTCTTTGTAAGGTTAGGGCTGAACTCTTGTTTCAATTCCACTATGGTGCGATTAAAAGAGATCCCCTTCGACTTGTATATCGCATGTAAATGTTGTTTCAATTCCACTATGGTGCGATTAAAAGTTGGGCAAGTAGCCGCCGCCGACATGCTTCCAAAGTGTTTCAATTCCACTATGGTGCGATTAAAAGTTTTTTGCTTGTTTGTTAGTCGGTTCGTTCACTCGTTTCAATTCCACTATGGTGCGATTAAAAGAAATGCCGGAAAAACAAGGGAATTATGGTTAATGCCGTTTCAATTCCACTATGGTGCGATTAAAAGAGTTCAACACCCGAATACGTGAAAGCCGGTTTATTTTTGTTTCAATTCCACTATGGTGCGATTAAAAGACAGGACTGGAATATAGAAAATTTTGGTCTATATCGTTTCAATTCCACTATGGTGCGATTAAAAGACGTTCGACAACCACAAAAATAATAATGATTTTCAATTATTTAAAAATCATTTGCCTTTTATTTTCTATTAAAAAGTTGTCGAACTCCGATAACCTGTTTTTTGCCGGGATTCGACAACTTATACTATCTTGTTTATTTCCAGTATGTCAAAGAACGTTCACCGTTTTCTACCAGATGAATTAGATGAATTTCTTGTCTGTTTTTGCACCCTCCGACAATCTGAATTTCCGTCAATAATTTATATCAGAGCATATTATCAAGCTTGCTTAATTCTTTACCAACAATCTCCTTTTCGAGCCATTTTTCCTGCCGCGTTTTAAAGATAATCAAACTATCGGTCTCGGGTTTCATTATTTTCAACGAATAGAGTTTCAGCTCTTCAAGTTTTACCTCTGTAATCTCCCCCTCAAAAACCGAGTTCTGAATCCAATTCAAATACCTGCGGCAAAGCTTCAGCATCTTCCCGACCCTTTTTTCTCCAATATCATATACTGCAATTACATACATCTCTTATCCCATTTTCATACCAGTTAATACCCTCATTATTTCAATCGTTTATTCGCTCATTATCAATCACCACCACATTTTAAAAGGTTTATACTGCTCAATCCCCAACATGTGTTTTTGCAGTTTATAACACTCCAGCCTGATCAGGTGTTTATAACTGACCGACCGATTGAGGGAGCGATGTTTAATGGTTTCCTGTAACCGTTCTTCAAATGACTGTACAAATATTTTCCGTCCCTCAGGTTTTAGGACTACGCGGTTGATCGCTTCCTCGAAATGCTGTTGCTGGATCTCTTTTTTATTCATCACTTTAAATATTACACGATCGACCAATAAAGGTTTGAAAATCTCTGCAATATCAAGCGAAAGCGAAAAACGGCGTTCTCCTGGTTCGTGCAAAAAACTGATTGTAGGATTCAGCTGTGTTTGATGAATAGCCCGAAGACATTGACTGTAACACATCATATTACCAAATGAGATAAGTGAATTTACTTCGTTCTTCGGCGGCCTGTAACTACGACCCTCCATCGAAAAATCATTGATGATCAATTCAAATCCTTCGTAGTACATCTTCCGGATGTTCCCTTCGATACCCATGAGTTCGTCGATGGCAATTGTTTCTGAAATACACGCTGCATATTTTTCTATCGTTGCGATAATTGGTTCGAGATCTTTGCCCCGGCTATTGTAATAACGGAGGTTTTTCAACATATTATGGGCCGCACCCTGAAGAATCAGCCTGGCCACTTCCTGACGTTTCGCTTTGTTTTGCTGCATTTTGACCTGTGCAATTGTCATTCTCCCCGAAAGCAATGCTTCGCGCGGCATAAACGATCCCATATAATTTTCAAAATAATCGAAAAAGTGAACCGGAATCTGCTGTTGTCCCAAAAAATTGTAAAGAGCCGAATTGGCGTCCAATGCTCCGAATGCATAGATCTCACCCACTTGCTCTACTGGCAGATAACGTGTTTGTTGCTCGATACCTTCTTCGTTAAATGCAACGAATTGTAGCGTATTGTCTTTGCGGCTCAATCTGCCGGGATTAAAAAGGTAGTAGGTTTTCTTCATTTCAGATGGTTAATAATATGTTAATCTTCGGATGCATAACAAAAATCGAAATATGAACAGTTTTTACAGATTCCCATCGTCACAGCCGGAGGGCAACTTTCGGATGCAATGATCCTTGTAATATCAGCGACGATGATTTCCAACTGTTCCCGGTCGCTGTCAGTAAGCAATACCTCTTCTGTATGACGAAGTTTGGGATATTCGAGCAGACCTGTCACACCAACGATGCCGGCCTGTTCCATAATGTAAATGTAATACTTCACCTGCCACCGATGCGATTCTTCGAGCTTATCCGATTTCTTTACCTCGTGGATCACCTTATCACGCCGGTCGTAAAAATCGATCTTCACGGGCCCAATCTCCACCTCCTGAAATCGTTCAGGGCGATCAGTATACGAGGTTTCGTGGATCAGCTTCCCCATTGCCACGAGTTCGCTGTTATGTTCCATTTGAATACCATTGCCGAAGAGCCATAGTTTTCGGTGACAGGTGAAATAATAATTGATTTGCGTACCTGTAGTCATTATCCTGGAGATTTAGACCAAATCTGCTTTTCTAAATTCATCTTTTAATGCTGACAAATTAGGTTTGTGATTATATAAGCTAGTCGTCAACATTTTGATTTCCGAATCAATTCCTTCAATTTTGCGTGCCATTACCAGCAATTTTGCTATATAAGCATATGTATCTCTCGACCGATATTTCTCTATATAAATGGCAATCACATTTTTTATCATCTCCCATGCTACTTTTGGCCGATCGGCAAATAAATAAGCAACGACTTTCTCAAAATCGATTGGGCAATACCAATACCTATTGTGACCTTTAATACAAATGGCATTAATCAAGTCGGTAAGTTTATCGAAACACTTTTCGTGGGCATAAAACTTTGCTTTGGTATTGTTATTATCCATACCATCGATAAATTTCTCAATTTCGTCAGTAGAAATATATTGTTTAAGTAATTCCAGGCTTGCTATCTTACCTTTTTGGATGGCATTCTTTTTCAGAAGTATCAGATGAAACGGTGTCCCTTTCACTACCTTGTCCTTTAAATAGTCCAAAGATTGTTCATCATCATATTTATCCCAAAGCTTTATCGCGGCATTTTCAAATTTAACAATGTCGTTCGCATGGTAATATTCCATCAATTCAATCGAAGAATCATAATCTTGCAGAAAGCACGATTCAAGGCTTTCTATCCATATTTTTTTGTCTCCAATTAAACGGGAAACCTTATTTAATAATTTTGGAACAATATTCAGTCTGACATTGAGCTTCTCTTTCGAGACCCAAACATATTCTGCCTGTTTTTTATTATTTATGACTATTATTAAAATCCCTGAAATAAATTTTAAGTATTCGTCTTTATCGCTATATTTTAAATCGTTAAAACGGAATGCCAGTTCAATTGCATGTTGAAAATCGCTGCCCGAAAACTCTCTGCCTGTCAGTATTTTTTGTTTTTTTCGAATTATATCTTCTATCTGTTCTATAAAATATTCATTGGCCGGATCTCCT
This sequence comes from Bacteroidales bacterium, assembly GCA_015654795.1. Classification (GTDB taxonomy): domain Bacteria; phylum Bacteroidota; class Bacteroidia; order Bacteroidales; family Prolixibacteraceae; genus JAAFHB01. The sequence goes on from JAATGF010000071.1 coordinate 4,854, forward strand.
AAATTACAATCGGGATCCACTATTTCAGCGAAAGTAATCCCGTGAAAAATTGCGGTAAAATCGCTGATAACATCGGTTAAGTTACCGGTTTGCCATACCGCTTCCAGTTCAGAAGCATAATTTTCAAAAGCTTCTGAAGCTTCATCCTCGGCTACAATTTGGGCAACCTCATAATCAGGTATGTAATGATCCGATCCCCGCCATCTTTCCCAGTCGGTTTCCTCAAAGTTGAGTTCTCCCAATATTTCGGACACCTCTTCTGCTTTCTTGATAATTGAATTGATGCTTTCGTTGAATGAAAAAGCGACCTCTTTTTCTAACCGAACCTGCTCATACAAAGATTCGAAATGTTTTACAAATGCTAATCTGCGTTTAGGTTTTTCTTCCAGCAAACTCAGGAGATAATCGCTTTTCTGCTTATTACTCAGGGCTTGAAACAGATCGGCAAATAGCTGCATATTCATAATTGACAGGATTAAATTTTCAGATTAAAATACTCGGCAAAATATTCAATTCTGGATAATGAAAACGTATCTTCAACTATTTGGGAAACCTCTTCCGGCAGATCAAACTCGTCAAGTACCTGATAGAATGCTTCCATCTTACTGGCATTTCTTTCATAAACCACTAATTTTGAAATAAACATCATATAATAAAACATTTCCAAATAATGAAGGGAATCGCGACCCGGGAAAAGTGTATCCAGATTGAAGTCATTATTTGCAACTTCGTCCGAAACATTTCCTGATGCATAAACATGGCCGAGCAATATCAAAATGATCAGCGGGTAATCAGGATATGCTGTAGCGTACTTTTTAAGTGTTTCAATATACTTATTTGACCTTTCTTTTTGGAGAATTAACAGTTCGAGAAATGCAGCAGCAGGTATTCCTGCTAACTCTTTTTGGAACAATTCCAAACTTTCACGCGCTTTTTTGAGATTTCTATAAATGTCCCTAATGATAGACATAAACAACTTTCTCAGTTCGTCATTTATTTCAATTTCTGGTTTCACTCCCAGAAATTCGTTGGAAATTTCTTCCAATTCCACATCAATAAAAAGAAGATCAAATAACTCATCGTAATATTGATTGACCAATTCTTCATCGGCTAATTCAAAAAACAGTGCATCTGTAACTTTTGTAAGTCTGGTCAGATCGTTGGGATCATCAGAATCCTTTAAGCCATTGAATAAATTAATAAAAATCTCCCTGTTTTCTTCGAATGTGTTTTCATCGTAAATGTCTTCCTGATCATCGAAGTCATCCTCAAAGTCGTCCTCATCAATATCGTCCTCATTAATAAGCGAATAGTTATTAGGGCCGGCAGTCCGTTCAAGCTGTGCGATGATTCTGTCATTTTCCCGTGCGGTAGTTGTTGACGAGCTGTAAAGATAAACGGGTCGTCCGTCTTCATCGCCACATTCAATATCCATTAATTCGATGTCATCATTATCTTCTTCAAGAAAATATTGTGTAAGCGAAGTGAAATCCTTATGAGGCTTAAATTCATATTCTTCGGCATATTCAATACCGGCATGGATAATATTATGGACCAGTACATAATCCGCAGGCTCAAAAAAAACATCTTCTTTTGACTCAGCTATAAAATCATTATATTGCGAAAGCGACTCATTAAACATAAAATGAGTATATTTCAATCCAAGGCATAATAAATCGACTACATAAAAACAATACGAAATATTCCCATTGTTATGTTTCCGCGATATAATGCAACCAACCTGTTTGGTTTCTTCCCAATCATCATTAATCCAGCACTCATAAAGAGGCAATGTCCGCGCTTTTGTGCGGATATAATTTTCAGGTGACAACATTTGAATCACTTTCCCACTGTTTTTCTTCGCCATATTTTAAAGTTTTTGCGGATAAATTTAAGTTTTATTCAAATCCTAACCACTCTTCAATATCATTATTATTAATTTGACTATTGTGGGCTGTTTTGAAATTTGCAAGATTATCAAACCATCCCATCACCGCGCCGCGCTGTAAATGTGTTGGTTTAACCGAAATGCAGGTCAGGTATGATGACCATGGATAATCCATTGCGTATTCGGTAAATTCATGATGTACAGGGTTGTTATGGATATAGACGACTATTGTTTTAAAATATTCTTTGTCGGAGATCAACTTCCGTTTGAAAGGGCGTTCGAATAGGCTGCCATGACGACCATACATTTTATTCAGCGCTTTAGTATAGGCATTGAATAGATTGGAAAAATACTGATGTGGTTTTGGGACTTTTAAATCGTTTAAACCTGACAGGTTTTCGAAACCTGTCAGGTTTAAAATCTCTACCTCCTCCTTTATCCGCACCAACAAATGAAAATGGTTCTTCATCAACGCCCACGCAAATGTATCGGCAACAGGCGAAATGTGTTTATCGTATAGGTTCAGGAAATATTCATAGTTGGCGGGTTCGTAGAACAGGTCACAACTATTAATACCACGATTGTAGATGTGGTAAAATTTGCCGTAGTTAAGAGATTCGATCTGTTGCATAATGTTGAAATTATTAGATCTTCGTTATGCCTGCCAACCTGTTCTCATGCAGGTTTCTTTTTTAGATTACACTTCTGTTATATACTCATAACCATCAGGGCCAACACTTGCATCAAGTGCACTAATTATTTTTCGATAATTATCATAAGGGCCTCGTATATAAAAAGGTTTACCATTCCATCCCATTTCAATCTCGTCAATTCCATCATCAACCAAATCGGGATCAAGCACATATTCTGCCAAATTAAAATCTTTTGGTGGCTCAATTCCTAATTCCGAGGCATAATCAAGGGCTCCATAGATAAGATTATGAAAATAGGTGGTTGTTACTTCAACAGCAGGAGCATGGTCTTCCATTTGGGCAATCATCTTATCCAACTCCTCTTCGGTTAAATTGCAATTGACGATTGAATTCTTAATCCCAAGACAAAGCCGGTCTACTAATATGTTTGCAAAAGTATACTTACCTCCCGGCTGTTTTTTTATTATCAGGCATACGGTAAGACCTTTCTCACTGTAACGATCAGAAATCAAACACTTTTCGACAGGCAATTTTCTGCCATGTTCTTGCAGATATTTTTTGGGCGAAAATTTACTATTTTCCATAATTTCGTAATAAAATTAAAATCTGAATTAATTATTTTGCAAATTTAATATACATAGTGAGCAAATCATTCAAACCGGAATAGAGAAGTTGAAAAATCACCCGTAATACTCATGGAACAACTGATTTATTTCGTCTGCAAATCCGTAACCACAATGCTGAGAATACTTTATACAATCCTTACAACGAAGTTTAAAATTCTCCAACAGATTGTTATTCTGAAGAAACTTCAGCGCCACTTCGAAATTAGTGACGGCACTGGTGTAATATTCTTCCGACATATCGCCATACTCGCTTGTGAATTGGCAGGCTGTTTCGGGAAGAGTTACCAGCAGATCGGCCAGCAATTCAGGTGATGGTTTCAATGCACGGAAATCGGCAATCGCCTTTTTAGCAACCGAAAAGCGCAATTTGCCGATTCCAACAAGAGTGTTAGTATAGAATTCGTTGATTATAATCGCCTCGTACTTTGCGAATAGACCTTGTTCATCTGGATGAAGGAAATACTCGAAGTACTCCTTTGCAGGCTTACAGTTATCGTACAGTTCAAGCGCCTGTTCGATCACCTGTTCTTTCGTAAGCGTTTGCAAATGCTTCTTTAATTCTGTTTTTGACATATGTGGTGTGATTTGATGCGTATTGGCACTTAACCTTCGAGGTTTTTGGAACCTCGAAGGTTTGTAATATAATCAGTTACTGCTAATTGCACTTATAATGCGTATATGATTTTGACGAATTCACATTTTGCACTGGTATTACAAGTATCTTTTTATCACGCATAGCATTCCCAGAATCAAAATTATCGACGTTTTTGAATTGTGACTTTGGAGAAATATCATCATATTCCTGCATTATTCCCACGGAGAAATCTGAACTATCAAATTCTTTTACATTGGATTCACTCGGATTATCTTGATAGCTAACAAACTGAAAGAAACATCCACGTTTTCCAAAGTAATTAATCCTATGCAGGTATTTTTGCAAATACAGCTTGGCTTCTTCGTTCTTTACATCAAAAATGATTTCGATGTTATCTGAAAGATAGATGTATTCGCGGAAAGATGGCTTTCCCCGATACAATCCGTCTCTTAATGACTGAATTGTCACAAAACAATTATTTACACAAAAACTACCTGAAACATGATAAGTAATTTTGGATTCTTTAAAGTATGAAAACTCCTTACTTTTTTTATCTTCAAAAACTTCTTTCCCATCAATGGTTATCGCTTGATTGAACAAAGCCATTTTAATAGAATACGGAGAAGGAACCAGCAAAGATTTTGCGCCTGAATTTGTCGAGTTGCTTTCTTTTAATGAAAAAAGATTTGTTGGCTGATATATAACTGAGAATCTCATTTTCAGCTTATTTTATAAGGTTCTTCCTGAATTAAGTCTTTAAAGATAGTGGTTAATTCACCAAATCCATTAAAAGGTTTTATCGTAATTGAATCCTTTTCGATTAAATTTAAATTAGCCGTTATTGTTTCTATCTCTTTTTCGTAATCGGGATTAATTGGGCTAATGGTTGGAGCGGGAATTAATTTTTCGGAGTAAGTAACTACACCTTTAAAATCTGTTATATGTGGTTTCTGAGTACTGGTCATTGCTCCGCGTGGATTCAAAAATGAACTGAGCAATGATTGTAGAATCGCTTTGTAGCGAGCCTGACGTTTATTGTCGTCAATTGCATAATTTCTGTCAATGTCGTTAAATCCTATTCGGTATGTATCAAGGTTGCAAACAAAAGCGTAGGCTCCATGATTTGCAGGTCGATGGAAAATGTTTTGTCCTTCATTGGAACTTTCACCTTTCACGCCTGTAGAGCTATGAACCACTTTAGTATGCAAATAGGTCTCGGTATTATTTTTCTCGGGAATCCCTATTGTCCATCCGAATTCAATAACTGATTTTCGGGGTGTGTTCGAACTGTCCTTATTATCACCCACTTTTTCGGTGATTAAAATTCCGTGAGTATCACAAACAGCACAGGAGTTTATGAGCGCATCAATTACAATACCAGCTTTTTCATTCTTCTTCTTACTTTCCGTAATGTAGTTCAGCAACTCAGCAGCTGAAATCCGGTTTGGATTCAAGGCTTTCGAGTATTGACTTAATTCAATGTTGTTTTCCAAACAATAATTCACCAAATGGCCGGCATGAATGTGTTTAAACATATCACCACTAATGCCATTTACAGTATGCTCCCTACCTTCCTTATCAACAATCGTCAACTGTCTGGTCATTATTTGATTTCCTTCTCCACCTTCATTATTCAAGGAATGCATGTTCAGGGTGATTTCACCGCTGATTGAAATGGATGCAATTTGTTTTTTCATGATTTGAAATATTTTATTGGTTATTAATCTTCGTTTGTTTCACTTTCCTCTGGGATTTCTGCAATTGTTGCTTTTAATGCTTCCTTTTCGGTCAAAGCAAAACCATATGATGCGAGCAATGCCCCAACAACTTTAGAAGGATATATGTCCAAAAGCTCATAGAATTTATTCAGCTCATTATCCTTAATATTTGCACGCATAACATTTCCTGTTTTTTCAACATTTCTTGCAGTTTCAGCATTATATGTGCCGATGAATTCACCGATGAATTCAGCCAAATCACAAGTCGATTTTGATTTATTTTGCAGTGTTTGTGACAGACCATATCGAATTTCAAATCTTCGCTGATCCTTTGGTGTGTATTGTAAAGTTACAGTACTCTTTCTGATGGCATAAGCCACCTTCTTAAATCCCTCATTGGAGATGATTTCAGAAATTTTAAAATCGTTCATGCTCATGTTATTAAAGAATTTGTTTAATGAAGTTTCTTTGAATGGTAATGCGTATTTATTTTTTGAGAAGTTCGACATGATATGGCCGGAGTACCAGAAAATGAATCTGCCCCAACTTTCGAAATGAGAACTCGTCAAGAATGTTCGGTAAGCAATTAATCCTTGCGTTGCGTCTCCCAATTCCTCTATACTCCCGATAATATTGATTTGTTCCTTTAAGAATTCTACCCAATCTTTTGCTTCATCTTCAGTATTGAATTCAATAAAATCAGGAGTTTGAAGTTCTGCTATATTAACTACCGCTTTGTTCTGTCCCAAATCTTTTTGGTAAGTTGAATGAAGTCCAGTTAATATATTTCTTGCTTTAAAGTTTGAATACTCGTCAGTTTTCTCAATTAGTTGCTTATTGATGATTAAAAGATTCAGGATATCGACCTTCAAAGGTGTATTTCCTTTGATATTCTTCTTGAACCCTAATGCAATTTGTTTTTGTTGATTGTATTCTGCCTTTTTGAAATCAGCAACAACGACTTTCATATCATAACTACTTCCTACTTTTACCAATTGACAAAGCATGTTGGTTAATGCACCTGATATTTTCATTGTCTCACCGATCCAGTTAAGTTTCATAGGCCCAGCAGAAGCACCTGTTGCTTTGCCTTTGTTCTGCCCCTTACCCGTTGTCGGATTATAAATTTGAAGTGCAGTAACCGAATCATCAAACGAGTTTAAAGACTTCGTTTTTATTTCAACATTTCTGTCTGAATAGTAATCAAGAATTGCCTTTACAATCTCCGAGAATACTTCTTTGTTTGATGAGATATTTCGATAGAGTTTATCGAATCCAACAAAGTTATTGGAAGTAATAACCTGACTGTAAACATCTAATTGAGGGAAAATGCATTTTTCCTCCTCGTAAATTCGCTCAATTTCACTCAATCGAGCCTTTAATTGTTGTGCTTTATCTTTCCCGGGATATTCTTTATACGCCTTTTGAGTAAGCTCTTGCCGTTCTTTCTTTAAGGCACGCTGTTTCGAATAATCAAAGTAATTTTCCTCAAACGTCTCAGAGGTATCCCTAATTACATATTGGAAAAACGGAAAGTAATTTAAACCCATAATGTTCACCTCTGTAATTTCAGGCTTTGAGGTGATTTCATAATATAATCCCTTGTCTTCAATCTGTAGTTTAGGCCACCTCAGATTAGCCCGACTTTGGATTTCATTGAGCAAATTAGCCAGACCAAATGCTTCAATAGTGTCGGAATAAGTTCCGGTTTGTTTTTTGATTTTGAATGTGGAATACATAGTTTTAATGCTTTAGATATACTTCAAAATTCATTGTTGCTTTTTGATCTGATAGCCTTAAGATCCTGACAAAGAAGAGGTATATTACCCATTCTCCAGTATTGGAAGGCAAAGAATTTATTAAGTGTCCACCTCTTCCTTTTCGTTTTAATTTGGTTTTTATCCCAATACTTTCAAGTAAGGAGTCAATTTGCAAATAATTGTTGTCAGAAATCTCAAAATCGGAATATGTTGTTGTATCAGTGCCATGATGTTTTAAAATGGCAGTTGAAATACTATTTAAAAGATATTCGTAACGATCAACAGCAATTATATCCGCAGCACTTTCAATTAATGCAAATGCCCCAATTCCTGCATGTGGCGGTTTGTTTTTCGTTCCACTTTGTTTTTCGATTTCTTTGTCCGTCAATTCATTAAAATCAGTGTGAGCCAAGACTTCTTCCGCATTATAGTTTCCGTTTGCTTTTAATTTTTGTAAGAGCTTCATTTTCTTTTGCCATTCAATATTTAGCTTGCCGTAATCGTGCAGGCAAATCATAGCTTTAATCAGTTTATCCCAATCAATATTTTCGCCCCAATATTCATTCAATTGGTTAAATGCAAATTGCAGCTTTTGTTTAAATATTTGTTCATAGCAGCCGATAATCGCTTTATTATGCTGCCAGAAAGTATCTTTTTTGTATTCAATTATTTCCTTTTCTTTTGTATCGAATGGCTTCAACGGAGAGCAAGAAGTACCTGCACCCAGTTCAAGTCCTGCTCCATGTGTGTACTTGAAAATGGATTTATCAACAAAAACGATATCATAGCATTTTTTAAGAATGTCAATATTCCGAACAACCTTAAGGGTAAATCCGTCTTTATCATTAGTATCAAAATCAATTATCGCACTTTCAGAATTCTTCTCTGGGATGAAGATTACGTCATCTTCATCATCAAAATTCTTTTCTGCAAGAATTTCTTTGACCCATTTGATAAATGACCATTTATATAATCCAATTGTTTGATATCTATATGGCAAAAAGGTTCGGCCTTTTTCCAATTCATAATCAATAATGGCAACTTCAATACTTTGAATATCGCGGATGGTTTGTGAATAATTATTTTTTTCACAAGTCTTCCATGATTTCCGGATCTTTGATCTGTTAAAGTCATCCTGTACAATTAAAGAATAATCTTTTAATTCTTTAATACTTAAAATGTCATCGACTAGTCGTTGAGAAATATCTTGGTCAAGGTGAGGTGTGTCTTTCAAATAGGTTAAAGTTTCTTCACAAAGCGATTTATCATAGGGTAAGTATTTATTATTGATTGCACGTATTTGTGCCAACTCTTCTTTGTCGGTTGTCTCAATCTCTAATTTTTCACGTTCCACCAGTTCTAAGATATCGTACACATAAATTTCTCCAAATTGGTTTCCCCATCGGGCACAACGTCCGGCGCGTTGTAGAAAAGAGTTGATTGGAGATATTTCAACATGCATTGTCTCACAAGAAATGTCCATTCCCGCTTCAATTACCTGTGTCGAAATCAAAATTGTACTTTCTTCATTATCATTTCCAAACAACCTTTTTAAATCTTTTTCTTTCTTTTTGCGGTCTTCATCGAAGAAACGGGAATGTAAACAGATGATATTTGATTTTTCAATACCTGGCAGGTCTGAAGCGACTATATCGTTGTATAATTGCTGCACCTTTTCAACCCGATTGCAAATGACAATGGTTTTCCTGGTATGGTGTCTTAAAATTGTTTTGGCATTTATTGTGCCTTCAGCTACGGTTACGATTTTCTTAAATTCTTTACCTTCTGGAACCTTCAACGAGTTTATCTTTGCAACGTCTTCGGGGAAGTCGTCAATTGTAACAACTTCTGCATTAATTGCAGACTTCAATTCATTGATGTATTTCTCGCTCAATGTGGCCGTCATAATACAAAACCGACACAAAGTACCCAAGGTCCTTAGTGTTCCCAAGGTTGTTGCCATTGATAATTTTGGGTCAAGCAAATGGAATTCATCAAAAACCAAATAGCTGCCGATCAATGCCCCTGCATTGATATTCGCCTGACGTTTTGATAGAGAAAGAGGGAAACACAAAAAGCTGCTGAGAGTCTGATCTATAGTTGAGAAGATAATATCCTTTTCAAAATGCTCGTCATTTTTGTATTCCCCAGTGTGTATTGAAGCCAATTCTTTGAATTCATGGTTTTTATCAAGCATTTCTGTAACATCTGAGTAAATTGAGTTAGCCAATGTTCTTAATGGTAAACTATAGATCATTTTTTGAGGAAAGTTGATAATCCCGTTTTGTCTTGCATACAAGAATGGTATGATGGATGCCCAGGTTTTTCCGGCTCCTGTTGGTACAGCAAGAATTACATTTTTGCCACCCAACAAGAATTCTGCCACTTTCAATTGGTATTGATATGGAGCAAAACCCGTTAAGGCGGTAGTAAAAATATTAATATTATTCTTTTCCATCCTGAGTGAATTTATTATTCATTTTTTTAGTAAATTGCTTCCACATAGCACAATCATCGAAATTTAAAATATCTTCATCCAAATAACCTTGGTTTTTCAGATCCTGAATTTTCCATACAGCATATGTGACAAAGTCATCTATTTTAAATTCATGCCCATCCTCGGAATAGTATACTGTAACCATTACTTCAAATTTAATTCGAAGCAAAGGTGATTATTATTTATTAAAAATCCAAATATTTATACCAAAGAGTAAATAAAATCAAATGCAACTTAATTCCTTTCTGTTTTTTGTGGTTTGTTAATCTTAATTTTTAAATTTGCAGAACCAAAATCAACATCTGTAATCGCACCTAATGAGGAATTGAAACAAGAGAAAAAACAATCAGATGTTGTTTTATATCCATTTCTCGAATTTTCGGGGAATGGATTTTTTGATTTCATTCATTTTTAAATTCGTTTCATATTCCTTTTACTCCAACACCGTCAGGAGCTGCACACGCTGACGGGTTTTCGAGGTATGTTATTCGCGGGACAACCGTTTCTGCAACCTTCCAGCGTCGGCAGACCTGGATGCGTTGAATGAAGCATCCCCAAAGCGTTAAAGCAGACCATCATTTTGTAATTTCCCTTCATATCATTCATTTTTAATTCGTTTCATTACTCCCGAAAGAGGTTTGAAACCCATTCGGAGCTTCTGGTCAATCCATTTTTCAACCCTCAAAGTTCCTGTAAACCCCCGAAAGTTAAATCGTCCCCAGACCTGACAGGTTTTTGAAACCTGTCAGGTCTTCTGCCCTTTTGGACAAATAGATTTTTGTAAATATAAATTGCTTTTATGCCAATTACCGTCATCAAATCTATTATTCGTATCTTTTTATTTTTTCGCGGATAAAGGCCTTAAAGTACTATGATTCTTTTATATAAGCTTCATCACACAACCCTGTCACAAACCTGCCTGCACCCTCGAATACACATACAGGGGCACAGAATTGCCAGTAGTTGTCATCGAGTGGAGTGAGGTATTTTCGGATAACGGAAACTCCTCGATGATCAGGTTATATGCACACAGCGAAGGGCGAAGCTTTACTATCCAAAAGGGTCGCCTGTTGGCCTTCTCAGCCATTCGTAATCAATCGTTTTGTAGGTTTGGTTAATATCTCACTTTTTATTCGTATCACTTACAAACTATATCATTGAAACCACTCATCTTTTTCGTCCATGTATTGAAGACATTCTGTAAAAGTTCCGCTAAAAACAGTCATCCATTGATCGTTATGGCGTTGCCAGTCAAGTGTGCATTCAATGGGGAATATCGTGATCCTCGCATATTTGAATTCAGCATACCGGCCATCGATAAGAGGTATGATAAATTGGCTATTCGGATCATTCCAGCCAAACTGTTCCACGAGCTGAAAAAAGTAAACACGTCCCGCTCTTAGCTCGAAATGATTGATACTTTTAGATAATTTTTCTGAATTTTCAATAAAAGATTCCACTTCCTTTATCATTTTCATTTTCTTTAAATTATCCAATTTTTGCGGCTTTGGATTGCCTTTAATCCATACATTCTTTTTCATATACTTTTTGTGAACTATGTGTTAATACAAATGCTTTTAGAGAATTGCCCCGAAATATACTCATTGAAAAAACGATCAGTATTGGCAAACGGATCGCTTGTTGGCTTTGTCAGCCATTCGTAATCAATCGCTTTGTAGGTTTGTCCCATATCTGTTATTTTTTCGTTCCATCTTCCTTTTACATCTTACATCCACAAAAGCTGCACATGCTGACAGATTTCCTGGATGCATTGTCACAGCACAACCTTCCAGCGTCGCCAGACCACCTGGAAGCGTTGAATGAAGCATCCCCAAAGGTTAAATCGTCCCCTGATCTGGCAGGTTTTTGAAACCTGTCAGGTCTTCTGCCCTTTTGGACAAATAGATTTTTGTAAATATAGATTGCTTTTATGCCAATTACTGTCATCTAATCTATTATTTGTATCTTTTTATTTTCTCGCGGATAAAAGCCTTAAAGGACTCTGATTCTTCTATATAAACCTCATCACACAACCCTGTCACGAACCTGCCCACACCCTCGAATCCACATACAGGGGCACTGAATTGCCAGTAATTGTCATCGAGTGGGGTAAGGTATTTTTCGGATAACGGAAACTCCTCGATGATCAGGTTATATGCACGCAGCGAAAGACGTAGCTTTACTATCGTCTGTTCAGGTTTGCTGATGCGGAAAACATCCATAATCATCTTCTGATGAAGCGTTTCATGCTGATATTCACAATTGAGCACCTCAACGACCTCGATACGCGAGATCCTGAACAATTTGCAGCAATGGCTTTCGGGATCAAAAGCCCAGACATAGGTATAGTTGGTTGTGAAATCGTAGGGTTCGACCAACCTGTCGCGCACAATATTCCCGTTCGACGAACGATATTGTCGCAGCAACACCTGTTTCTTTTCGCGTATGGCTTTAATTAATTGATGCACTGTATCCGAGTCCGAAGGCTTCACAATAGTCTCTGCAACACGGTCGAAATCATATAAGGCATACAGCTTATTGATAAGATTCGACTTCAGCACATTGTTCTCATGTATGGAGTGGATTGCCTTCGATAATATATAGGCTTCTTCTTCCGAAAAGTGGAGTAATTCGTTGATAGCTTTGAATGGTTCAGCAACCCTGGGGATCGAATACCTTCCCTGGTGGCACTCAACCACGAATCCAACATCGCGGAAGGTCGCTATATAACGGCTGATCGACCTTTCGGAAGTACAAAATTTCACCGATAGTTCTGGTAATGTGTACTTAATCCCTCCGGATAACAGAAGAAGCATCCGTATAATCCGTTCGATTTTTGCGTGATCTTCCATATATGTGTGACTTTATAAGATTCAGATCCTAATGGTTAAGATATAAGTAATGCGAATCAACAGATGTCGTATTTTATATTTACATAACGATACTGCAAACGCAACATGGACCTCCTTCGTACCTTCTTCGTACCTCCTTCGTACCATGTTCGGTACACGTTTGAACAAAATATTTACATAATGCTTGATTGTAGAATTAGAACGCTTCCAATTCAGTTTTTGCAAAATACACCACTATTTCCCAACCTCTACTTCAGCCTTTCATTGACCTCCTCCAGATCAAATTCCCCGGCATCCCAATCCTCCTCCTCTTCCAGTCCCAACCATTCTTTCATTTCCTGGTATTCATCGTGCTTTGGGTCAGCCAGTACCGTTTTCAAATTTTCGTAGCCCCATGTGCCGCCGCAATCTTCGGGCGGACAAGCACCCTTCCCGGCCAGACAAACCGGACTTTCTATTTCACCGGGCAGAATTTTCTCAAGGGTAATCTTGTGAGACCAGTCATCTCCAAAATCGTAGATGTAGTTAAACGTTTGTTTCTCGAGTTTAAAAACCTCTTTTAATTTGGTTTTCATCGAATTCATTTCGGGTTGCTCCCAATCTTCTTTCGAAGGTATTGAAATAACAGGATATGAACCAAACCCTTGTGGGCTAAACTGGTATAAATGGAAATTTTCCCATCCAAAACACCGCTGTATCACCCCGTGAAACTGATCAAAGGTAAATGTTCCGGGAACCTGAACCTGACGCCAAACTGGTGGTTTGGACACATTTTTTAATTGAATCCTGAATTGAAATGTCATACCTTCTATATTAAGTTGTTTTCTTTTAATACCTACAGCGTTTCGCAACATCCAAAACCGATGCTGTTCTTTTCTCCAAATCCGCAGTAGTACCCCATGCGGAGCAAAGAGGCGTCAGCTTTGATTTTAAAGTTGTATTGATACCCCACCAATTTACTTTGCTGTGGCGTTCCGGTTTTGATCGTAATCCCCTTCTGTCGGGGCTGACTTAATTGTATTAATCTGGCGTTCTGCGCATTAAAATTGGATTCCTGTCCCGTATACACCTTTAGCTTCTCTTTAAGATTATTGATCAGGAGTTGAGTATAACCATCGTAGTCGGGAGCAAGATATTGGGCATACCGCCGACCCTCTACCTTATCGGAGACAAAGACCGGAGAGAGTGAACGGAATGACATCTCATCGGCGAAGATCGGAATCGGTAGCGCCTCAATAGCGTTGATTCGAAAAGCCACATTCGAAATCCGGTCGCCGAGCGTAAACTCGCGGTCACAAAACACACCACTCACAAAATGCTGAATCGTCTCTTCAGGTAATGTCGAGATAATCAAATCAATATGGTCCGATTTAATAATCAGCCGGTCTTTGACAATTTCGTGCTGCGGAACGATAAGATTTGAAAAAGTAAAAAGTCTGAATTGCTTATTGTCCTTCGAAAATCCTTTATTATGTAACCATTCGGCGAAAACGGGGTCGCTTTGATTGATTACGTTATAAATCCAGGCACTCAGCTCATACTGATAGTTAATCGGCAGCACATTCTGATTCTGGTTGACAAGCGAAAGCGTAAGTTTGAATCTCATAGGTCTGGTTTAAAATAAAAATCGCACGTTATACAATGGTTCAGAAGAAAAAATTTAATACACGAAAACTATGAAAATAAATCTGGATTTACTATCATATTTTTAATGAATTTGATAACTATTTTTTGAAAACAAACAACCGCTCATCTGAATATCCTTTAAAAGGTTTTTTGAAAAGGGAAAAAACGCAATATCAACCTTTGTTTAAATATCAAAATAGCACAATAAAAGAGATCGGTTGATATTCCGGAAATGCTGTCTCCTCCGTTCATATTAACCCCCGCATGAATAATAATTTATAAAACTCAAATAACTGAAAATGAAAGTCAAAAATATTTTTTTTTATTTTTTTTTATAAGAATATTTCGTAAATTTTATATACCTTTAAAGCGAAATCGATTCCGAATCGATCTAACGCACCGCTGCCGGGAAATCGATCCGGAATGAGAACCTAAAGAACGGAGGAGAATACGATGAAATAGCCATGACTGTAAAATCACAAACCGAAGATGAGAATATCATCATCCCGCCCATGCGGGATTCCATCTGACCTTTAAAAAACAAATTATTAACAGATGAAAACAACAAATTATTTCGCAGTATTGATCTTTTTTGTCATTCTTGGTATTGGAATTGCATTTTCATATGTAAATTTCGGAACCCAGGCAAATACCTCGGGAATGACGATTAATGTGATTTTCTTCTTTATTGCACTGATTGTTTCATGCTCAATTAAGGTTGCCGATCAGTGGGAAAAGGCCGTCGTATTGAGATTGGGAGGTTTCCAGTCGCTAAGAGGTCCCGGACTGTTTTTTATTATACCGGTCATCGACACCATTCCTTACTGGATCGACACACGCGTCATCACCGCTTCTTTTAAAGCAGAAAAAACCCTCACCAAAGATACTGTGCCTGTCGATGTTGATGCAGTACTATTTTGGAAAGTCCTGGATCCAAAGAAAGCCGCTCTCGATGTAGCCGATTATAAAAGTGCCATAAACTGGGCCTCCCAGACTGCTCTGCGCGATGTAATCGGCAAGACGATGCTTTCTGACATGCTCGAAGGACGGGACAAGATTAGCAACGAGCTGCAGAAAATCATTGATGAGCGCACCGAACCCTGGGGAATCAATGTCATTTCCGTCGAGGTTAAGGATGTTCTGATCCCTTCGGCTCTTGAGGACGCAATGTCCATGCAGGCTCAGGCTGAAAGAGAACGACAGGCAAGGGTAATCCTGGGCGATTCCGAACGACAGGTAGCACAGAAATTCGAGGAAGCCGCCAGGTCCTATTCCGGCAATCCTACAGCCCTGCATCTGAGGGCGATGAATATGCTTTATGAAGGATTGAAGACGAACTCCACAATTGTAATTGTCCCAAGCACAGCGCTCGAAAGCATGCAATTAGGCGGACTCGCAGGAATAACCGCATTAACATTGGGATTGTCTCCCGAAGGTCAAAAAACTGAAAAACAAACTGAACCAAAATGAATCAGGACAAGTTCCTTCCTGCTTTCAAAACAAACTACTTAAGGACGAAATTTTAAACCAATGCAAGCACATCTTAATACTGATATCACTTTCCTGGCAACTATCTATAAATTATCATCACTTTGAGATTTTATTTACAAACCTTTTAAAAATAAAACAATGAAAACAATGAAAAACATGATTGCTATTATGGTTGCGTTAACGTTTCTATTCTCTTCAGACAAAGTTATCGCGCAAACCAATGCCGAAAACCACACCCGCCTTTCAGCTATTCATCAGTCAATTATAACACACACAAATGCAATTGCTTCGGGCGAGGCTAAAACGAAGAATGATCAGGTAACGCACTATAACGAATTCCGAAGAAGTTTAGCTGAAGCTAAAAAGACACACAATCTATTGAAAAAAGTAATCCCTGAAAAGGCCAAATCGGAAGCAGTAATTCACCACGATAATATTGACAAATATTATGCCTCTGCAACAAGCCACGCTAATGCAATGATGGAAGAATTGAAAAATGAGAAACCTGACGATGCAAAGCTAAAGGATCGTGCAAAAAAACTTCGCGACGACATACAAATGGCCGAGAAGGAAAATCAGGCATTAATTAAAGAATCCCTTTAGTGCTTTGAATACTAAATTTGGATCAAGCTGAAAGGTTGGGGGATTTGAGGGTGTACGACAAAATTCCCCTTTTAAGAGAGAAATATGAATTGCTATGAATTTTCCCTCATTTAGAGTCTGCTGAAAAACTAATTTCATACCACGAAGTGGTTAAATTTCAATAACCCCCGGTGCAGCTTGCGAAACTGGGGGTAAATGGATATAACGCGACACCACGTCCATAGCCAGCTTCCATAGTTTTAAAATATTGAGTCCACTCCGGAAAGTCGATTAATTATCCCGAAGAGATAAAATTTAAATAACCACCGGTAAAACCGGTGGAAAAGAAATGAAATAAAAATTACAGCCCCGAAGGGGTTGAACTTTTAGTGTATTAATATTCAACCATTTCAGGGTTGCGTATTTATCTTTTATTCTTCCGTGAGCTCCACCCACAGTTTTAGATTCAGTCCTTTCATGACTATTTTCTGACCTTCTTACTTTTCGGAGTGGACTCAAATATTAGGTTTAATTTCTCCAAAATTACCAAACAGATTTATTATAAACTACTTAAAATAGGCTTATTATCATATGTTTTCCAACATGAATAATGCATTCTCAAATATCTCATTTGTCAGGTCGCATATGCCGAAAACTTAATTTCATTTTACAAAATAAGTTATGTAACTTACCCGCTTAAATTCAGATTTCAATTAAATGCCTGACCAGAATCCTGGACAATTGGCCAGAGATCAAATTGACAAGCAGTTAACAGCTTGCAGCTGGACAATCCAGAGTGTCAGGAAGGTCAATCTGCATGTTGGAATTGGTGTTGCTGTGAAGGAATATCTCACCGATGCAGGTCCTGCTGACGATGTGTTACTTGTTGATGGTAAGCCATGTGAAATCCCATTACCTCCAATTAAAAAAGACAAATCATTATTGTTGACCGGGAAAACAAACTCACTGTTTGTGATAAGATTGAAGAAACCATTAGCCAAAGTTTGCTGCAGGCAGAATCATTAAGGCAAAGTATTTTGAAGAAGGCATTTGAGGGGAAATTAATCTAAAATTGCTAATATGAGCATTGAAAGAGTAAAACGATTAATTAACGAACCGGAAAACATCCGCCTTGAGTTAAAGGAGGCTGTTGGTGCGTTACCCAATAATTTGTTCGAAACGATTTGTTCCATGCTCAATCGTGACGGTGGTGATATTATCCTTGGCGTAAACGATGATGGGGTTGTTTTGGGAGTGGAAGAATCTCTGGTTTCGAACATGGTAACTAATCTGGTGAACCTTTCAAATAATCAGCAAAAACTTGACCCACCTTTCATTCTTTCGCCACAATTCTATCAGTTAAATGGCAAATGGATTATTCACATTCAGGTTCCAGCCAGTTCACAGGTTCACAAAACAAACAACATTATTTTTGACCGGAGTAATGATGGTGATTTTAAAATCACCCATCCCCACCAGATTGCAGAGATATACAACCGTAAACATAATCTCTACACAGAAGGGACTATTTACCCGGCTTTACGGTTTGAAGATTTCAAGAGTGAATTATTTACAAAAGTAAGAAATCTAATAAACAATAACAATGCCACACATCCCTGGCTGTCTTTAAGCGATCAACAATTACTGGAAGTAGCAGGTTTGTGGAAACGTGACTTTCAAACAGGACATGAAGGTTATACTATGGCGGCAGCTTTACTCTTTGGCAAAGATGAAGTCATTCAGCAGATTGTGCCGCATTACAAAATTGATGCATTAGTGAGAATAAAAGATACTTACCGCTATGATGACAGGGAATATATTCAAACCAATCTGATTGAAGCCTACGACCAGTTGATGGCATTTGTGGCTAAAACCCTTTCGGATAAGTTTTACATGGAAGGCGATCAAAGAGTAAGCCTCAGAACAAAGATATTTAGAGAAATTGTTGCAAATATGATTGTTCACCGTGAATACACCAATGCCTATCCCTGTACTTTCATTATTTATGCTGATAAAATTGTTGCAGAAAATGCAAATAACCCTCATGGTAATGGGCCTATTGATCCTAATAATTTTACTCCGTTTCCTAAAAATCCTACCATTGCTAAATTATTCATCCAACTCGGGCGTGTGGATGAGTTAGGTTCGGGTGTGTTGAATGTTAATCGGTTAATCAATGAATATATTAATAAAGGAACAGTACAATTTATTGAAGGCGCTACTTTTAAAACAATAATTTCGGTTAGTTCTGAAGCTCATGAAAAAATTGGCGGTGCAATTGGCGGTGCAATTGGCGGTGCAATTAAAAGAGCAATTGAGCGAGCATTTGAAGGAGTAACGGAGGGAGTAAAAGAAAAACTTGCAGCGCTTCTTGGCGTAATAGAAAGGAATGAAGGTAATAGAGTGCCCTATTATAAAGAGATGACACATCTTCCTGAAAGAACCATTGAGGCGTATATTAAAAGATTAAAGGATGCAGGATTAATTGAATTCAAAGGAGATGCAGCCCAAACCGGCGGGTACTATTTAACAGAGAAAATGAAATCAAAATTGAAATGAGTGGTGAAACAAGAAACACATCAGGCATAGTATCAAAAGTCTGGTCATTCTGTAATCCCCTGCGTGATGTGGAAGTAGGTTATAGAGATTATTTAGAGCAATTGACCTGTTTCCGCAGATGAAAGCGAAGTGTCGTTTTTAACCTGATTGTATAATTTGAATTGTTGCTTTTAAATAATCTTACTACCTTTGTAATGGATTTTCGTTTTGAAAATAAGGAATTAGAGAAACTATATACAACGGGAAGATCAAAAAAGTACAGACTACCGAAGGATATAACAGAGAAGTTTTTTGCCCGGATGTGGCAGATTGAAGCTGCAAATGACATTCATGATCTTTGGAACGACAAGGGACTGAATTTTGAGCGATTATTAAACAGTAAATCGTCGAGCTATTCCATGCGCTCGAAGTTAAAGTATCGTTTGGAGATGATTGTTGAATGGTATAATCCGGATCAATCGATTGGTGAGTTTATTATCACAGATATTTCAGTACACTATGCGTGAAAAGCCATGACTGCTACTACAAAAGTGAAATTACGTCCTGCAATGAATTTGGGACCCGGATATTTTATCCGTGAGCAAATGGAATATCGTAACTGGAGTCAGGAAGATCTGTCTGAAGTTATGGGAATTACGATCAAGCACCTGAACAGGATTTTACAGGAGAAACAGGCGATCACGCTTGACATGGCAAAGATCCTGGCCGGAGTATTTGAAACTTCGGCGCAGTACTGGTTAAATCTTGATTCGGCTTACAGGCTTTGGCTCAAAAGTGAAAAATCAGAAAAAGAATACCAGGCTGAAATAAAGGCCAAGATTTATGAAAGAATGCCCATCAGGGATATGATTCAAAAAAATTGGCTTTCCAATTATAACAATTTCAACGAATTATATAACAGTGTATTGACATATTGGAATGTGGATCAACTTGATTTTGATTCGTGGGATCAGAAAGCAGCACCTCTTCTTGTCCATAAATCGGAGAGTTTTAATCAATACAATGCAGCTTATACCTATACCTGGTATCAAAAAGCCATGCAGACGGCTCAAATTTATAAGGCAGCGAAATACGACAGCGAAAAGTTGATCAGGCTCAACAATGATCTTCATTTATACACCAATCGTGACAATGGGTGTAATGATTTTATCCGGGAATTGTATCTGGCGGGTGTCATTTTTTTTGTATTGCCGCATTTGCAAAAAACATCCGTTGACGGAGCTGTATTTTATTCGAATAATCATCCTGTGATTGTTTATACCGGACGCTACAAACGCATTGACAATTTTTGGTTTACAGTTGCTCATGAAATTTGGCATATTCTCAATCATATGGATTCTCTCGGCACTTTTTTTATTGATAATTTTACGGAAGAAGCAACAGGCGAACTCGAAGAAGATGCCAATAACAATGCTTCATACCAGCTTAAACACCATGAGATACAAGCTTTTCTGGAACCAAAGCTGAATTACTTAACCAAACAGGCTATTACCGAATGTGCCAGTCACGTGAACGTACATCCTGCCGTTGTCATTGGTAAACTGGCACATGAAAAAACAATATCGTATGCCAATCAAAACCTGTACAATGAAAATGTGTTGGAGAAAATTGACAGTAAGTTTAAACCCTATGCTTGACAAAAACTTTCAGATAAGGGAATTTTTAAAAAACAAACCAGAGCAACCAACTTTGATGAAGAACAAATGCTTTGGCTAAGTATGATTAAAAATTCTGTGATCAGCAGTTTTCGTATTGAACAGGATGATTTTGATCTGAATCCTGTTAATACAAAGAGTGGATTGGGGGAGTGGCGACAATTGTCTGGAGAAGAGACAACGGAGATTATTAATGAGTTAAATGAATTTTTGGCAGCATAATGAGCGAAGAAACCAATATGCTAAAGGAGTGGAAAATTGTTGAGTCGAAAGAAATTGTTTCAATCCTTATTGTTGATGAATTAGAGAGTAAACTTACCGTTTGCGATAAAATAGAAGAGACCATCGGCAAGAGTTTGTTGCTGCAGAATCATTAAGGCAAAGTATTTTGAAGAAGGCATTCGAGGGGAAATTAGTTTAATCTAAATTTGTGAGATGAGATCAGGTATTCCTATCTTTGTAAATAATAATACTTTATAATATGGAACATTTAAAAATAAAATCATTTGGTCCAATTGCGGAAGCTGATATAAAATTTGGTGACCTTACATTGTTGGTAGGGCCTCAGGCAAGTGGAAAAAGTATATTACTTCAATTGGTTAAGTTGATAATGGACAGATATAACATTCCATCGGTTCTAAAGCAGAACAATTATGAATGGGGCAAGAAAAATGAGAATTTTCTTGACTTATTTTTTGGTGAAAGTATGTCTTCTATATGGAAACCAGATACAAAGATTGAGTTTGATGAAAAAGAATATTTTCTGTCCTCCTTTCTCACAAAACAAGGCTTAAGAGATAGTTCAAGAACTGAAAAGCTATTTTATATTCCAGCTCAGCGAGTTGTAACAATGAGCCAAGGTTGGCCAAGGGCTTTCGGGACATTTGATATTGGTGACCCATTTGTGTTGAAACAATTCAGTGAGTCTATTCGTGTGATGATGGAGAAAGAAACAATAAATGGAGATAGCAAGCATAGTAGCGTTTTTCCAAAACCCAATCGTATCAAAGAACCCTTAAGAAAAATACTGGACGAAAGTATTTTTCATGGAGCAAGTGTAGAATCAGATAACACAAGTTTGAAAAGAAGATTCTTATTAAAGGTTGGTGACAGTAAACTTCCTTTTATGACATGGAGTGCTGGTCAAAAGGAATTTATGCCGCTACTTCTATCGCTCTATTATCTGATGCCAGCTTCAAAGGTGAGATTGAAAAATGACATAAAAACAGTTATCCTCGAAGAGCCTGAAATGGGATTGCATCCCAAGGCAATACAAGCTTTGATGGTTGTTTTTTTGGAACTCATTGCAAGAGGTTACAAAATAATTATCTCCACCCATTCACCAGTATTGTTGGAATTGCTCTGGGCAATGAATTATATTAAGAATTTCAATGGTTCATCGTCTGATTTATTTGAATTGTTTTCACTTGAAAAGAATGCTTCAATGGCAACAATTTTTAAAACGGTAATCAAAGAGAAAATTTTTGCAACTTATTTTTTTGAGCAAAATAGTGATGGCGTAATAATTAAAAACATTTCAACCCTCGATGCGGGTAGCGATGATAAGGCCATTTCAAATTGGGGAGGTCTGACAGACTTTTCTTCTAAAGCCGGAGACATTGTTTCAAAACTTGTTGCAAATGAAAAGTGATATGTCTGGCGCGAAGAAAAAGAATCCATTTAAACGAGCCGTTGAAGCTACTGAGGAGGTTCATATGTGCTATAAGGAAGGGAAACTGGCAATTTTAAATAAAGAGCGAAATAAGGTTGAGCTAACGGATTCACGAAAATGTGGTGGCAGTTTGTTTATAGATCAATGCCTGATTGACCAAGGTTTATACCCACAGAGTAATCGTTGGGATTATGCTATCGATTATAATGGAGAAGTATTCTTTATAGAAGTACATACAGCAAGTACAAGTGAAGTTCGAACTGTCTTGAGTAAACTTACATGGCTAAAAGATTGGCTTAATCATAAGGCTCCTGAAATAAATGCTTTGAAAGCTAAATCTAAAACACCGTTTTATTGGTTGCAATCGAATGGTTATCATATTTCGCCAAATTCGGCACAAGAGAGAGCTGTTATTCAAAAAGGACTGAAACCAATCTCAAAACTTGTCTTAAAATAAGTGAGCAACAACACATCAGGCATAGTATCAAAAGTATAGTCATTCTGTAATCCCAAGTGTGATGTAGGCGTAGGTTATGGAGATTATTTAGAGCGACTTACCTACCTGCTGTTTTTAAGAATGGCAGATGAATACAGTAAACGACATAATTGCCGATTAAAAGATTTTCATGATATTGAGCAGTCCTTTAAACAGGAAAATCAAGTAAATAATAGTTCAGACAATTAACCACTATTCAGACAATGAAGATACCATTAACGGAATTTGAACAACACATTGACGAGACGATCCTAAAACGTGGTTTTCAGTACTTTAAAAAAGGCCTCGTAAATGAACCCGAAGAGATTGCTCCGGGCGAATATGAAGCCATCGTAGAGGGAACAGAGCCATATACCGTTCAGCTTACCATCAAAAACGAAGTAATAACAGAACACGTTTGTTCGTGCCCTTACGATATGGGACCGGTATGCAAACATGTTGTAGCTGTAATTTTTTATCTTCTGCAAAACGATTTAGACCTGAAAGTTAAGACCCCCAAAAATAGCGGAGAAGAAAAGAAAACACAGAAAAAGAAAACCGTTGCCGAACAAGTGGATGAAATGCTTGAAAAGGTTTCTCATGACGACCTGAAAGTCTATATAAAAGAACAGTGCGCGAAGGACCAATCTTTCCGCCAGCTCTTTTTTGCCAATTTCGCCTATCTCGTTATACCTGACTCTAAAGAACTTTATGCCAAACAAATTAAGGCAGTATTAAAAGCGGCAAGCCGCAGTGGTTACATCGAATATTCCGAAATACAGGCCGTTGGAGGTGTTGTAAACGAAATGGTGACACGCGCAGAGCAGTTAGTCGAATCTTCCAATTTCCGGACGGCCATGTATATCGCTTGTGCCGCAATCGAAGAAATGAGCAAGGCCCTGGAATATGTTGATGACAGCAGCGGGGAATTTAGCGGGGCTGTTGAATCCTCAGTCGAGATATTAAATACCATAGCAGAAAAATCTTTGCCGGAGGATTTGCGGAAAGAGTTGCTAAATTATTGTGCGAACTCTTTTAAAGCACAAACTTTCAAAAGCTATGACTGGCATTTTTCGATGTTGAGCATCACTATTTTATTGGTAACAACTCCCGAAGAGATAAAATTTATTCATGAACTGATCGATAGCGTTAAACCTTCCGGCAAAGATTGGGATTGGAATTATAATCAGGCGCGCAAATTAAAACTCGAATTAATTAGAAAGACCGAAAGTGCGGAAAAGGCAACCATTTATCTGGAACAAAACATTAATAATAGTGATTTTAGAAAAGAGTTAATAGAAACAGCCATTTCAAAAAAAGATTATCATAAAGCTGTTTCCATGGCCGAAGACGGCATCAAACAAGATGATAATGACAAACCCGGACTTGCTGCTGACTGGCGCAACTATCTGCTAAAGGTATATGTAAATCTTAATGATAAGGAGAATATCATAAAATTGGCGCGTCATTTATTCGTAAATGCAAGGCGTGAGTCAAATGTATATTACACATTATTGAAAAAGTACGTTAACGACGATGAGTGGGAAGATTTTGTAAACAAACTCGTTCTAAGTATAACCAACAAGGATCGACGTGTTGATTATTCATCCATTGCACAACTCTATATTTGGGAAGAGAGCTGGGATCGTTTATTCGAAATCGTCAGAAAAAATTCTTCACTCCAATGGTTAGAGACATATGAAAAATACCTGGATAAGGATTATGCAAATGAAATTGCTGATATGTATCAAAAAGCCTTACTCGACTACATGGTGAATAATATGGGAAGAGATCATTACCAAACCGTGTGTCGATACTTGCGTAAAATGATTAAGATGGGAGCCCGCGACAAGTCGAATTATGTAATACAACAACTCAAAACGCTATATCCCAAGCGTAAAGCCTTGATGGAAGAATTGCAAAAAGTATAAGAAAATAGTAAAGCCATCATTACCAATCATGCAAATCCTTTAATCAGGTTAATCAAGGTTTAGACAATTAAAATCAGGTAAATCTTTCAATCAAGGAAATCATATTCACAAAGAGCCAGAATAAGATTCAGGACCCCGATGCTTGCAAAGATCATTAATATGACCGACAGCGAACAATGGGTAATGAGAGCTGATATGAAAGGCGATATTTACAAAAGCTGTTGGAGCAAAATGCACAGGATGTAAAAAGTAGGGCGGATCAATATTTCAAACCAGGACCATTAATCAGGGCAATTGTAGAGTGCGTACAACCGCAACAAATCAATTATCATTCGAAAAGACGATGAAAAAACTATAGATTTCAGAACGAAGAAGAAAACAAGGGTCACATGATATTGCTGGGAGAATTTATTCGATTATAGCTCCTTTGTAGCTTTAGTCCAAAAATAAAATCGTAGGACGACATCTTTAAAAACTAATTTTTAGAAGCTCACCGCCTTAATTCCTCGAGTCACAGTTAAAGTCACAACCTACGCCACCATATATAACTAATAATCAGAATATTATATAAATATTTTAATAAATAAAGTCACAGTTAAAGTCACAATAAAGTCACGGGAAATCTGCTTATTTTGTGACTTTATTGTGACAAATATCCTTGTAACCCGTGTGATTATCAGCAATTATCCTGTGACTTTAAATTACATACGGAAGACTGCTTTATTGTCACAAATTATTCAGC
>JAATGF010000065.1 GCA_015654795.1 Bacteroidales bacterium
GCTCGCCTCAGTTCCCGGCTATAACACATGGCGGAAGGACGATCCTGATCCAATGCAGAATATAGACCTCCGCTTTGCCGCCATGCCCATATTGACAAAAGAAGACCTTCGTGCACATTTCCCGGAAGGATTTCTGTATCCGGGCCGCGACCTCGCAGCTGGTCTTGCAAACAAGGACATCGAATATGTGAAGACCAGCGGAACCACCGGAGAGCAGGTAACCAATATCTGGTACCAAACATGGTGGAATAAATCAGAAGTTGCCTCATGGAAGTTGAACAGTAATGCCAGCGCGGTTGCTAACAGCGCACCACGCGAAGCGATCCTCGCCAGTCCGCTCAGTGTCGGATTTAAAAGTGATCATGGTGATCTTCCAATGGAAAAGCGCAAACTCGATCGTTTTCTTTTCCTCAACGACCTGGCTGATCCTCTTGCATGGACAGATTCCTATATGGACCGGATGATCGATGAAATCAATACTTTCAAGCCTGTCAGGCTCGAAGCGAATCCCTCATTATTGTCAAAGCTTTGCAGATATATCCTTGCCCATAACCACCGTTCAATATTTCAGCCGTCATTGATCGTCATCACCTACGAACTAATGTCTCAGCTTCATTTTAAACATATTCGGGCCGTATTCAATTCTCCGGTGATAAGTTCATATGGAACGACCGAAACAGGTTATGTTTTTATGGAGTGCGAAGCCGGTAAATTTCACCAGAATATTGACTTCTGCAGGGTCGATTTTCAGCCATTGAAAAAAGAACATGGAGGTCCGTTTATTGGAAGAATATTGGTAACCGTTTTCCAAAATCCATGGACAGTACTCATCCGTTTCAATGTTGGCGACCTGGTTCACATTGACGAGAGTCAGGCTTGCTCCTGCGGAAGAAATCATGGACTCATACTCTCCTCCATTGAGGGCAGGACAATCAACCTCACTTTGACGACTGCCGGGTTTGTTATCACTCAACGCATGGCAGATGAGGCAATCAGTGGTATTGACGATCTGGAAGAATCCAAATTCGTCCAGACAGGGACAAAAACATACGATCTTTTTGTCGTTTGCAAAGACGCCGCATTCCCCGGCATTACTCTCAACGCACATCATGTTCTAAAGCAATTGTACGGGCAGGATGCGATAATAACAGTCAGACAAATTGATGCAGTTGCCCCGGAGGTTTCAGGCAAATACAGAATTATCTCTTCCGAATTGGAAATCGACGAAGAGACTCTTTTTGAAAACAACAATACCCGAAAGTCAATTCAATAAAAGCCATGTTACCAATTTATTTGCTTGCCGGCGGACCGGGCGCAAAAAAACAATCACCCGATCCCATTTTACAAATGGCGTTCCGCGAGCTTGACAAAGCGAAACCATCAGTCGCCTATATCGGCGCCGCACACGGCGACTCACTGATGCTTTATTTGTTTATCAAACGCATGATCGCCGCAGCCGGGGCCGGGAAGATCAAATTAGTTTCGCTGGTAAAAAAGAAAAGCGACATGGAGGAAGCACGATCGATCATACAGTCGGCTGACTGCATCTTTGTGAGCGGCGGAGATGTCAACGAAGGGATGCGCGTTCTTACCGAAAGATCGGTTGTCCCGCTGATCAAAAACAGGTATGAAGAAGGAGCGTTGATCATCGGGGTTTCAGCAGGGAGTATTATGCTCGCAAAACAGTGGATCAACTGGCCTGATGAAAATAACGAAGCCTCTGCAGTACTCTTCCCATGTATGAATATCGCGCCTGTTCTGTGTGATACGCACGGCGAAGAAGATAAATGGAATGAGCTCCACAGCCTTATGCGCCTGACAAAAGAGGACCAGATCGGGTATGGCATTCCGGGTGGCGGCGCAATGCGTATTTCTACGGATGGTGCCGTGGAAGCAATCAGGATGCCTTTGTTCAGGATTGAAAGGCGGGGAGGCAAAATCGAACGAATAAACGACCTGACAGAAAACGATTAAGCAGACGCATAGTCTAATACACTTTAAATCAATTATATTACTGACATATTTAGAAAGAAAATTCAGAAATGGGAAACGAATCTTTTAATACTTTATATTTTGTTGGCTAAAACAGGTTGGCAGGCACGATGAATAAATATATGTTTGCATTGCCTTTTTGCATAGAAATACAATTTGGATTTCGGTTTAGATTAGTTAGTACGTGAGACAGGTAAAAGGATGGAATCTTTCGGTTCCATCCTTTTCAATTTTGATATAAGAATATTTTTTTGCTGTAACGATTTGTATGGGGAGTGCCAATATTCAATTTACGGATTGGAATGAAGTCCCTGTATAATTCAACCCATTCAGATTTGAGGTCAATATATAAACGTTAGCGGCAAGTATAAGTGACCGCACTTCTCAAAAAAACAACTGACCTTTTGAACAAAGCATATTCGGACGTCTAAACAAAGTCGCCGGGGAACATCGGACCTACATTTGTCCCAACAAATCATTTAAAATTTATAAAAATGGGACAAAACAATTATCAGGGAGCGTTGCAGAAACCAATAGGTTCAGGATTCAACGCCACATCAACTGCAAGTGATGTAATCAAAGGAATTGACCTTACAGGAAAAATCGCTATCGTAACAGGCGGTAACGCGGGCATAGGGTTGGAAACCACTAAAACGCTGGCTGCCGCAGGCGCAACAGTAATCGTTCCGGCAAGAGACACAGAGAAAGCAAAGAAAAATCTGCAGGGGATTGCCAATGTAGAATTAGCATCAATGGATTTGATGAATCCTGATTCCATTGATGCATTTGCAAATAAATTTCTGGCATCTGGCAGGGTTCTTCATTTGCTCATTAACAATGCAGGCATTATGTGGGTACCGTTACGCAGAGACAGCCGTGGCATTGAATCACAGCTGGCAACCAATCACTTAGCACAGTTTCAGCTTGCTGCAAGATTATGGCCGGCCCTTAAAAAAGCAGATGGAGCAAGAGTGATCAACGTATCTTCTCACGGCCATCAGTTTGCACCTTTCAATTTTGACGACCCCAATTTTCTTCATCGGGAATATGAAACCTTGCAGGGCTATGGTCAATCGAAAACCGCCGGCAATTTATTTGCACTTGAATTAGACAATCGTGGCAAGGCATTTAATGTAAGATCATATTCACTGCACCCGGGTTCTATAAATGGAACTGAATTAGCCAGAGAAGCGCCTTTAGAATTGTTTCAGCAAATGGGGTTCTGCGATGCGGATGGTAATATTTTTCCGGAAGTAGCCGCATCACTAAAAACTATTCCACAAGGTGCCGCAACAACTGTTTGGTGTGCTACTAGCCCGATGCTCAATACAATAGGAGGCGTATATTGCGAAGATGCAGATATTGCTGAATTAGCGTCGGATTCAGCAACAACCAGTGGCGTAAAGCTTTATTCACTGGATGAAACCAATGCCAGGAATTTATGGACGTTGAGCGAAAAAATGACAGGTATCATATTCAATGTTGATTAATGCTTGCTAAAATGAATGTTTTAAAAGATGAGTCCACTCCGGAAAGTTGATTAATTATCCCGAAGGGATAAAATTTGAATAACCACCGGTAAAACCGGTGGAAAAGAAATGAAATAAAGATTACAGCCCCGAAGGGGTTGAACTTTTATTGTATTAATATTCAACCATTTCAGGGTCGCGTATTCATCTTTTATTCTTCCGTGAGTTCCACCCACAGTTTTAGATTCAGTCCTTTCATGACTATTTTCTGACCTTCTTACTTTTCGGAGTGGACTCAAAGTTAAAGTATTAAATATGAGCCATTAGTGTCCCGAAATTTCGGAATTGGTGACCTGGAGATTTGGTGGCAAAAAAAGCTTTTTGGTTTAAATACCCGGAACCAGTTATGCGACATCTGTTGATTCGTATTACTTATTTATTAGGCTTTTAAACGAGTCGCTTTATTTTTTGTTACCTTTGAATCTGAAAGTTACTCATGTTTATCATCTTTAAAAACGAAAATTATGGCTGATATTACTTCGAAGATTAGAGATTTTGTTTTAAAAAATCTGGATGAGAAGCCTGTAAACAGGGGCAAAGATCCATTCTGGGAGTCGCTGCGCAATACCGGAACTGAACTTTGGCTCGATACGGGAGATATGGAGGAAGCGGAGGCAAACTGGTCGGCAGAAATGAGTGCGCTTACTACCAATAATACCCTTCTCAACAATGAGATTCAAAAAGGTATTTACGACAGTTTTATTTCAGAGGCAAAAAATATTGTCAAAGACCTGCCTGCTGATGATCGGGTTAAAGAGATCGCCTTCATTCTCAATGCCAGACATGGACTGAGACTTGCCAAAAGATTTGGTGGATACGTAAGTGTGGAACTTCACACAGATGCGGCCTACAATATAAATGAAATCGAATATTATGGAAAAAGATACCATGAAATTTGCCCTGATCAGTTTATTGTAAAGGTTCCTTATACGGCTGAAGGTCTTTTGGGAGCAAGACGGTTGAAAGATTCGGGTATCCGGATTAATTTTACGCTGGAATTCAGCGCCCGCGAAAATGTGATCGTTACCAGGGTTGCCCGACCCGATTATCTGAATGTCTTTCTTGGAAGAATTGGAGCATATATGATTAATAATAAGCTTGGTGATGGCACTGGAGCAGGCGAAAAAACCGTAATATCTTCCCAAAATTGGGTTACTGTATTATCGGCAAAGAATCCATGGCAGACAAAACTCATAGCCGCAAGTCTGCGTAACCATAATCAGCTTGAGCTTCTTGCGGGCACCGATGTCTTTACGATGCCTCCCAAAGTAGCCGCATCGGGGCACAAATCCCTTTCCGGAAAATTCTCATCTATGATGCATGAAAACTACGAGGTAAGCCAGTTTGAAACAGCAAAAGAGTCAGGAATCGAAAAATTCTGGGAGGTAGACGCTAAAGTACTTCATTTTGCAGAAAGGCTCGCCACTAATGTTCCTGGTACAGGATCCGAACTAATTCACATTGCCTCTGAGGAGGGTTGCAGGGATATGTTTCCATCATTGACTGAAGAGGAGAAAAGCTTTATTGCTTCTGACGGAAAGATACCTGTATATTCAAGATGGGAGAAAAAAATCCATAGCGGTGAAATTGCTCTCGATACATTGCTGACACTTGCCGGATTGGCCTCATTTACTGCCGATCAGGAGATGCTCGATCAAAGAATAAGGAATATTATTGGATAATCCAATTTGGGAAGAAACAAATTAAAACCAAAAAACCTGCTGAACATCAGCAGGTTTCAATCTATAATCGTACCCGGGGCGGGACTTGAACCCGCACGACCGTAATGGCCATTGGATTTTAAGTCCAACGTGTCTACCATTCCACCACCTGGGCATTACTATGAGCGGGAAACGAGACTCGGACTCGCGACCCCGACCTTGGCAAGGTCGTGCTCTACCAACTGAGCTATTCCCGCTTAAAATGCACCACTAAATGAACGTTTGTTATAATCTGAGCGGGAAACGAGACTCGGACTCGCGACCCCGACCTTGGCAAGGTCGTGCTCTACCAACTGAGCTATTCCCGCAATATCTTTTCTTCGCAAAACCCGATACAACAACCTCTCCGGCCAATAATCAAACAGTATTGTTGTTTCTGCTAAGCGGATGCAAATATAAACGTTTTTTTTTAGTCTGAAAACAGATTAACAAATTATCGGGATTTCTCACCATCTTTTTGAAAGATAAGAATTATACTATTGATTTTATGATATTTACATTTTATGAATTTGTGAATTACTCATCTGACACTGAAAGCAAAGTTAGAATCCTTACGAAAAACAATTTTTATAATAAATCACTAATATGCAAATCATTATCTCCTCAACAAATTCATTTTCCATCAAATCGATATTGCTTCATTCCCAAAGCTGTTCAACTTTCCGGACAAAAGCCAGGCGTCACTTAAAAAAGATTCAGTAGCAAACGAAAGTTTTGATAAAGCCGGAAACAGGGCAATCTATACTTTTTAAACAATTTTCTCTTCGTTGGGAAGTCCAGATAAAGATATTACTGGTAAAATGATTATTTCGGATAATTTTCTGTTGTCGTAACCAAATATTATCTCCCCATTTTCTGAATCGATCTTTACAGTCAATTAGTTAAAATATAAAAAGCCGCATAAGCAGCTTTTTATATTTTATTTTATTTTATTCCTTTATTCTTTTACTTTTTCTTTACTGCGGTAGCTTCGTTCAAGGCTTGAGCAGGATACCGGAACAGGTATTTCCCCGAACCCAGATTGAGTTGAAGCTCATTGTTTTTTTGAACATAACCCGCTTTAACCGGCAAACCATCTTGGTTAACCTGTTCAGCTTTGGCAAAAGGCAAGGTTACTGTGGCTGAAGTATTTGCAGGAATCACAACTTCGTAAACAAAATCATCATTTTCGAATTTCCACGATGACCCCACTTTGCCGTAAAGGGTTACGATTTCTGCATTCGCATTTTTGAGACCACCCCCGGGATGTGGGGCAAGCAGAATATGTTTGTATCCGGGATGATTAGTATCAATATCAATACCGGCAACATGTCTGTAAAGCCATTCTCCGATAGCACCGTATGCATAATGATTGAAACTATTCATTCCTACATCCTGAAAAGTGCCGTCAGGTTTCTGTCCGTCCCAACGTTCCCATATGGTAGTTGCACCTTGCAAAACAGGATACAGCCATGACGGATAATTCTTATTATTCAGCAACATAAAGGCCAGATCATCGCGTCCGATGGCAGACAGTGTTTTGCAAAGCAACGGTGTGCCGACAAAACCGGTGGTCAGATGACCAAATTTTTGTACATCATTGGCAAAATATTCAGCGGCTTTAGGAACTAAATTTTCGGGAAGCAGATCAAAGGCAAGTGCCAGCGCATATGCCGTCTGGGTATGGGAGACTAATCGTCCATTGGGAGTAACAAATTCCTGATTGAATGCAATTTTGATATCACTGGCCAATTTTTGATATTTTTCTGCATCTTCTTTTTGTCCGATAATGGAAGCAATTTTACTCAGCAAAGTAGTTGAATAACAATAATAAGCAGTGGCAATCAAATCTTTTTCGGTAGTTGCGCCAGGATAGTCGGAATTTGTAGTGGCAAAAGCAAGCCAATCGCCAAAGTGACCATCTCCAATCCAAAGATGATGAGCGCCTGCCCTGCTTGTCATATAGCCAACCCATGCTTTCATACTTGGGTATTGTTTTTCAAGTATCCGCACATCGCCATATGAAAGATATACGGTCCATGGAACGATGACGGAAACGTCAGCCCAGGCTGTGGAACCACCTTCACCGTTTAAGACATCAGGTACAACATGCGGAACCCGACCGTTTGGTAACTGATCTGCCGTAATATCACCCAACCATTTTGTATAGAATGCAGCAACATCGAAGTTAAAGGCGGCAGTCATACTGAAAACCTGTGCATCGCCTGTCCAGCCAAGCCTTTCGTCACGTTGAGGACAATCGGTGGGAACGTCCAGAAAATTTCCTTTCTGACCCCATTGAATATTATGCTGAAGCTGATTAATCAAAGTATCAGAGCTACTGAAAGTTCCGGTAGGTTTCATATCCGAATGGATCACTACTCCCGTGATTTGATCAAGCGTAGGAGTCGTTGTTATTCCTTCAACCTTAACAAACCTGAAACCATGGAAAGTAAAATGAGGCTCATAAATTTCAGTTCCCTCACCTTTAAGCAGATAAACATCTGTTGCCTTGGCAGCGCGAAGATTATCAGTATAAAAATTACCTGCCTTATCAAGCACTTCTGCAAATTTCAAGGTAACCTTACTCCCTTTTTCCCCTGAAACTTTTAATCGCACCCATCCAACCATATTTTGGCCCATGTCGAAAACTGTTTCTCCTTTTGGAGTAACAAGCAGCTTAATTGGTTTGATCTCCTCAATTGCTTTCACAGGAACACCTTGTGGCGCAATCAGAATATCATTCGTTTGACTGAAAGCGGTCGGATTATCCCATTTTGTCATATCGTATCCCGTCTGATCCCATCCCTTTAATTCAAGACGTGCATCATAAAGTTCTCCATTATAAATATCCGATTCGACTATCGGGCCATTAGTCGTAACTTTCCAACTGCTGTCCGAACCAATGATTTCATTAGTCCCATCAGTATAGGTAATCTTCAACTGAAGCAGCATTGCCAATTTACTTCCATAATAATTGTGCTGGTTTGAAAATCCAATATTCCCGCGATACCAGCCATCGGCCAACAAAACACCAATAGCATTCTGCCCTTTGAGCATCGAGGTTACATCGTAAGTCTGGTACTGCAAGCGTTTTTTATAACTGGTCCAACCTGGGGTGAAAAGATCGGAGGAAACTTTCGCACCGTTGATATATAACTGATACAAGCCAAGTGCCGTTGCATAAACACGGGCAGATTTCACTTTTTTCGCCGTTGCGAATTCTTTTCTGAAATACTGGGCAGGTTTTGAGCCATTTACCTCTTTTTCAGCACTGAACGAAATCCAGGATGCTTTCCATTCCGTTGGTTTCAGAATTCCCATCTCCCACGATGCAGGTTCACTCCAGCCAGTCGCTTTATTCTTCGAGTCCCACACACGAACCTGCCAATAAAGCTGTTGCATCGAAACCAAAGCAGGTCCACCGTAAACCACACTTACCGATTGCGAAGAGTTTACCTTTCCCGAAGTCCATACCAATTGGTTCGAATTCAGTTTTGCAACCGACTCTGCAACCCTCACTTCATAAGCAGTCTGCACCACTTCTTTTTCGGTAGACACCAGCTGCCAACTGAGCCGTGGATTAACAACATCAATCCCAATCGGATTAGTTTTGTATTCGCAAATAAGCTGCCTTACTTCATTTTTGGCGACTGCAGCAATAGCTAACCCATTGAATAACAAAAGGAGGGTTAAAATCCTCAAATAGCTGTTGGTTTGTTTCATAAAAAAGATAATTATTGTGTTTTCAAATATGGAACTTCGGAACCGGCATATGCCCGTTATCGTTTAAATCAATTGACAGCGCAATTTCTTTATATTGGCAAAAGCATCGGGTTATTCATCTTTATTTCAATTAATCAGGTAATTAGTTGTAAAACAAGAGTTGAAAAACGATTATTGATAACGGATCCAACATCTCATCAAAGATATACTGTATGTCAGACATGACAATATACAAAATGATTAATGATTTGCACAAAATGTGGAATAAAATGAGTTGGCTGATTTATTTCTCCAATAAAACTGATCAGCTAAATACAGAAAATGGAATAATGTCGTATTTGCAAATAGCTTAATCGCATGTTTTTTATTGTACTCTGTCCCCCTATGCATTCGGTTCCCGTATGGAATCAACATGAACCTAACATGGAGGAAGCATTTCCCCATATTATTAACTTATGCACAACTGCCAAAATACGACATTAAATCCTCGTAATTATCTGCTTTTAGCAAATTCAATATACTTTTCTGTCATAAACGGAACACTGGAATGAGAAATTACCACTGGCAAAAACTTGAAAGCAAAAGATTTTTTTTAACCAGATTATAACTTTAAATTTACCCAATTCACATTTCATTAAAAAAACTTTCACACTACTTATTTAAAATTTTGAATCACATGAAAACAAATTTCATTAGACCATTGATAGTCATTGCATTAGTTGCATTTATCATTGGGGGATTTTCAAATTCATCTCTTGCCAAAGGGAAGAAAAATATCGGACTACAGATGTATTCACTGCGTGATGATCTGAAAAAAGATGTAAAAGGTACGATCGAAAAGCTGGGGAAAATAGGATATATTGACATGGAAGCAGCCAATTTTGACAATGGTAAGTTTTATGGAATGGAGCCCGAAGCTTTTAAAGCCTTACTTGAAGCCAACGGAATGAAATTGGTAAGCTCGCACACGGGGCCAGACTATACTGGTGATCAGGCTTCATGGGATGCAGCAATGAAATGGTGGGACATGGCTATTGTCGCTCATAAAAAAGCGGGATGCACTTACATCGTAAAACCTTCGATGGGAGAATATCCTTACAAAAACGTCGAAGCATTGAAAAAAACCTGCGAGTATTTTAATGCAATCGGCGAAAAATGTAATGCTGCCGGAATTCGTTTCGGTTATCATAATCACAATAAAGAATTTACGAAAATTACCGATGCTGACGACCTCGTTTACGATTATATGCTTAAGAATACCGATCCTAAAAAAGTGACTTTCGAAATGGATGTCTACTGGGTTTTCAAAGGGGGTAAAAATGCTGTCGACTATTTTAATAAATATCCAAAAAGATTTGAGCTTCTGCATATTAAAGATGAGAAAGAAATTGGTGCAAGTGGCCTGATTGACTTCAAATCTATTTACGAAAACAAAGCAAAAGCAGGTACAAAAGATTGTTTCGTTGAAGTAGAAAGATACGATTTTGAACCATTTGTAAGTGTTCAAAAAAGCTTTGATTATCTGAATAATGCCTCTTACGTGAAATAAGAATTATCCCGAATATTCGAATTCAGAGGCCATCCCAATGTGAGATGGCCTCTGGTATTTAAAGGTTAAAAAAAAATCAATATTTGAATTCTTTTAATAATCATTCATTTAAGGCATAAATTTTGAGGATATATTTTATATTTACGATTAAATTAATGAGTGATGCCCGAAAAAATAAATCTTACCGGACGTTGGCGATTTGAGGAAGATTTCGGATTTGGTAAAGACAGTGGTTACGCTGAAATTAGCCAAAAAGGAAATCATCTAAAGGGAGTTTTGCGTTTTTCGGAGCAGATAGACGGAGAAGAGACATTCATTGTAAAACAAGAAGTTGCAGGTCGGATTAACGGGACAAGAATCAATCTTAAATCGCATTCGTGCGAAATTTTATTTAGTGACGAGGATATTATCTATGAGCTCGATACCTGGGAGGGAGAACTTTTACCCAATGGAAAAATTACGGGAAACAGCCGTGATGCTGAAGGCACAGGTGGCTCATTTATGATGGAACGGGAGAGTTACGAAACATCCAACTTAACGGATGATCATCATTTTGGACTAAATTAATAGATCATTTTCTTCATCTGTACTTTGTTTTGTTTGCGAAAACCCCATTTTATCCGGGAAAATCTCCTGTCATCCCAAAGTAAATTGGCTCATCTGTGACGCCTGTTGCGGATCGGAACCAGAGGCCGCCAAAGTTGAAGAATTACTTAAAGAATTGGCCGATGGATTTGTATATAAGCAAGTTGACTCTTTAAAAAATGATTCAAAACAATGGACAAACCTCAAAGTATTTCTATTGACAATTTTATCAAACAGTTTTCATCCACTTTTTCAGGTCAAACCGGTTTACTTCCCTGGGAAATAACGGGAAATCTAACAGCGATTTTAGACAATCTTATTTTACAACTTGACACTGATTTTGAAGTTCGGGATGGGATTGCTATTCATAAAACTGCCATAATTGAACACGGAGTTATATTGAAAGCGCCTGTAATCATAGGAGAAAATTGTTTTATTGGCGCTAATGCCTATTTAAGAGGTGGGATCTGTTTAGATAAATCGGTTAGAATCGGACCTGGATGCGAAATAAAAACAAGTATCATTTGTTCAGACAGTTCTATTGCTCACTTCAATTTTATTGGTGACAGTATCATTGGCCGAAATGTAAATTTCGAAGCGGGTTCCATTATAGCGAACCATTATAATGAAAGAGCGGACAAGAAGATTTCAGTCCTATATAAATCAATAATTATTGAGACTCATACCGATAAATTCGGTTCTTTGATCGGGGATAATTCAAGAATTGGTGCAAATGCAGTATTATCTCCGGGGACAATTTTGGAGGCAAATACAATCGTCAACCGACTTGAACTAATTGATCAGCTAAAGTAAATTGCCACAACCAACTGATCAGTCTCTGCTGAAAAACTCCCGGAAAAGTTAAGGAAATGTTTAATTTGAATCGAATATCAGGAAACCCAATGACCAGATCATTTTATCAGTTAGTCAACGGCTTTTGTAGAATGACCTTTCCAATGACCATTTCACTGACGGCGAAGCCAAATGACACGAAGCTAATGACTTTTTCAATGACCTTGATTACGACTCCTGCTCACTCAACTCAAGCCAACGTAACTCTTTATCATCCAACAAATCCCTGATTTCGCCATGACGTTGCGATTTAATGACCAGTTCTTCCGAACCACAATCACCTGAGTTCATCGCTGTTTCGATCGCCCTTTTTTCATCCTCAAGAGAAGCAATATCTTTTTCTAATTGCTCCAATTCACGTTTTTCATTAAAGCTTAATTTGCGGACACCCTCTTTAACAGGTTTGGGTTTAGCCACTTTCTCCTTTTTTTCAGGAATACGTTGTTCTTTTTCCTTCGCCTCGGCCCAGTCACGATAATCGGAATAATTCCCCGGAAAGTCTTTGATTTGTCCTTCACCCTCGAACACAAATAAGTGATCGACAATCTTATCCATGAAAAACCGGTCATGCGAGACGACAATTGCACACCCCTGAAAATTACGCAGATAATCTTCAAGAACATTTAATGTCATGATATCCAAATCGTTTGTTGGCTCATCCAAAATCAGGAAATTGGGATTTTTTATCAGAATTGTACAAAGATAAAGCCGCCGTTTTTCACCGCCACTTAACTTTTCAACAAAATTAAACTGCGATTCGGGAGGAAAAAGGAAATAATTCAGAAACTGTGAAGCGGTCATCCTGTTTCCGTTTCCCATGTCGACGACCTCGGCGATCTCTTTAATCACATCGATCACGCGGTCTCCGGGATTAAAATTAATCCCATCCTGACGATAATATCCAAAACTAATTGTTTCACCAACGTCTATGGTGCCGCTGTCAGGCTGCAATGCACCTGTCAACATATTCAAAACGGTCGATTTGCCACTGCCATTTTTTCCGATAATTCCGATTTTCTCAAGCCGGGCAAAGTTGTAACTAAACTTATCTAAAATGACCAAATCTCCAAAAGCCTTGGAAAGATTCTTAATATTAAGAATTTTGCTTCCGAGCCTCTTCCCCTGTACAGTAAGCTCTACTTCGTCTTCAACTCGACGCTTCGAAGCCTTCTCCTGTAATACATAAGCAGCTTCGGTCCGGTATTTCGACTTATGACTTCGGGCCTGGGGCATCTTGCGCAACCATTCAAGTTCCGTACGAAAAAGATTCTTTGCACGATCAATCTCTGCATTCATTGAATTAATCCGCTCTTCTCTTTTCTCGATATAATAAGAGTAGTTCCCCTTGTATTTATAGATTGTATTATCTTCTAATTCAATTATTTCATTACAGACACGATCGAGGAAATACCTATCGTGCGTTACCATAAATAAGGTGCCTTTTGCTTTTTCGAGGTATTTTTCGAGCCATTCGATCATCTCCAGATCGAGGTGGTTGGTCGGTTCATCAAGAATTAAGAAATCAGGTTCATCGATCAGAATATGGGCAAGCGCAACTCTTTTTTTCTGTCCACCTGAAAGAAATTTAATTTGCTGATTTACGTCAGTGATCTTTAACTGCGTCAGAATCTGCCTGATCCGGAGTTCAAAATCCCAGGCATTGAGGACATTCATTCGTTCAATTGCACTATCCAAAAGCCGCGGATCATGATTTTCGAGCGCCTTCTCATAGTTTTTGACTGCCTGAATTAATTCACCCGATGAGTTGAAAGCTGCCTCCAGCACCGTATCTTCGGGGTTTAGATCGGGATTCTGTCGCAGGTATCCGATCGAAATATCGTTTGACAAACTTGATTTTCCCGAATCAGGAGTCTCCAAATCTGCGATGATATCCATTAATGTCGATTTTCCGGCGCCGTTTTTAGCAATCATAGCGACTTTTTGTCCTTCGGAAACCGAAAAGCTAATTCCATCAAAAAGAGGCAATTCGCTCCAATATTTCGAGAGATTTTCTACTTGCAGGTATGAGATCATAAAAGATTAAAATTATCCGACAAAATTAACACGAAAATCTACAAAAGAGATCTTAATTTTAACGCTCAGTTTAAAAGTGATTCCATGCAAATAAAAGAACGTTATGAAAAGGTAATCGAATGGTTTAAAGTAAATATGCCTGTCGCTGTGAGTGAACTCAATTATCGCAGTCCATATGAACTTTTGGTGGCTGTAATTTTATCGGCACAATGCACCGATAAACGTGTAAATCTGATTACTCCTGAACTACTTAAGCGGTTTCCTACACCCGAAAAGCTGGCAGAAGTTGAGCCTGACGAAGTTTTCGAATACATCAGGTCGTGCTCCTATCCGAATAACAAGGCGAAGCACCTTGTCGGGATGGCACGAAAATTAGTTACTGATTATAATGGCATTATGCCCGATGAGGTGGATGAATTGATTAAACTACCCGGCGTGGGACGAAAAACTGCCAGTGTGATCGCCTCCGTAATTTTCAATAAACCAGCCATGGCCGTCGACACCCATGTCTTCAGAGTGGCAGCACGCATTGGACTGACAATCAACTCAAAAACTCCATTCGAAACAGAGAAACAGCTGATCGCAAACATTCCCGAAGAGATGATTCCAATAGCCCACCACTGGTTGATTTTACACGGCAGATATGTTTGTGTCGCCCGAAAACCAAAGTGCGAAGTGTGCGGACTCCAACCATTTTGCGTTTATTATACGACACAGAACAAGTAGTGATTTCCAACTAATTAAAGATGAGTTAACAAACGCATACAAATAAGTAATGAGAATAAATAGAAGTCGTATTTGAAAATTTGACCGATCATACTAAAATTATGCCACCAAAACCCCAGGTCACCAAATTCCACCAAAATTTTAGTGAAACATGGTGTTTTTATTGGTGGCACAAAATGTCTTTTGATTCACTTATTCTGTATTCAGAAGCACGAGATTATACTATTACTTAATGCAGAAAATAATGTCGTAT
Source organism: Bacteroidales bacterium (assembly GCA_015654795.1). Classification (GTDB taxonomy): domain Bacteria; phylum Bacteroidota; class Bacteroidia; order Bacteroidales; family Prolixibacteraceae; genus JAAFHB01. The sequence goes on from JAATGF010000065.1 coordinate 14,947, forward strand.
TTACAAAAACGGGAAAGGGAGATGGTGTGAGGAGAGAGACGGAGAGATTGGGAGAAATGGTGACAATTGTCATTAAGGTCATTGAAAAGGTCATTGGCTTCGCCGTCATTGAAAAAAGTTATTGGTCATTGGGAAGGGAAAGTCATTGAAGGGGGCATTAAAAAAGTCATTGATCATTAAAAATCTTCGTTTGAGGATCCGATGCTGATATAGTAACTGATACCAGACTCGATATGGACCAAACAAGAATCAAATAAGAACCAAACATAGAGCAGATATAGAGCAGATATAGAGCAGGTACGAGGGAAATATGGAGCAAACACGTCTGGGCTGTTTGTTTCAATTACGATAGATATACATTAAAAGTGCACTGTGCTTCGAAACAAAAGTCTACAAATCCCGTATTGGCAAAAGACGACATTTATTTTATTCCCATTATTTAAATCGCTATTTAAAACAAGTAAAAATTAGAATTCGAATTTGTTTTTTGTCCTTTCTTTGTAACTTTGCGATGTGAATTTGAAAACGTAATAAAATAATCATAAACAAAAACTCAGGTTAGTTATGGCTTACAAAATTTCTGACGAATGTATTGCTTGCGGAACTTGTATCGACGAGTGTCCCGTAGAAGCTATCAGTGAAGGTGAAATCTACAAAATTGATAGCGAACTTTGCACCGACTGTGGTTCTTGTGCTGAAGTTTGCCCTGTTGACGCAATTTCTCCTGAATAATCACTGTAAAATTATAGACTGGAAGCTTGCTATTTATAGCAGGCTTCCTTTTTTTAATCTCTTCCCGGATAAATAATCCCAGCCTTATGTCGTATGATATCCAGCGTTTTAATTAAGCTCAGGCTTAACGAATGCGGCATAATATCACTTTGAAGTTTGTTTTCATCAAGGCATCTCATTGCCTCGGAGGCCTCCAGCTTTAATCCGGCAAGTGCGGGATCTTCCCAAATTAATCGTTTCATTTCTGATCCTTGCTTTTCGACTTCCAGCGACTGATTAATCGCATTTGATCTTCTTAATCGCAAGGTGCCATATTCACATAAAATGTCGGTTCCCACGCCCGAAGCTGCCACAAATGAGGCATAAATTGACGCTGATCTTTCTTCAGGATAATCGAACCGGATAGAAATACTCTCATCAACTCCTGTTTCAGCAAAATCAGCTTTCGCAATAATCTGATTAGGTTCACCCAGAAAATAGAGCAGATCGAAAACCGGATAAAGTCCGATATCGAGAACTGCACCTCCGCCCAATGCCGGATTCATCAGACGTAACGAATTGTCATACGGCGATTTATTGAAACCAAACCATCCCTGAATATACTTTACCTTCCCTAAAACTCCCGATTCGATGATCCGCTTTGCCTCCTTGTAAGAAGGTTGATGTGGAGTAAAGAAGGCTTCCATGAAAAATACACCTTTTTCACGGGCACTTTTAACCATCCGCTCAACTTCAGCCTGGTTAATACCAAGCGCTTTCTCACAAAGCACGGGTTTCTGATGATCCAGACACAAAAACGCATGTTCTGCATGAAGTGCATGTGGCGAAGCGATATAGATAATATCTACTTCAGGATCAGCCACCAAGTCCTCATAATTGTCGTAAACCCGTTCCGCACCAAACATTTTAGCAAATCCCTCTGCACGTTCAACATTTCTCGATCCGACTGCATAAACACGCGCGTTGGCAAGCGTTTGTAACTCGGTAGCAAATTTTCGTGCGATATTTCCAGGGGCAAGAATTCCCCAATTGTAGACTTTTTTAACCATACTTTTCGTTATAGAACTATATTTCTCCTTCGATACCTCAAATCTAAAAATTATTATCAATTTTACGATCCATATTCAATTAAATAAATGGAAAAACAACCTTCAAGAAGCGAGGCATTTGCACTTTTATGCGAATACAACAAACAGGAAAGTCTGATTCGGCATGGTTTGGCCGTTGAAGCCGTAATGCGGCATTTTGCAGAGAAATCGGGAGAAAATATCGAAAAATGGGGAGTGATTGGTTTGTGTCACGACCTTGACTATGAGCAATTCCCTGACCAACATTGTACGATGACCCGGAAAATACTCGAAGCAAATAACTGGCCCGAAGAATATATCCATGCAATTGTGAGTCACGGATGGGGAATCTGTTCTGATACAGAACCAATTCATTATCTTGAGAAAGTCCTTTTTGCCACCGACGAACTCACGGGTTTGATTACAGCCAGCGTTTATGTGAGGCCTTCCAAGAGCATTCTCGACCTGACAACCAAGTCAGTGATGAAGAAATGGAATGCACGCTCGTTTGCTGCCGGAGCCAATCGCGATGTAATTACAAAAGGTGCTGATATGATGGGTGTAAAAGTGGAAGAACTTGCTGAAGAAACAATTCTCGCAATGCAAAAAAGGGCAGAAATTATCGGGCTTAAAGGGAATCTTTAGCCATCCTCCTAAGCCGGGAAATCTTTTATAAAAATCAAATCTGATCAGACATCAGAATTAGATATATTTGATCAGTTAAAATTCAACATTCATAAAACCGCGATTTCATGAAATTCATTTTATATATCCTGCTATTTCAAGGTCTGATAATCTGTCAATTCAATGAACCTGCGAACGGACAGGTATCCGGAAATCAGGCAAAGAAAGCGTTTCGTATCATTAAAAAAAACGCTGTTTTACTGGATAGCATTCATCAATTACTCGTTGTCTATAATGAAACGTCTGAGCAGAATTCAGCTGTACTGGTAGCGATGGAGAAAAAAAATAAAGTTTGGAGGATAATTTCCTCCCCTATACCAGTAGGCATCGGACGCAAAGGCTTCGCTGCACCTCGTGCAAAGCGCGAAGGTGATCATCAGTCCCCTACCGGGTTTTTTCGTTTGGGACAATTGTTTTGCTACGATAAAATCGTCAATACAAGGATGCCGTTTATTCAGACTTCGTCGGAAGATAAATGGATAGATGATCCCAATTCAGATGATTACAACCAGCATGTCAGGGGCGAAACCAAGGCAAATTCCTACGAAAACCTAAAAATACGCACCAACGAATATAAATATTGTATGGTGATTGAGTACAACATGCATCCAGTTGTGAAAGGTTTCGGCAGTGCTATTTTTCTTCATCTTAGTGAAGGAGAAAAGCCAAATCCAAGTGCCGGCTGTGTTGTCGTAACTCAGCGCGATATGGAAGGGTTATTGAACTGGATGAAACCTGAATTAAAACCTTCAATACTGATGGGTAATGAAAAGATTTTAATGACAGGACTAAAATGATGCATCGGCCGTTGATTACAAGTTCTCCTTAATGGTTTTGATTAATTCTTCTTTCTGAAATCCAATATTTGTATAAATAATTTTCCGCTCTCTGTTGATGAGAAAAACGGTTGGTCCTGCAATGACTCCATATTTCGAGGCAATTTTTTTACCTGAATAAAGTGTGGGGTATTTAATTTTCGATTTAGAAATATAATCACTTAGACCTAAACTATCTGGTCGCTGAAATTCTACTCCATATACCAACAATCCTTTATTTTTATAAGTTTTATGGATTTCATTAATATCAGGTATGGCTTCAACGCAACCAGTACAATATGGAAACCAGAACTCAAGCATGATCAATTTTGCTTTTAACTGCGACAAATGCACTGAATCACCTTTCATAGAGGGCAATGTCCAGTCCATCGCTTTGGTCCCTATATATAAATTATTCTTAAGCGATTCCTCATTTTGTTGAACTGCATAATACTCTTTAGGTGTATATTTTTGAAAGTCCTTGTCGCGCAATGAATAATCGAATACCGAATCACCCATAGTGGCTGAAAAGTTGAGATAATTATGAGACACAATCCAAACAGGCAAGTTTTCATTTGTCAGACTGATAAATTGTCTGGGAAAGTAGCTTTTTTTATCAACCATTAAGAGGCATTTGTAGTTTTTGTTATTGACTGGTTTTAACTTTCCGGTCAACATATCGATGTTCTTCCCATGCATATTAATGAAAAACTGATAACATTCGGTATTGTTTATTAGTGTATCTGCGGATTTAGAAATAATTATTGCAGTATCGTTTAAAAGCTGAGGCAAAAGACTTCGCAGATTTTGTATTGAAAGATAAAGATATGGCCACATTAAATCATCATGTGATTTAGCTTGCCAATACTTCAGTCGATTCTTAATTTTAAAAGAAGAAAATGCAGTTATTCCATTAAATCCATAATCTCCTTGTTCATCGGAAATAAGGTATTTAGCTCCAATTATTGTATCTGCACTGCTGAAATCGAAGAAGACTAGAGCAGAGTCGTTCTTTTCCAATTGTCCCCCATTCATAGGATTATAATTTCTAAATTCAGCCTTGTATTCGATGGTTTTCAAATTCTTCAGATTTTTACTCACCTTATTTAAAATGTAACGATCCGACTTTGCGCATCCAATTATTAAGAAAGTAAGAATAATAAACGAGGAGATTGTTCTTCGTTTCATAGGTTTTATTTTGCCAGTAAATATATTTAAAAAAAGATTATGGTACCATACAACTATTTAATTCAGAAGTGACCTGGGTTTAATCAGGTTATGATGATTTAAAATGATTGTTCATGTACTAAAGATTCACCCAGTCACAGTTCTGTGACTTAATTTAATCAAAAGAATTCCTCGGGGCTTGCCCCGGGGTAAATAGGAAAGTTTGAAAACCTAAGGTTTTCATGACGCTTTGAAAAAGCGTATTTTCGCCATATGGATGATCATATTTACAAGAGGCATAATAAAACGCTTCTA
>JAATGF010000133.1 GCA_015654795.1 Bacteroidales bacterium
AACATAATAAAACCTTATTCCCTTATTTATGAAGTCCCATCAGAAAACAATCCGCCCGCAAATAAGGGAATGGAGTTGTGGGTTGTAAGCGTAAGTTCTCTACTGGGTAGCCCTGTAAAATATGGTTTCAAGATAAGGTGATCAAAATTATTTTGAATATGGGATATGTATAAAGAGTAGGTTGCTCATCAGGGCGTATGATGATCCATATCCGTCAGAGCAAATACAACAAAGATCAGTATATTGTAAGCATTCGGCCTGCTACAGGTATCCGATATTAAATCAGTGGGAGATTTTTATACTTGAATGGTTTTAGTTCATGGGTTTTCAGTTGCCTGCAGCAGTTCATTCAGGCGTAAGACAGAATGAACTGGAAGCCGGTTCAGGACATCTGTGAGCACGCCATAGGATTAACTCCTTCCAGTTTACAGCTTCCCGGCAAAGAATAAATGTCTGCTGTTCGCTCAGGTAATTCGTTACTGAACAATAACGGCTTTTTTATTAAACAATAACGGCGCAAAATCCGCCTGGACTTCCTTCTGGTCAACTCCGGGTCAAGTCCGGGTCAACTCCTGACTTGAATTAATTTTGAAAATTAACAATATATAACGAGAAAAGGATGCTTTTTCAAATACGACATTATTTCATTTCTGGCACTTAATTACGATCAATTGACAATCTGAAATTTCCAGGTTGCAACACATCAAGCCTGGTACGGCTTTGTTTTTGAGCGCAACAGTATTATTTGCTTTTAATTACATTTATACATTTGATATATAGGTATTTAAAGGCTTGCAAATTTTTATAACGCAACGATAATGCAACGTTATTGCAACACCTGTCCGCAAACTCCTTCCCGGGAAAGTGTTGCAATAATATTGCGTTATTATTTATTTTTATACTACATGTTATTATATGTCAGTATATTATACGATTAAACAATGTTGCATCAAATGATAAACCCGGGAGCCGGTTTTATGCAACACATTATTCATGTTAATCAGGATCTGCTGAAAAACTCGGAGAAGATTAGAAAGACCTCAGAGAGGTCGCATTATTTATAGAAAATGGATCATGAGATGCCAGTCCGGAAGGGGATTTCGTGCAACAAGGCTTCACGTGTGGTCGAGGCACGAGACCACACGAATCTTTACTTATTGGGCATAGCTATTTTTTATTCTTTTTCAATTCATTATATAAATTAATCGTCTTCATTCTATCCTCAAAATTAATGTAAATCGGTTTATTATCTTTTGCATGAATCAAAATATATGGCGGAAATCCACTCTTTACGTATAGTTTTACATTGCTATAATCTGATAATCTAAAATTGCCAATCTTTGTTTTTCCAAGTGCATAACCATTTGTTCTGATTTTAATCTGCGGAAGTGAATTTATAGTATCAACTTGTATTAAATTATCGTATGCAATAGCCAATCCATAAGTACCTTCAATTATTAATCCTTTTTGGTCTGCATAAATATTAGCCTCTTGTTTACTCGATATCAACAATGCAATTGGCAGTAAAAACAATATTATCACAACAATCCACATTGGATTAAATTGCCTTTTCTTCTCGATAATTTCGTTCTTGCTGACTGTTTCAGCTTTTATTAACGTATTTACTATATCTGCAATCTCTTCAGGTTTATCGGTGCCAATTCTGACAATAGACCTGCGATTTTTAAATTGCAATTCAATTGCTTTTAGGCCAGAGACATTATATAACCAACCATTTGAAAGCATACGAATACCGACCCCATTTAATACCGAATTTGTAACTGCTTTACAAGATTTAATATCTGAAAATTTGTACGTTTTACCCACGAATCCAATCCCAAGCTTAAAAGAAATTGTATTATTGTCAATCGTTATTGTTAATTGATAGAAAATCAATAGACAAATCAGAAACGTAACAATTACAAACATTTGAATTATTGCAATTGGGCCTGATGAAAATCCTGATTTAATCAATAATCCAATAAAAATCAGCATCAACGGCAATAATATAATCACTGAGAAAGTTCCAAATTGTTTAAATGTAGTTATTTTCATATTGATTATCAGCTATTTTAGATTTTTTCTATAGTTTGGCCCAACGTCTCTGTGTGTTTTAAGTATGTGGAACGCAGTTCTCAATATATTTGCCTTGTGTACTGGAGCAAAGTCAACACGAATGCGCCATTGTGAACAATGTAAAATTTTCGATACTTTCATTTCAATAACTCCGATCAGTTTTATCAGCCATCCCAAAATATTCTCCATCAAGTACATCAAAGATGCAATTTTTATTCTAGTTATCAACACATAACAATTGTCGAAAACAGTACCGACAAATAACATATGGATAAGGTTGCTGATTTTGGAAGGCAGTATCAACGAATCCATTTGCACTATGATAGTACAAAATTCATTTTTTTGTCCAAAATAAACCACCATGGACAAATTATTCGAACAGTTTAAAGACAGATACAAAGACTGGACTAAAGAACTGAAACTGATATATGATTATCATCCCGAACTTTTTAGTATTATCCTTTTGCACTGAAAATACAAGAAAAACGTTTTTTCTGAATCAGTTAAGAGTAAAATATGATATAACTGTAACATCGGTGGCAGATTTCCCTCATTGCAACCTCCCGTAAACAAAAAACACCTGCCTTTTTCGAAAGGTAAGTGTTTGATTCTGTGGGTGATCCCATCGCGACTATCTGCAACTTCAATTTGTTTGAAAATCAGAAATATCGTCTCAGAATCGTATCAAATAGGCTTATATCGTATCATTTCTATCGTATATCTATCGAATAAAAACGAATCATATCGTATCACATTTCGGTTTTTTTTGATATTTTTGTGATATGGAAAACATTGTATATACATTTAAGTTAAACATTGATTGGCGGTTAATTAATATGATCAGCCAAATCGACAGGTTTGATGCTTCATGGGCTTCAATAGAAAAACGGGAAGGACAGAGTTTAAAACAATTAAAATCCATCGCAACTGTTCGCAGTGTTGGAGCTTCAACACGCATAGAAGGTTCCAAAATGTCGGACGAAGAAGTTGAGGTACTGCTCAAAAAAATTGATATTAACAAAATTGAAGATAGAGATTCCCAGGAGGTTGTTGGATACTTTGAGACTTTGGATATAATATCGGAATCCTACGCAGATATAAGGATAAGTGAAAATGAATTAAAAAACCTGCATAACATTCTCCTGAAGTACAGCAAAAAAGATGAATGGCATAAAGGAGATTATAAACAACTTTCCAATGCTGTCAAAGCCACTTTGCATGATGGTACACATCAGATTATTTTTCAAACAACAGAAGCCGGGTATCCAACTAAAGATGCAATGCGCCAGCTTGTTGATTGGTATAGCAGTGACAATCAGACTCATCCGTTAGTAAAATGTGCCTTATTTGCTTATGATTTTGTAAGTATTCATCCATTTCAAGATGGAAATGGAAGGCTGAGCAGGTTAATTTCAACACTATTATTGCTTAAAAATGGATATAAATGGATTCAATATGTAAGTTTTGAGCATGAAATTGAAAACCACAAAACTGAATATTATCGGGTTTTGAGAAGTTGTCAGGCGAATCGTCCAAACGAAGAAGTAACTAGCTGGGTGGTCTTTTTCTTTGAGGCTTTGCTTAATATCCAGAAACAATTGATGAAAAAACTTGATATTCAAGGCGTTAAAACACAACTCTCACCAAAAGAGAAGTCAATTTTGGTTTATATAAGCAATAATCCCGGGTGTAAATCAGGAGATATTGCACAGAAACTAGGAATACCCAGTCCCACCGTTAAACGAATTTTACCAGATTTAATCGATAAAAATTTGATAGAGAAATATGGAACAGGTCCGGGAACGAACTATTCAGTAATGTAAATATGCTTTGGTTTATCCAAAATTTATTGGAAAGCCATCCGAAATCCCCCATAACCTTGCGTAAAACAAAAAACACTTACAGATTATCTCCGTAAGTGTTTTCCATTGGGGTGGGCCCACCAGGGCATGATCCTGGGACCCCCTGATTATGAGTCAGATGCTCTAACCAACTGAGCTATAGGCCCTCAAAATTCGTTATTGAATTTCGGAGTGCAATTTTAATCAATTGCAACGTATTTAGCAAATGTTTTTTGTAAATTAAACCGCCGGAATCGTTTTTAGCAGAAGATTAATCACATTATGAACATTCTGACCGAAAACTTTCAGAATCTCTTCCCATGAAACAGATGTCTCATCATCTTTCCAGCTATCGTAATCGGTTGCCATAGCCACTGATGCATAAGGAATTCCAAGCTCATTGGCAAGAATACATTCGGGAGCAGTACTCATATTAATCATATCGCCGCCCCAGCTTTGAAACATGCGCGATTCGGCACGTGTTGAGAATCGGGGTCCTTCGATCGTAATGACACACCCGTTTGGATGAATCTTCAAATCAAGTTCACGACCCGCAGTTATTAGTTTCTCGCGCAGATAACTATTGAATGGATCGGCCATTGGCGTGTGTTTCATCTCATTGGGAGCGAATTCTTTGAAGAAAGTGATCTCCCTGTGTCGCGTGAAATCGATAAACTGATCGGGAATCACCAAATCACCTCTGCCAATATTTTCACGCAGACTTCCGCATGCCGTAGTCGCAAGTATATGAGAGCATTCCAATTCTTTAATCGCATATAAGTTCGCCCTGTTATTGACTTGTGAAGGTGGAATCGTATGATCACGCCCATGACGAGAAAGAATAACCACCTCGACCTCACCGATCGTTCCGCTAATAAATTCAGAACTTGGATCGCCGTAAGGTGTTTTGATTGAGATACTTTCTGTGTGCTTTAGAATTTCGGGATTCTCAAGTCCCGACCCCCCTATGATTGCTATCCTGATCATTTAATCTATTTTTATTGTCCTGATTCATATTCTAAAATAAAATCCTTCTTCGTGAGCCTGATAGTCCATTTAACCACTATTTCAGCTTTCTGCCTTCCAGCTGTTTAACTATTCATCCTCCACCAGTCCCAGAATTACCTTTGCAGCCTCCTCAACCGTTTTGCCAAATGAGATGAGTCCTTCTTTATGTCCGCCCATCACAATAATCTTTTTATTTAATGTTTCCGGCAAGGCCATAATTCTACTGATTTCAGAAGCCATTGCAGGAGTCCCATATTCAACATCTTTCGACGTGGTTGGTAGTATATCAAGATACTTTTGCCATAATTGAAGATTGTGAATATGGACAACAGCTCCGACTTCGGGATTGGCAGAGTAGATGGCTGCGTGGCTCATTGACTCAGCTGAAGCCTTAACTAACCCGCTGCACCATATTGTGTTAAGTGTAATATCGCACCGTTCTACCAAGGGGTAGTGAATCTGATCAAGTTCGGGGATTCCTCCGGTAGCGGTACCTGAGATATAAAATTGATTGGTTTGGGGTAAGCGGATCGAAATATTACCATAGCCGGTTCCGTCAGGATAAGCGCCAATTAAGCATCTGATCCATAGCTCTTCTCTCCAGGAGTTTAACGGAACAAATAGTTCTGAAGGGATTGCTGCCTTTTCCGTTGAGAGGCAGCAATTGCATTTAATATAGCCATCATGTGGTTGAGATTTATTCATAGTAAGGTCATAAACACAGACAAAGATAATGATATATGTATTAAATTATTTATGTAATTTAATCTTCAGATTTTACACCCGTAAGAATAGTCAACACAAACACATTAAGCGAATTAGCATGTTCATCAATCAGTATACGAGTTAATTTTTCCCCTCATTTCAGGGAATAAATTCAGAATATCCTCTTCATTTGCTTTGCAAATTCCTCTTTCCGTAATCAGAGCTGTAACATATTTCGCGGGTGTTACATCGAAACCAAAATTGGTGACAGGCGATTTTTCGTTGATGATTCTGACTTTTCCAATCTTTCCATTTTCAAGTTGGCCTTCCATCCAGCAGACCTCATCAGTATCTCTTTGTTCAATTGGTATTTCTTTAATTCCATCTTTCATAGTGAAATCAATTGAAGAGGAGGGGAGTGCTACGTAAAAGGGGATTTTATTATCATAAGCGGCGAGCGCTTTAAGATAAGTCCCGATTTTGTTGGCCACGTCGCCTGTTGAAGTCGTTCGATCGCTCCCGACAATACAAAGATCGACCAATCCGTGTTGCATCAAATGACCTCCCGCGTTGTCAGGAATTACGGTATGCGGGATTCCTTCCTGTGATAATTCCCAGGCAGTCAGTCGTGCACCCTGATTTCGGGGTCTCGTTTCATCAACCCAAACATGGATAGGGATTTGTTTTTGAAAAGCTTTATACATTGGAGCTGTAGCTGTGCCCCAATCGATACATGCAAGCCACCCTGCATTGCAATGGGTGAGGATATTGACAGGCTTGTCATCTTTTCGTTTGCTGATCTCAGCGATTAATTCACATCCAAAGTCACCGATCGCTTCCGACCAGGCGATTTCTCTTAATTTCATTCTGTCTGCCTCTTCCAACGCACGATCATAAGCCAATTCTCGTGAGGAGCAGACTGAAAGCAATTCCACCATCTCATCGATCAAAATGGCCAGATTTACAGCAGTAGGACGTGCCGATTTGAGGTATTCCGCGAACGTGAGAAGCTCGGTTCTCCAGTTGAGATCAGTGGCACCAATCAATCCAAGATAGATCCCGTAAGCGCCTGTGACGCCAATCAGCGGAGCTCCACGCACCGTCATATTACGGATTGCTTCGAAAGCATCAGCTGCAGTATACAAATCGACGACCTCAAATTCGAAGGGAAGCTTTCGCTGATCGATCACCCGTACAATCTGCTTATTTTCAGAATGAACCCAGATGGTATGATAGTTTTTGGCGTTAACCTGCATTGATAGTGGTGTTAAGTGTAATAAATAATGAAAACTCAAAATATCGTATTTCAACCTGATAAGTGACGAGAACAGACCGGAATCTGTGTTAGAATATTTTGCGAAAGCGGCAAAACGGCAAATATTAAATCTCAAATCCTGATTAAAAAACCGATATTACATCTTAACCCAAACTTAAGAGCACTGTTTCACTATCAAAATAGCCAATTACTATGCAAATTTAGTACTCTTCTGTTGAAATAAAAGTCTGATCGATTGATGACCGATTGCCCTGAATAACAAAAAGACCGGATTGAGTCCGGCCTTTTCCTATACTATTTCAAGATCAGTTTACTCTTTGCTAAATGCAGCGTCGAATGCCAATGTGCTTGGTGAAAAGTCAATCTTCTTCACAAATTCACACGATTCGGCAGCGCCCATTTCGCGATCCATACCACTATCCTCCCACTCAACTGAGAGAGGACCAGTATATTGAATATCGTTCAATGCCCTGATAATCTTCTCGAAGTCAATTCTTCCACGGCCTACGCTTCTGAAATTCCAGAAACGGCGATTATCGCCAAACTCAGTATGACCTCCAAACACACCGATAGTTCCGGGGTGGTCATTCCACGTGACATCTTTCATGTGAACATGGAAAATCCTGTCGCTGAACTCGTAAATAAACTTCACATAGTCAACGCCCTGATAACCTAAATGGCTTGGATCGTAGTTAAAGCCAAATGCAGGGTGATTATTCACTGCTTTCAGCGCTCTTTTCGCAGTTTCGATATCAAAAGCGATCTCGGTAGGGTGAACTTCAAGCGCATATTTGATCCCCATCTCCTGATAGGCGTCGAGAATTGGAAGCCAACGTTTGGCGAAGTCTTTGTATCCATCTTCGATGGCTTCCTGCGAAACCGAAGGAAAAGAATAAAGATAGGGCCAGATTGAACTTCCCGTGAAGCCATTCACAACTTTCAATCCCAGACGTTTAGCAACCCTTCCTGTTTCAATGATTTCGGCTGCAGCCCTTTGACGGATTCCTTCTGCATCACCATCACCCCAGATATAAGCAGGAAGACATCCCTTGTGACGAAAGTCAGGATTATCGCAAACTGCCTGTCCTACAAGATGTGTAGAAATAGAAAATAGCTTAAGATCATATTTTTTCAGCAAGGCAAGGCGGGCGTCGCAATATGCCTGATCGGCTTTATCGACTTCGATGTGGTCACCCCAGCAGGCCAGTTCCAATCCATCGTACCCGAATGATTTTATTTTTTGGGCAACTGTCTCAAGTGTGAGATCGGCCCATTGTCCGGTAAAAATTGTTACTGCTCTTTTCATCCTTTAATTATATTTATTCGACGAATTTTACCCATTTTTGCTGATCATTATATCCTGATTCTACAACAGTATCAATAAATTGCATTCCGCGGATACCATCTTCGACAGTTGGGAAATCAAGCCATTCTGCTTTTGGTGTCTCATTATTCATTTTGGCCCGCACAGTTAATGAGAAATTGCGGTAAATATTGGCAAACGCTTCGAGATAACCTTCGGGATGGCCTCCCGGGGTACGCGTGTTGTATTTGGCAATGTCGCTCATATAACCAGATCCGACACGTACAATTTCAGTTGGCTTCTCACTCCATTTGACCAGTAATGTATTGGGTTCGTGTTGATTCCATTCAAGCCCGCCTTTGTCGCCGTAAACCCTTAGTTTCAGCGCGTTTTCTTCGCCGGCTGCAATTTGTGTTGCAATTAGTACACCCCTGGCGCCATTATCGAACCGGAGTAAAGCAGCTCCGTCATCGTCGAGCAACCGGCCGGGAACAAATACATTGAGTTCAGCACAAAGTTCGACTGTTTTAAGGCCGCTAACATATTCTGCCAAATGGTGTGCATGTGTTCCGATATCGCCCATACATCCGGCCTTGCCGGAACGTTTTGGGTCGGTACGCCACGAGGCCTGTGCATTTCCTACATCTTCGATTTTAGAGGAGAGCCATCCCTGGGGATATTCGACAAGAACCTTTCGTATTTTCCCAAAATCGCCGCGTCGTACACGTTCGCGTGCCTCTTTAACTGCAGGGTAACCCGAATAGGTATGTGTAAGGGCCAGAGTCAGGCCTGTCTCTTTAATTTTTGCCTTCAATATTTTAGCCTGATCAAGTGTGAAAGTGATGGGCTTATCGATCACAACGTTGAATCCGTTATCGAGGGCCATCATTGCTGGTTCGAAATGGGCGAAATTTGGTGTCACGATTGTAACAAAATCCATCCTTTCACCTTCAGGTAGTTTTACCTCGTTTTCAAACATTTCTTTATATGATTGATATACGCGGTTGTCGGGCAGGAAATACGATTTTCCTGATGAGACCGAGATCTCGGGATTTACACTAAAACAACCACAAACCAGTTCGATCTGGTTATCCATAAAAGCTGCAAGGCGGTGGATTGCACCAATGAACGCGTCGCTTCCTCCGCCAACCATTCCCATGCGTAATTTTCTATTCATCCGAAAATAAATTAGTTAATAAATTATTTGTTTGATTTTTTGGATTCAACTCCCCAATATATCAGGGTTCGTTTCATGAACTTTATAACAGGCATTAAAGTTATAAACAAAACTTTAATGAACCAGTTTCACAAGAATTATTTTATCAATGAAAAATCAAATTATTTATAGCGTGGACTCTGATAAGTTGGTCGAATGGTGTTATTTTCGCAGATTTATTCATTTAATCAAAAAATAAAGGCAGCTATAATGGGCTCGAAAAAGCGGACACCTCTGATAAGACATTTGATCAATACCCTTATCCTTCTCATTATTATAACGATCGGGTATGTTTGCTATACGATCGTTTATGATCTGCGGGTTCGTTTTATTAACCGCTCTGAACTAAATGATCTGGCCGGAGTAAATAAAGAATATGCCGAACGATTTGAACACTTTGTAGATGATATTGAAAAAGAATCAGGCTGGAAAGTGAAGATCATTAGCGGATTGCGCTCAAGGGAAGAGCAAATTCAACTGAAACGGGATAATCCGCGGAATGCTGCCGTAAATAAAAGCCGCCATGTGTTGGGACGAGCGGTTGACATTAATCTTTATAAACGGGTTGGACTTACCACGTTATGGTTGAAAAAAGGCAATTCAAAAGGTTCGTGGCGAAAAACGGGAGTACCGGAAATTGCAAACAGATATCATCTTTTATGGGGCGGAACTTACCGGAATTACCACGATCCGGTCCATTTTGAGATAAACTAAATTTAACTGATCAATTAATTTGATAAAATACTTCTGGCTGTTGGCCATTAGCAGTTTGCCGCACTTCCCAATCAGAAAGTTGTGTAATCCCGATAAAGCCAATTCCAGTTGCAAATTGCCAGCCGCCGATCATTAAAAACCCCGCTACTTTTCAGCAGCGGGGTTCTGTTTTTAGTCTATCTTGATTAAGCTTTTTTCTCTTCTTTCGCTTTACCAGGAACCATAATAACATAACTGCTCATGTCGACCGGACCGATCTCCAGTTTCTCTGGAAGGTAATTCAAAGTTGAACTACTGATTTCTTCCCATGTTACTTCAGCACCTGTGTAAGCGGACTGGCGGCCCATGACTCCTGTTAAACAAGATATGGCTGTTTCCTCTGCCTGGTTAATTTTGGTATTAGCCCTGATGTGGTTAACAAGATCAACATGTTCAAGCACGTAAGGATTGGTTTGTTTAAAATCAGCCTTTTCTTTTTCGCTGTCGAATTTCCAAAGTACTTTCCCCTGAAGATCCACAATTTCCATTTTATTGCTGTCCCATGAACCTTTAGTTCCCTGTATATGTTCTGAAACGTTATTAACGCATCCGTCGATCTGACGGCACATGCTGTGAACATGTACCCCACCTTCATATTCGAAATCAATACTGAACATGTCATACTGATCGCCCGATAATCTGCGTTGTTTTGCACCGAATCCAACTGCCTTTACAGGTTTTTTACCGAAGAACCAGCTGAATACGTCGATGTTATGAACATGCTGCTCAACGATATGATCACCTGAAAGCCATTTCCAGTTTACCCAGTCGCGAACCATGAACTCCATATCGGTCCATTCCGGTTTACGTTCCCTGTACCATAGCATGGATTGATTCCAATATATATTTCCTGAAACAATTTCTCCGATCAGACCACTTTGAATTTGTTTGAAACTCTCAACATAGCTTCTCTGGTGGTGACGTTGTGTTCCTGTAACTACACAAAGTCCCTGTGCTTCAGCTTTTTTAGCGGTAGCCATAATTGAGCGTGCCCCAACCGGATCAACACAAATTGGTTTTTCAAGAAATGCATGTTTGCCTGCCTCAACAGCTGCTTCGAAATGTGCCGGACGGAATACGGGGGGAGTAGCAATGATAACAAGGTCAACTCCTGCTGCAAGTACTTTTTTATAAGCATCGAATCCGGTAAAGCACATATCGTCCGGAACCTCTACGTTGAATTTTTCTTTCAGACCTTTGCGGCAATCATCAATACGATCCTGGAAAAGGTCACCTAAAGCTACGATTTGAAGATTGGGGCCTGCATCCAAAAAGTTCTGTGCGGCTCCCGATCCACGACCACCACAACCGATAACACCAGCCTTTAATGGTTTTCCATCAGCTGCTTTGTCAACGAGGTCTGGAATGTAAGCCCCTGCAAGTGACTGTAATGGTACTAATTTTTCAGCTCCGGCAGCGCACGAAGCAAGGACAACGCTCGCGCCCATTGTGCCAACAGCACCTACGACAGCAGTTGTCGTAAAAAAATCTCTCCTGCTTAACGAATTCTTTTTAGTCATGATCTTTGTGTTTAAATGGATTAGTATCAATCTAAAAAATTTATTTAATAACTACAGAACTATCTGGTTCACAAACTACCCGGAATCCAATCCCTTTAATATCTGAATACCACCAGATACTTTTAGGTTGCTGCGGATCTGTTCTTAACCAGTCGGTTGTTCGTGTAAATCCTCGTGCCGCCGATCTGAGGTCTTTTGCATCAAAAGAATAATTACCCCCGCGAATGACATGCTCTTCACCCGATTCAGGGCCCTTGGGATTGGTAACAGTTGTTCCGGTTTTGGAGTATGCATTTTCGGCATAGAAATCTGAACAATATTCGAGTACGTTACCTTGCATATTCTTTAAACCGAATGGATTTGCTTTAACAAATCCGGGTTCCTGAGTTTTTCCGGATGAATTAAGCGCATATACCACATACCGGCTGATCAGTGAAGTGTCGGCTCCGAAAATTTTGCTCCTGAATCCCTCTTGTGATAATTTTTTAGGGTCGCCAGGAAAGAAATATGGGGTTTCACTGCCCGCTCTGCAGGCATATTCCCATTCTGCTTCGGTTGGCAGCCGGTATTTTTTTCCGGTTACTTTCGAAAGCCACTGGCAATAGGTCTTGGCGGAGTAGTGTGTCATTGTAATGGCAGGGCGTTTCCCGCTTCCCCAACCCTGATCAGGAATTCCAAAAGGAGGAGTAGGTCCGGTAACAGCATCGGGAGAATTGGCATTGTGAGCCATCACTTCATTTGGATCGACACGACCTTCCGACATTGTTGATGCAAAAAATGTCCAGAACTCGTCCCAGCTAACTTCAACTTCACCCATAAAGAATGGCGAAACTGTCACGTTACGCACGGGGCCTTCATCACTTTTACGGAAAGGTTCTTTTTCGGGACTTCCCATTTTAAATGTTCCCCCTTTTACCGCGATCATGCTGAACGAAACAGGACTATTGGGAATGAATTCCGTGTAGTTTTGAAAAGCAGTCACTGTTGCCGGTGCTGTGTATAATGTTTTTGATGAAGCGCTGTTGACAGGTACCCCTGTCATTTTCCCATGTTTATAATTGGGATTATAGTGACCGACATCAAGATGACAATTAATGCATTGTAGTTTAAGTGCTTCGGCATTTTTTTCATAGTAAAGGTGTGCTGTGCCACCTTCAACAGACAGCCCTTTGGTGAATAGATTTTGATGGCATTTGATACACGACTCGTTATAAACAATTTTTACGGCATGTTCAAGAAGTCGTTTGCTTTCCCAATCGAAGGAGGTTTTGTCTTTAAAATAAAATCCGTATAGGTCTTTTAACCCTGTTTTTGCTTTTATAAATAAATAGCGGTTATCGTCTTTGGGTGGTAAATGGCATTCTACACAATGAACCCTGACGCCGCTTGGATTGTAGAAATGAGTTGATTTTTGCCATGAAGCGTCAGCATCCGGATGAATGTGACATGATTGGCAATATTCGTCAGTTGAAGTAATGTGTAATGCTTTATTGCTGGCAAACAGCACGATAGCACAAACAAACAATCCTGTAAAAAATACAAACCAGGGCCATTTGGTAGATTTAAACTTTTTGATCATAAAAAAAATAAAAAAAGGTAACCGAAAATTGTAAATTAGTAGTTCTTTGGTGCCAAATATAATGAAAATAACACTTAAATTGACAAAAACACAAATCTGGATTGATTCTTAATAGCAAAGAATATCCATACTGTTAGATTCTACGATGCAGTGATATTTAGTTTCTTAAATCATTTTGGACAATTGGCTTATGATTGATCAGGAAAAATAAAGCAATCAACTTTCAAAAAAAAATTCAAAGAATACCTTGAAAATAGACCAGAACTCAGGGCCTCTCGAAACTAAGAATTCTCTTATCAACAATATCAAATAATAGTTCATTCCATTTTATCGGGATATATTACGCGCACAAATCTTTAGAGCCTTCTGATTTCTTATATCCCAACGGTTAAATCTATATTTTCATCAAAACAGGCTTTGAATCATTTCTTAATTTGATGTGAAAAATAAGTTTTGATGTGGTAATTCCTTCCCTATACCAACTTTATACCTTTTCTGCGCGGATCAAGACAGAATTCCGGGGAGAGATATTTAAAAATATATAATAAAATGGATTTGAACACGGATGCCGGTTTCACGGAGATTAGGAAATACAGATTATGAAACACTAAATACCCATGAAATTGTCACCAGAGAAAAGAACCCGAAGTTGGTACGGAGTTGGTCAGGACCAGGTACGGAGGAAGTGGGGCGCCTTTATCGGTAGGATAAAGGTAAGGAAAAAACGTATAATTTGGATCAATTTTTATTGAGATGGACGGAAATGGACGGCGATGGACGATGCTTTGCTCTTTTCTTTCATGCGTTTATAATTTGTTTTTTAATGGTCGCATGGAATAGCCAAATAATCATTTTCGGTTTATGTGAAGTTTATTCTCATGGCTATTTGATAACTTTTATTGGAAAAATCATTACTGTAATAAAAGTAAAGATCAGAAGAAGATGAATACAAATTGCAAAAACAGAATTGAGCGGATGAAATTAAAAAGTCTGTAAATTTCAGGACAGGTCAAATCTCCCAACTTTTCAACTTGATCCCTTTATGATTGTTCTATATCAAGATTTTATATATAGAGTCTGATATCAGATCCCATACCAGCACCGGATCTACAAATGAAGATTCTCAATGACGAATGAACTTTTTCAAATAAAGGCGTTATCACGTTCAATATGCTATAAATCAATAAGAAAATTTTAATAATAGGAAGGTATTTGTCATGCCTGTTTTTTGGGTATATTTGCCATAATCAGCAAATGAAATTGAAATTTCAGGTTTTATTCCATCAATATTAAATAGGAGACTTATTCATTTTAAAGTGATTAAAATATGCAAATCAGATCCATACAACAACCAGACAATCCCGCTTTGGCAAAAATTATCCGTGCTACACTTACCGAGTTTGGAGCCAATCATCCGGGTACCGTTTATTATGATGCGTCGACCGATGCATTGTTTGAATTGTTTCAAAAATCCCGATCAGTTTATTATGTCGCCGAAAACGAAGATGGACAAATTATAGGCGGCGGCGGAATTTTTCCAACCGAAGGGTTGCCCAACGATACTTGTGAATTGGTGAAAATGTATTTATTGCCTGAAGCAAGAGGAAAGGGAATTGGAAGGTCAATTATTGAAAAATGCCTTCAGACTGCCAAAGATTTAGGCTTTGTTCAAATCTATATTGAATCAATGCCCGAACTTAAGCAGGCTTTGAAAGTATATGAAAGGTTTGGTTTCAGTTATTTGAAGGCTCCGCTGGGAAATAGTGGCCATTTTGGATGTGAATTGTGGATGATAAAGACGCTTTAATCTCAACCCTTTCAAATTGGCAACTTGCCAACGGTCTGCGATCATTAGCGCTGTATTTATAGATCACTCATCAAAATGTTTAAAAAACCTTGATTAGATATAATACTCAATATTTTCTATCCATCCCGATTTAATAGCGTGCATTGTCAATTCTGAAGCATTTGAAACTTCTACTTTTTTGAAGATATTCTTTCGGTGGGTATTCACTGTGTGATAACTGATGTTTCTTTTGGCAGCGATCTCTTTAGTTGTCAGTCCGTCAGCAATCAATTTCACAATCTCAATTTCTGAAGCCGTAAGATGTTTGGGATCCTCAATTGCGTATTTATTTTCGTTAAGATCGAGAAACATGTCAAGAATTTCATCGGAATAATGCTTTTTGCCTTTCAACGCTGATTCAATGGCATTAAAAAGTTCCTCTTTATCTGCAGTCTTATAAATTATATTTTTGATGCCCGCCTTCGTTAATCCGGCAAACTCTGCCTTGCTGATTACATTCGTGAGTATTAGTATCGATATTTTCGGGTATTTCTCTCTGATATTTTTTAAATCGTCAAGGCCATCGTAATCAATGTTCGAAAAATCTGTGATTAACAGACCACATTGAGCATTGTCAAGTATCTTATAGAGATCGTTTTGATTATCTGTAACTCCCGCAATAAGATATCTTTCATCGACTCCGATGAGAGACTTAAGCGCCTCGACTACCAGATACTGGGAATCTGCAATGATCAAATTATCAACTTTATTGGTACTCATAGCGGTTTTTGTAATGTTTGTTTGTAAGACATGTTTTTTCAAAACTAAATCATTGAAAAAACATGTCTTTATAATTCAGAATAGTTTTCGGGAACAAATATGGGTTAAATTTGATTAAAAGCCTGTTCCAGATCGTTAATCAGATCGGCTTTATCTTCCACCCCAATAGAGACTCTGATCAGAGAATCTTTAATGCCGGCTTGTTCGCGCTCTTCTTTGGTAATTGAAGCATGTGTCATAAGGGCAGGATGTTCAATCAACGATTCAACTCCGCCAAGGCTCTCTGCCAAAGAAAATAACTCAAGGCTTTCGAGAAATTGAACAGCCTCCTTTTCGCCACCTTTTATCTCGAAAGAGATCACTCCTCCAAAACCGGTTGTCTGCTTGAGGTTCAGTGCA
This sequence comes from Bacteroidales bacterium, assembly GCA_015654795.1. Taxonomy (GTDB): domain Bacteria; phylum Bacteroidota; class Bacteroidia; order Bacteroidales; family Prolixibacteraceae; genus JAAFHB01. Next base: position 16,243 of record JAATGF010000133.1, read on the forward strand.
TATTGCGGATGACTTGGCAGACCTGGATAATAGACGCGTGTCACTTTTGGATGATTTTCGAGGTATTCTGCAATCGCGAGTGCATTCGACTGATGTTTGTCCATCCTGAGCGACAATGTTTTCAATCCGCGAAGCACAAGATAACAATCGAAAGGCGAAGGAACGATACCCAGCGAATTTTGAGCGAACTTGAGCTGATCGTAAAGGTCCTTATCATTAAGCATAATTGCGCCGCCAATTACGTCGCTGTGCCCCGCAATATATTTTGTAATACTATGGACAACAATATCGGCACCCAGTACAGATGGATTCTGAAAATAAGGTGAAAGAAAGGTGTTATCGACAATTACCAACACATTGTGGCGATGCGCTATTTCAGAAATAGCTGCAATATCGCAAACTTTCAATAAGGGATTGGTTGGTGTTTCAAGCCAGATAAACTTCGTGCCGGGCAGGATTGCTTCTTCTATAAGATGTGGCTGAGTTGCATCAACCAGACTTACCGAAATATTGTATTTCTCTTTCCACTGGTTAAACAGCCGTTTTGTTCCTCCGTACAAATCGTCGAAGCCCACGATGTGATCGCCCGGTTTCAGTAACGCGAAAAGAAGTGCGGCCTCGGCTGCAAGTCCGGATGCAAAACCTAAGCCATAGTTTGTCTGCTCAAGCGAAGCATAACGTTTTTCGAGGGCAAACCTTGTGGGGTTGTCACTTCTCGAATACTGAAATTGCCCGGGATTCTTCACCTCTTTACGGGCATAGGTTGATGAAAGATAAATAGGCGCAACGACTTCGTTTTTGCTGCCCTCTAAAAATTCTGGCTTCTCGCCAACATGAATTGAACGTGTGTCGAATAAGTGATTCTTCTGTGTCATTAGTAAAAAAATATAAATAAATAATTGCGATTTCGGAAAGAGAACCTCACATCTGTCTCATGAGACCTTTGAAAGGCATCACTAAGTTAACGAAAAAAAAGATGTAAAGATTGAAAAATTTTATAAACACATTCGCATGCACATTCGCATTCGAAGGAATAAAATGTTGAAACGACAGCAATCCGAAACCCTGTTTGAGGTTCCGAAAATTCGGGGTGAATTATTTGCTGTATTCATTTTCATTAATAGTTGATATTATGCGACAAATATCTGAATCAATTTTGACATAAAGCATACCTATTTATAGGTATTTTTCGGGAATCTGTTTTAAATGAAAAATGGCACCTCCAACCTTGGAAATGCCATTCTCAACTTCGATCATTAGGATGTATTTAGGTAAATCAAACCACAACTCAGCAGTATTTTCCCATGCCTTCCTTATACCCTGCTTATGTCATGCCTGATAAAATACGCTTACATAATGCTTAGAGGAATACCGGGATTACTTATATGCTGATTTTTTCAATAATCAGATGCTTATTCTGCAAGTAACTGATCGGTTAATTCGCTGAATTCAGTTTTAAACTCTTCGTAGAATTTACCTGTGGCCGGACCATTAAATCCTGTGTGAACTTTTCTCACATTCCCTTTCTTGTCGATAAAGATGGTAGTCGGGAAAGCCGAAATCCCGTTTAAAGCGGGGAGTGCTTTCGATGCTGCCTCTGTACTCGATTTCCCGGCAAATAGAATTTCGTAAGGGATACCCAAACGTGTTTTTAGATTCGACAATGATTTTTTAGCCGATTCGAAATCGTCCTTACGTTCAAATCCAAGTCCGATGATTTCGACGCCACGCTGGTGATTTGACTTATACCATTCAGTTAAAAACGCATTCTCGTCGAGACAGTTAGGACACCAGCTTCCAAGAATCGTGACGATTACCACTTTACCTTTGTAGGTTGAATCAGACAATGATACCTGCTTCCCTTCGAGATTCGGAAACGTAAATTCTATAGAAGTAAAACCATCTTTTAGGTGCGATATGGTATAAGGATCTGGCAATGCCGCTTTGGCATTTCGCTTTCCTTCAACTTCAGAGGTTCTGCGCGGTGTAATAAATTCGCCTGTGAAGGCGCTGTCATTCGTAAATTCACCTTTCAACAGGTAGGGTGAAGAACCTCCAAATGCTGACAACGCAAATTTCTTTCCCTGAACAACTCCTTCAAGAAAGCGATAATCACCTGTTGTTGTTAGAATTGATCCGGTAAGCAATGCCTCTTTTTGATCAAAGTTGCCCACCGTATTCGAGGTATCATCGGGCGAAATGATTTTCACATCCCATGTTCCGGCCAGCGAAACCGAAGGTGCTTCGTCGCTTTTAGGAAATCTTGGGAGTCCGCCATATACTGCTTTAAATGGTACGCCAGCGACAGGTTTATCGGTATTAATTTTCACTAACTCTCCTTCGAAAGCGTTTTCTGTGAGTTTACCTTTCAAAGCCGAAGAGTAAAGATCAAGCGGAATGGTCACCGAATCGTTGTTATAAGTGATATTCTTAAGCTCAAAACGATCTGTTCCGTTGATCAGATACACCGATGTGTTTTCAGCGCTCGTCCCTTTTACTTCAAATACAAACGGGATTTCGTTTCCCGGAAGCGTAAATGCGCCCCTCCACAATCCCTCTTTTAGGGTTTTGGCTTCTTGCTGACATGAGGTTATTATTTCAAAAACGGAAAGAATGAGTACTAAATTTATCCACTTTATATTTTTCATAACGACTTATTTATCTTGTTTTTATACTTGAATGTTTTGTATGTATTTTCTGAAAAACAACCCGGGGAATCGCGGCCCCGGGTTTGCTCAAATCGCATTAATCATGACATCGGAAAATTACAATTTTTTTAATTTGCGTCAAACCAAAGTTTTGTGGTAAGCGCATCAGTTCCCTGACGTGCCACGGCGATTTTGTAATTCTTAAGGTTTAACGATTGTTCGCTTCCAGGATAGATATACCTTACCGGAATTTTCCCATCGAGTACTCCCGCCACGGCAGGAGTCAATTGCGGATAGTCAAGCCTGCGCCATTCGGCGAAAGCCTCCAATCCCTGACCAAACAAGGCAATCCATTTCTGCACCCCGATTGATTGACGGAAATTGGCGCTGTTATACTTCACTGAAGGCTGTGCAAGATAGGTGTCCACCACATCAAGGTCTGTAATTCCGAATTGTTTTAGTGAAGCCTTGATGGCCAGATTGTACAAACTTTCAGCATCTTCGGTTGTGTAACCTCTGGCGGCGGCTTCTGCTCTTCCAAACAGTACCTCAGCCGTGCTCAAAATAACTCCGGGCGTTTGTGGTGTGGTAAAATAAGTCCCGATCTTCGATGTTTTTGCAAAGCCTAACGCACTTGCCGCGCTATTTGTCAATCCGTTGGGGACGCCAATGTATACTTCGGGAGTTGCAGTTTCTGTTTTATTGGCGAACACCGGTAACCTTGGATCGTTCAGACTTTTCAGTGTTTCGACGATGCTCTTACCTACACGATAATCATCACGTGTTTCGAAGAATAGTGCAATAGGATTCTGGTTCGGAGAGGTCTGATAGACCAACTGAGCAATGTCTCCGTCCCCGATCAGATCTGTCACAGGTATTTCGGCAATTACCTGCTTTGCCACATCCGGTTCTTTGTCTGAGATTCTCAGGGCGATACGATACCTAAGTGAATTGGCAAACTTCTTCCATTTCGTGAGATCTCCGGAATAGATGACATCTCCCGCGATCGCTTTTCCTGCCGGATCGATCAAAGCAATCGAGGATTTAAGTTCGGCAAGCAATCCGAGATAGACGTCCTTTTGAGCATCGTATTCAGGTGTAATATACGCGTTAATATCAATAGCCTGGCTATATGGAATATCGCCGTATGCATCAGTAAGAAGTAAGAATACCCATGAACGAAAGATAGTTGCGACTGCCTTGTAATTGGGTTGATTATCCGTTTCCCCGACTTTGATAACCTCGGCCAGGTCCCTGAGACCCTGCGAATAGAAACTTTTCCACGGACTTTCGAAGGTGGTGTTGGAAGCAATATAGCGGTCGATTTCGGTATACTGGATTTTAGCTACCTGCTGAACAAAGAGCAGTGTCCCGTCAAGATTATTAGTGGTTCCCCAATAAGTATCAACGCTTGATTTGATGGCATTTGTCAGTAAATAATCCGGTTGAGGCACCTGCGATTCATTCGGATTTTTATTAGTATCGAGGAGATCCTGGACACAAGAAGTCGAAGCGACAGCAATGAGTAAAGCGATAATTATTCTATTGATTTTCATCTCTTACAATTTTAATGATTAGAAATTGAGGTTTACACTAAAACCATAGCTCCGGGTCGATGGGACCTGTAAGCTTTCGAGTCCTTGTCCATTCCCCGTATTCAAGGCCGTTTCCGGGTCGATATGTGGTGTATTCTTGTAAAGAATCCAAAGATCGCGGCCAATCAATGCTACATTGACGGATTGTGCGCCGATCGTTTTTGCCCATTTGGAAGGAAGATTGTACCCGATATTTATTTCACGGAACTTTACAAATGAAGCATCAAAGACACTTGACTCAGCAATAGTATTGAATGATTTCCAGTAGGTTTGTGCCGGAAGAACAGTTGTATTTTTTGAACCGTCAGCGTTTACTCCGTCAAAGATCATTCCATCGTGATACACCACTTCGCTTCCCGGAGCTGTCGAGCCGTGCGATGGAAGTTGTACTGGGAGCACTGTTTTTACATTATCAGGATAATAATAAGGCAAACCGCCATTCGCTTCATCCCTGCCTCTTAAGGTTTCGGCCAGAACACCAGTATAGGTTCCTGTTGATTGTGTTCCATCATAAATGTGACCGCCAATTTTTGCATCGATCAGGAAGCTGAAGCTGAAATTCTTGTAATTAAATGTGTTGGTAATGCCACCTACCCAGTCGGGTTGAAATGATCCGAAGAACTTATTATTCGGATCTGTATCCGGCGTACCATTTGCTTTTACAACGATTTCACCATTTGCACTGCGTTTGTAGGCGGTCCCGAACAACGATCCGTAAGGCTGGCCAATCGCTGCTAATACAGAGACATTTCCTTGCTGGGCGATCCGATAAGCGGTTAGCAGACCCTCTTTGTCGAGTTCCAACACATTGCTCTTGTTGGTGGAGAAGTTCGCAACTACATTCCATGTTAGCCCGTTAGTGATCTTTACCGGGGAGAAACTTAACTGTGCTTCGAAACCCTTGTTATTGATTTTTCCGGCATTTAATAATTTAGAAGTATACCCGGTAGATGGACTAACATCAACATTCAGAATCTGATCAACACTATTGGTATTGTAATAACTTAAATCAAGGTGAACATTGTCATTCAGCAAACCAATCTCAGCTCCAATTTCGGATGAGGTAGTTGTTTCGGGTTTCAGGTTGGCATTCAGCGATGCATCTGTAACTGTCAGTAATGGATTGCTTCCAAACGGAGCATTAAACGGATACGTATCAATTAGCTGATAAGGATTTGAATCCTTTCCCACTTTTGACCATCCACCCCTGATTTTCAGGTAAGAGAGAATATCACTTTTAATATCCAGTAGTTGCGAAACTATAAGACTGGCATTCGCCGAGGGGTAGAAATAGGAATTATTGCCTTTTGGTAGGGTCGAAGACCAATCGTTACGGGCTGTCAAGTTCACAAAAGCATAATTTCTGAAACTGATCTGTCCCGATGCAAAAGCGCTGTTCTTCTTCTGCTCACTAAAAGAGTTGGTAGAAACCAATGGATCTCGTGAATTGGCCAAAGTATATACATCCCTGACCGCTAATCGTGGCGCTTTCTGGTTATTTTCCTCATAATATTTGTACAGAAGGTTACCGCCTCCCAAAATATCAACAGAGAAGTCTTTATTTATCTTCTTCTGATAATTTAGTGTCAACTCAATATTTCGTTCACTTACGCCATAACCGATCTCCTGATAAGAACCGTATGGCGTTCCATTGGTTCCGTAGGCAATCTTAATTTTACGCCGGTCATTGTAATAATCGTTTCCAACGCGGAAGTTGGCTGTGAAATCTTTCAGAAACTTATAATTCAGGTTTACATTTCCGAAGATCCTGTCACGGCGTTGAGAAACGGTATTTTCATGGGCAATAAAATAAAGATTGCTATAGTAGCTGTTGTTCCAGTTGATCAGATTACCATCTGCATCGCGATAGTTTTTCAGTTGGCTGACATCAACTTGTCGGCCAAACCATGCGAACTGCAACATTGAACTAGTTGCCCTTCTGCCAAATACGCCGGGAAGGTTATCAGAACTCGTGTTGATATAATTGGCGCTCGTACTCAGCACCAGGTCGGGCAAAATCTTATAGCTGCTGTTCACTCCGAAAGAGTTTTTTCCAAGATCGGTATTTGGTAAAATCCCTGTTTGTTTTGTGTTGTTGTACGAAAAACGGTAATCAAACTTATCGTCGGCACCCGTTATGGCAATTCCGTTATTAAGCGTATGCCCTGTTTCGAAAAAGTCCTTTACATTATTTGGATGGGCGATAAAGGGGACCGGAACCCCGTTTGAATTAAACTGTGGAATCAGTCTTCCGTCGAGTGGGGGACCCCAACTTTCATCAACGCCATCGTTAATACCGCCACCTTTACCGTCGACGTACGAAAATGTACCGCCTGACCCCTGACCGTAACCATTCTGATAAGATGGTAAAACGAGTGTGCTTTCAAATGTTGTTTTTGAATAAGCACTCACCCCTAATCTCTTTTGTCCGCGACCTGTCTTTGTTTTGATCAGGATAACTCCGCTTGCTGCCCTGGAACCATAGAGTGCAGCGGCATTCGGTCCTTTCAATACGCTAATGCTCTCAATATCTTCACTGTTAATATCGGAGATTGCATTGGCAAAATCACGTGATGCATCTGTAGTTGTCAGTTGTGAATTGTCAACCGGCACGCCATCAACGATAAAGAGAGGCTGATTATTGCCCGAAATAGAGGTCTCACCACGGATTACAATCCTTGACGATCCCATATTTCCCTGGCTGTTAGTTACCTGTACACCTGCGATTTTTCCGGATAGTGAGTTGACCAGGTTGCTTTCAGGCGCTGCTGAAATCGATTCCGATTTTATCTCCTGAACGGCATATCCAAGTGATTTTTTCTCTTTGCTAATACCAAGTGCAGTGACGACAACCTCGTTCAACTGACCAACGTTTTCTTTTAATTCAATATTTAAGATTGCATTATTGCGAATTACATACGATTGGGTCTGGTAACCGACAAACGAGACGACCAGAATATTTCCGGATTTGAGGTTGATTGAAAAATTCCCATCCGCATCAGTCAATGTTCCTGAGGATGTTCCTTTTATTGCAACGGTGGCTCCCGGCAGTGGTGCGCGGTCCCCTTGTGAAAGTACGGATCCGCTAATCTTTAGCTCCTGGGCTATAGTGCTAAACGGTATCGCCAGCCAGAAAAGAATAAATAGTAATTTGAAGTGATTTCTCATATTTAACAGATTTTGTTGATATTATAAAAAGGAAGTATCAGGTATTGCCGCCTGATAAGTTTATATTAACTTAAGTGCAAAGCGAAACCCACGACACTGGCAATCTTTGCTTTGCTCAATAAAATGATTCAGGGATGATGTTTTATGTATCGGTAGTTTACCAGATACACATTCGCATTCGCGATGAAGAAGGGCAGCAACAACGACCCTTCAATCTGAAAGATACAGATGGAGTTCTGAAGATGTTGGGATTGTTTAAAGTTGCGCTCATGTGTAAATAATTTACTTTTTAATGGTTACATGCAACTCTCATTTATTTTCATCCTTTTGAGGAGTCATTACTAATGAGGATTTCATTTTTGTAACATTTATTAACACTGCAAAAATGAGCATCCCAAAAGAATTAACCAATACCTTTAAATGGGTAGATTTGTTAGCTATATTAGGGTATTTTAGCCTGTTTTTTAACTGTAAGTTATAAAAATAGCCATCTATCATCGCGCATTACGAGCCAAAGTCTGCTTATAAAATGCAAAAAGCGCCATACGATTTACCCTTTTTATCGCTTCACCCATTGTTTAACCTGCACTTTCCCTTTGCCAACTCCAGCATTATTTAAAACAGCGTATCGATCACAAAACTATTTAATAGACGTTCACATAGATTACCTATAGTATTCGTCATAGCGCCATATTTTCTCACCAACCAAAAAAGAAGAGAATCCAAACTTAATTATCTTTGTCCCCGACTGAATATCAATTTGATTACTAATCAATAATTTAAATAGATTGAAAAATATTTTATGTCGCAAGAACTGGAGAATTATTATTTGAAACAATCTGAGCCAATACAAGGCTGTCTGTTAGCATTGAAGAATTTAATCCTAAGCATAGATGGACAGATTACGCATGAACGCAAATACCAGATCCCGTTTTTTTATTATAAAGGCAAAAAACTATGTTTCTTATGGGTGAATAAGAAAAAACCGCTGATAGGATTTATAGTCGATAAAGCCATTTATCCTGTAACCGCTGGTATTAAAAGAAAAGACGAATATGAGACATTGCAGATCGATCCTAATGCAGACTTACCCGTTGAAATAATTTTTGATAATCTTCTTAGGCGAATTAAATTGTATGAATCGATTTGATATCAGTGAGTTATACTTCTTTTAATCAAACGAAACGACCATATGATTAATCGATGTGATATGGAATTGTAAATCCTTCTATTTGTGATTTCTATAAAATGTGCCGATGAGTTGCGTTGCGGGAATGGTCACTCTATTAATAGGATGATAATGTCCATCACATTGGTTTGGGTAGGTCCTGTAATTATCAGACCTCCTTCATTGCGGAAGAAATTGTATGAATCGCAGTTTTGAAGGTGTTGATCGATGTTCAGATTTAGTCTTAATGCATTCTGAAATGTTTCAGCATCAACTACTGCACCGGCAGCATCAGTAGGTCCGTCCGTGCCGTCTGTTCCGCCGGATAAAATGGTGATGCCAGCCTGACCCTGAAGTAATTTTGCACAGATAAGTGCCAGGTGCTGATTGCGTCCGCCCAAACCATTTCCTGTAATCTTAACTGTTGGTTCTCCTCCATATAACAAACATGTTTTCAGGCTTTTATTCTCATTTCTCCACTTAATGGCAGTTTTCACCAAAAGAGGAGCTAAATCTTCTGCGTTTCCTGCGAGGATGTCCGTTTCAATCTGCGTATAAAAGCCAAGGTCTTCGGCTTTCGATTTAGCGGCCTGCAGTGCCAGTTTATTATTTCCTATTATGAAGTTGTAGATTTGGTTTACTGCCTGTTCTTCCTTTTTTAAAGTCTCGGTTAGTTTTCCTTGTTCTCCATCATTTAGAATCTTCAGAATAGAAGGCGCGACTTTTGAAGATAGATTATATTTATCCAGAACTGCCTTTGCATCAGCAAATGCGGATTCATCGGGGGCGGTTGGTCCTGAAGCTATTACATCAATCGGATCGCCAATTACGTCTGATAGAATTAAGCTAATAACGATTGCAGGAGAGGCAATTTTGGCCAACTGACCTCCTTTTATTTTTGAGAGGTGCTTCCGGACACAATTAATTTCTCCAATATCTGCTCCACTTTTTAATAGCAGATCGTTCAGCAACGCCAGATCGGCAAGGGTACAATTTGCAGGTATATCTGTTAACAACGATGATCCTCCTCCCGATAACAAACAGATTACCAGGTCATTTTTGTCAGCTTTTTGTGCAAATGAGATAATTTGTTTTGTTCCTTTTAACCCGTTTTCGTCGGGAACGGGATGTCCTGCTTCGCTTACTTCGATATATTTAAGGAGAACAGAGTGGCCATACTTGGTTACAATATGTCCACCTGTTATGGCAGAACCAAGAATTGTCTCAAACGCCTGGGCCATCAGGGCGCTTGCTTTCCCGGCACCAATCACGTAAATGTTTTGAACATCAGAAAGATCGAAAGCCTGGTTATTAATCACTAATTTCTCCTTCGAATAAGAAATGGCGTTGCCAATCAGCCTGTCGGGCTTTACGCTTTCAACTCCAGCCAGAAATATTTCGAGAACGGTTTTCCTGTTATTCATTATTAATAAAGGCTTTATGGAAGTTTATATGTGTAATTTTGATAACTTTATTTAAGAAACAATGAAAATACCCAGATTGCTGTAATTGCAAATATACCCATAACTGCTGTTGTGGTTGTCCAAACCCGAAGTGTAGATTTTATTTCCAGATCCGAGAATTTGGTGACCACCCAGAAGAAGGCGTCGTTTGAATGTGAAATGAACATTGACCCTGCGCCCATTGCCAATGTCGCGAGAATAATGCCATTATCACTGCTCAGATTCAGCGATGCGAGCATGGGCGAAATAATGGAGGCGCTCGTCATGACTGCTACTGTGGACGAACCTTGAGCAGTCTTAAGAAATGCGGCTATCAGGAATGGAACAAATAATCCAAGTCCCGTGGAGGCCAGATAAACTCCGGCAACTTCGCCTATACCTGTAGCTTTAATCACCGTACCGAAAATACCGCCTGCCGCAACGATGGCAAGTATGGCTCCCGCTTTTTCGATAGAAAGATCGAATAACTCATTTAATTCCCTCGAATTCACCTTTTTATACAATGAAATCGCAAGAAGAATCCCAATCATCAATGCGATAATAGGTTCTCCAAGAAAGGAGACTATTTTTAATAAATAGCTTTCATCTTCGGGCGCAAAGAGTAAAAGAACTGAGCGACCGCTTAACAAGAGAACCGGAACAATAATCGGCAAAAAGGACCGGAATGCAGAAGGCAATTCAACCGCTTCATCCTGAATTCTTTTATCAGGATTGACAATTGGCGGGACTGTAAGATCTTTTCTGGTGATGAACCGAACCCAGAGAAATCCAGCCAGTGAAGATATTGCCGCAACCGGGAGTCCAACCAAAATGAGTTGTCCGATATTGGCAGACATGATTCCAGCAGCCGCCGTAGCTCCCGGGTGAGGAGGGATTAAGCAGTGGACCGAATACAAACCGGCGGCAAGAACCGAAGCCATAAACGCCATTGGTTTCCCGGTACTTTCGATGAGCGATTTATTAATGCCTTGAAGGACAATAAATCCGGAGTCGCAGAAAATGGGAATGCCAGTAATAAAACCTGTAGTGTGAATAGCTATACCCGCATTTTTCTTTCCTGTCAGTCTTAAAATTGCGTGGGCAATGCTTTTGGTCGCATGCGTTTTATCGAGAATTAAACCAAGGATGATTCCGAAGATAATGATCAATCCGATGGACTTCATTGTGTTACCAAACCCTGTTAAAATAGTTGGAACCACATCCTGAAGTGGCATTGTTAACAAAGCGATTAACAATGTAACAACAAAGATCGAGAGAAAGGTATTGTATTTTAAAATAGAGGTAAATACAACGATCAACACAAGGCCGATTAATATGGCTGTGATAATTATCATAGATGGTTTTTTTAGTTGTTTACTATTTGGTATTGAATATTACTAAATGGTTTTTGTTTGAATAATTTGTTTTCCCGGGACAAAATCCCGGATGACTTAGCGAAGCTAATTAAAAAGCTGATTCACCCCACACAATGGCTGACAGAAAAATCCGCAAATCTCAATTGAAGGAAACCGCTTCATCAGGAAGATATTTTGGATCAAGACGGAATTCCGGGGAAAAGATATTTAAGAATACAGAATAAAATTGATTTGAACACGGATGCCGGTTTCATGGAGGTCAGGAAATACAGATTATGAAACACTAAATACCCATTAAATTGTCACCTGAAGAAAGAGCCCGATTCTGATGCGAATCAGATGAGAATGAAGTGGGGCACCTTTATCGTACCGATAAAGGTAGTAAAGATTGGGATAGTTCAGATCAATTTAAACTGAGATGCCACCAGATGCCACGAGAGGCCGTGAAAGAGTACCGATAAACAGGCGATTGGCGATGGGAAGATAAGGCGATGGGGCGAGTCACAACAATGAGGCGATGGGGCGAAAAGGCGATGGAGAGATGAATGTCATTAAGGGTCATTAAGAAGTCATTGAAAAGGTCATTGGGAAAGTCATTGACTTCGCCGTCATTGAAAAAGTCATTATGACCATTAGTCATTAAAAATCTTTGTTTGTGGATACGATGCAGGTATAGGACCTGATACCAAACTCGATATGGACCAAACATAGAGCAGGTATAGAGCAAACATAGAGCGGGTATAGAGCAGGTACGAGGAGAATATGGAACAAATCCATCCGGGCTATTTGTTTCAATAATGATAGATATGTATTAAAAGTGCACGATGCTTCGGGAGTCCATAAATCCTGCATTGGTAAAAAAGCCCCTTCCAAATCTGAAAGGGGCTGTGTCTGAAATCCAAAAACCGGTTTGAATTTGTTCTGTCTGTCAACTCGTAATGTTAATCCTAAACCAGTATTTTCAGAACAATTTATCAACCTCCTGATTAAAATAGGAGATACATTGTTTGATATCCGGGACAGAATTCTTCCAATTGTATTCGTATTCAATACAGAAGACTCCTTTGAAGTTCTGTCTTTTTAATTCCTGGAGCATGCCTTTCACATC
>JAATGF010000096.1 GCA_015654795.1 Bacteroidales bacterium
GGGGTTGAATCTGAATCCCGTTTCGCATAAATGACTACAAATGACAATTAAATGATGATAAACGACATGAACTTTTATAACTCTCAATTTCGGGAACGGATCGCACTTGCTCTATACCCGCTCTATGTTTGCTCTATACCTGCTCTATGTTTGGTTCTTGTTTGGTCCATATTTTTAATGACCTTTTCGATGACTATTTTATGACCCTTTCTCCCTCTCGCTTTATCGCCCCATCGCCTTTTCTCCTGGTTATCGGTTAACTCTTTCGCGGCCTCTCGTGGCCTCTGGCGGCCTCTCAATTTAAATTGATCTGAATTATCCCAATCCTGAGTACCTTTATCGTATTGATAAAGGCGCCCCACTTCCTTCGCACCTGGTCCGTACCAACTCCGTACCTTCCTCGTACCGAAATCGGGTTCCTTCCTCAGGCGACAATTTCATGGGTATTTAGTGTTTTATAATCTGTATTTGATTAGTCCCCTGTTTCCATGGCTATTCCTGATTCGATTTATATTTCTGTTTTGAATACCCTGTTATAGGTATGTAATATACCTTATTTGGGCTATGTTGTAAACTTATTTTTTTTTTGAATGTTTGTACTATAATTACTATTTCAAAATATGCCGGCATTAAGCAACAGAATAGAACATTTTACCGACTCTGTTATCCGCCGGATGACGCGTGTCGCCAATAAACACGGAGCTATAAACCTGTCGCAAGGTTTTCCTGATTTCGATCCGCCGGAAGAATTAAAAGAGTCTTTGAGTAAAGTCGCAGGAGGTAGCCTGCACCAGTATGCCATCACCTGGGGAGCTGCCAATTTCAGGGAAGCCCTTGCCGGAAAGCAATCGCGGTTTATGGGTTTTGATATTAATCCCGAAACCGAGGTGGCTGTAACCTGTGGCAGCACCGAAGCTATGATTGCCGCTATGCTAACCGTTTGCAGTCCGGGTGATAAGGTGATTATTTTTTCTCCTTTTTATGAGAATTATACTGCTGATGCTATTCTTTCCGGCGCAGAGCCAATTTATGTACACCTGAAACCACCGCATTTCGGTTTTGATACCGCAGAGCTCGAAGCGGCTTTTAAGCAAAACCCCAAAGCCTTGATTTTGTGCAACCCGTCGAATCCGACAGGAAAAGTGTTTACGCGCGAAGAATTACTGATTATTGCCGGCTTTGCGATAAAATACGATGTATTTGTGATCACCGACGAGGTGTATGAGCATATTGTTTATGAGCCGTATAAGCACATTTACTTTGCTTCGTTGCCCGAAATGTTCGACCGCACCATTTCATGCAGTTCGCTCTCAAAGACATATTCTATTACGGGTTGGCGGTTGGGATATGTTATTGCGCCCGCCTATATCATAGAGGGGGTGCGTAAGGTGCACGATTTTCTGACCGTGGGAGCCGCAGCACCGTTGCAGGAGGCCGCTATAACCGCCCTTAATTTTGGCGATGACTATTACGTCAGATTACGGGAGATCTATACTGAAAAGAAAGACTTCTTCTTACAAGGACTTGAGTCCCTGGGTTTGAAATTTACTGTTCCGCAAGGTGCATATTACGTAATGGTTGATATTTCGGAGTTTGGCGCGACGAACGACGTCGAATTTTGTGAATGGCTGGCAAGTGAAGTTGGCGTGGCCGCTGTTCCCGGATCAAGTTTTTTTAAGGAAGAGATCCACCATTTAATCCGTTTTCACTTTGCTAAAGATAAAAAAACGCTGGCTGAAGCTTTGAAGCGTTTGGAAAATTTACACACTAAAATAAAAGAAAAGAAATGATAGCAAAAACTATTCTCGAAACTATCGGTAATACACCAATGGTAGAACTTACTCATACAGATACCGGGCTTTGTCGTTTGTTTGTAAAACTGGAAAATCAAAATCCGGGCGGATCGATTAAAGATCGTGTTGGGCTTTCGATGATTACGGTTGCCGAACAAGAGGGAAAGATTAAGCCCAGCGATACAATCATTGAAGCAACAGCAGGGAATACTGGTATCGGACTCACGCTGGTTGCCCGACTGAAAGGGTATAAAATCATCCTTGTTATTCCCGACAAAATGAGTCAGGAGAAAATCAATCACCTGCGCGCATTGGGAGCAGAGATTCTGCTTACACGTTCCGATGTGGGCAAAGGTCATCCTGAATATTACCAGGATTATGCACTTAGAGTTGCAAAGGAGAGGGGCGCTTACTATGTCAATCAATTTCAGAATCCCGCCAATCCTTTGGCACACGAAACCACAACAGGACCCGAAATATGGGAACAACTCGACCATGATGTCGATGCAGTTGTCGTTGGTGTTGGTTCTTCGGGAACCATTACGGGTCTGACTCATTTCTTTCAAAAGGTGACTACGAAAACTGAGTTTGTGCTGGCTGACCCTGAGGGATCGATTTTAGCTGACTATATTAACACAGGCGTTCTCCGTACAGATGCCGGTTCGTGGTTAGTGGAAGGTATTGGCGAAGATTTTGTTCCTGACATTGCTGATTTCTCGTTAACAAAGAAAGCATATACTGTGACCGACAAAGAAAGCTTCGATGCGGTGCGTGATTTACTCAAGGACGAAGGAATCTTAGCAGGTTCTTCATCAGGAACGTTGATTAGTGCAGCAATCAGGTATTGCCGCGAGCAGACAACGCCCAAACGGGTGGTGACAATTGTTTGCGACAGCGGTAACAAGTATTTGTCGAAAATGTATAACGACTATTGGTTACTTGATCAGGGACTTACAAAACGTAAAACTTACGAAGATCTGCGTGATTTTATTTCGCGTCGGTTTGAAGATAACGCCATCGTTTACGCTGTGCCCGGCGATACATTGAAAACCATTTATGGAAAGTTAAAGTTGTATGATATTTCACAATTGCCTATTCTCAAAGGAAACAAGGTAGTGGGTGTTATCGACGAATCGGATCTGCTTCTCGCACTTTATTCCAACAAATATAATATGGATACGCCCGTTAATAAAATCATGACAAAAGAATTAACAACAATTCAATATACAGCACATCGTGACGAATTGGTTAAGATTCTCAACGCAGGTCTCGTAGCAATTGTCGAAAACAAACAGGGTGATTTCCAGGGGTTAATCACGCGTATCGATTTCATTAATTATCTGCGTTTTGAGTCGTCAGTAACGCAAAACGAGCTGGCTTTGAATTAAATTGAGTGGCTCCATAAAGTTTCGTATTAAGTAATAAGGGAACAGTTCTTTATGGCGGGTTAAATATAGGCAGAAGTGGAAAAAGGTATAAAACAAAAGAGTAATGGCTAAATTATTGAATGAATTACTCAGCGGATATTTACCTTTCTGCCTTTGCGACTTCTGCCTTCCGCCCTTTTTATCAATCAATAAGACAAATACAGAATGTCAGTTAAAAACAATAAACACGGATTCGCAACCAAGGCAATACATGTGGGCGAAGAACCCGATTTCAGAGAGGGAGCCACTGGAGATGTGGTTGTTCCTATTCATTTGTCCACCACCTTTGCCCGTAAGAAAGTAACCGAACCCACAGCTGGATATGAATATACACGTTCGTCGAATCCTACACGCAAGGCATTGGAATCGAAGCTTGCTGCGCTCGAGAATGCTACTTTTGGTCTTGCTTTCAGTTCTGGTTTGGCAGCCGAATCTACTATTCTGCTCTCTCTGCTAAATCCGGGTGATCATATTGTGGCTTTCGATGATTTATACGGCGGCACCAAACGATTGTTTAACCAGGTGTTTTCCAAATTAGGATTTGAGGTGACCTATGTCGATGCAACAAATACCTCTTTGGTTAAAAAGGCAATTCAACCCAATACTAAATTGGTTTGGATAGAAACGCCCTCGAATCCTTTGCTCAAACTTTCCGACATTAACGCGATTTCGGCGATTACGCGTATGAATAATTTGATTTTGGTGGTGGATAACACGTTCTTATCTCCTTATTTTCAAAAGCCATTGGCATTGGGAGCCGATATTGTAGTGCATAGTTCGACAAAATACATAGGTGGTCACAGCGATGTGTTGGGTGGCGCGGTACTGCTTAATAATGCGGCCTATTACGAACGGATTCACTATCACCAAAATGCAGTAGGAGCTGTACTTGCTCCGTTCGATTCATATCTTACCCTTAGGGGAATCAAAACACTTGCAATACGATTGGAAAAGCACCAGGAAAATGCATTGCAAATAGCTCATTATCTCGAAAAACATCCAAAGGTAAGCAGGGTTATTTATCCCGGATTGGAAAGTCATCCGCAACATGCGCTGGCTAAAAAGCAAACCACGGGTTTCGGCGGTGTACTTTCGTTCGAAATTAAAGGCACCATTACCGATGCTGAAAATTTTCTGGAGAAACTCACGATCTTTGCTTTGGCCGAAAGCCTGGGAGGCGTAGAATCATTGATTGAATTGCCGTCCTTAATGACGCACTCCTCGGTAGCAAAAGAGGTACGCGAACAAATTGGAATCACCGATACCCTCGTAAGAATATCGGTAGGCATAGAAGATGTGGCCGATTTAACAGAAGATTTAGAACAGGCACTGAATAGCTGATTATGAATTTTATATTTTTTTCACCCCATTTCCCTCAGAATAGTACTGAATTCTGCTTTTCCCTTAGAGAAGAAGGCGCGAATGTGCTCGGGATCGGGGATGCAGAATACACAGCCTTGAATGATAAGTTGAAATATTCACTCACTGAATATTACAAAGTATCCAATATGGAGGACTATAACGAAGTATTGAAGGCTGTGGCATATTTTACGTATAAATATGGTAAAATTGACCGTTTTGAATCGTTGAATGAATATTGGCTTGAGCTTGAGGCCCGAATCCGAACTGATTTTAATATCTACGGTACAAAATTAGACTTCATTTACAACCTGAAGCATAAATCAAAAATGAAGTCATTCTTCGAAAAGAACGGTGTTCAGACAGTGCAATGCCAGAAATGTTCCGACAGAACCAGTGCGTTGGAATTTATTGAAAAAGTGGGTTATCCGGTAGTCGTGAAACCTGATTTGGGTTCCGGGGCAAGTATGACCTATAAAATTGAAAAAGAGCTCGAATTTGACAATTTCTTCAATAACAAACCAACAGATGTGGAATTTATTATTGAAGAGTTTATCGATGGCATCATACTTACTTATGACGGATTGATAGATAAATATGGGAATATCGCATTTGAAACAAGCCACCGCTTTGAGCAGAGTATTATGGAAGTGGTTAATAACAATGACCATTTGTATTATATTTGCCTGCCCACCATTGACGAAAATGTGAGAGTGGCAGGCAGAAATATATTGAAGGCATTTGATACGCGTGAGAAATTCTTCCATATTGAACTTTTTGAACAGAAGAGTGACGATGCAATTGTTGCACTTGAGGTAAATATGCGCCCTCCCGGCGCATGGATGACTGATGCGATTAATTTCACATACGATATTAATATTTATAAAGAATGGGCGGGTTTGGTCACTCGCAACACGGTTGGAGGTCCTTATCCGGGAAAATACTTTACCGGATATGCCAGTAGGAAGGATCATAAAGTTTACAAAAATTCCCATGACCAGGTTCTGAATAAATATGGAGATAAAGTTTTATATTTCAATAATATAGAAAAGATATTCAGCAGAGCAATGGGCAATTTTGCATATCAGTTTCGAACTAAAACCTACGATGAGGTAAAAGAAATAATTGAATATATTCAAATTGAAGCGTGATTTTACGAATATGCAGATAGCTTATCACAAGGAATACAGTCACAAGCTTGAAAGAGAAATGGAATTCAAAGTTTACGGCCATAAAGGTAAACCAGTACTTGTATTTCCAACTTCAAACGGCCGGTTTTACCAATATGAAGACTCGGGCATGATAAATGCAATAAGCACCTTTATTAACGACGGGAAAATACAGATATGGACGGTAGATGGAATTGATTGGGAAACCTTCTTTTCGCCCCATTGGGATAACAATAAAAAAATAGCCAGGCATGAGGCATATTTTAATTATATCAATGAAGAAATAATTCCTGCGATACTTTATAAGAGTCGGGAAAACAACAATGGACACGAACAGAGAATCTTAGCGACAGGATGTTCGATGGGTGCATACCATGCTGCAAATTTTTACTTCAGGTACCCATGGTTTATTGATACGGTTGTCGCTCTAAGCGGAGTTTATTCAACAGATTACTTTTTTGGCAATTACAAACCCACCCAAATCTATCTCAATTCACCGATTGATTCGCTGATGAATAATAACGATTTCAACTATTTCGACAGATTCAGAAATAGCCGGCTGATATTCTGCTGTGGTAATGGAGCCTACGAAGATGAAATGCTGGAAAACACTTTTCGGCTTAAGAAGGTTATGGATGAAAAAGGTATTTCCGCGTGGTTTGATTTTTGGGGAGACGAGTCCGCGCATGACTGGCCATGGTGGCATAAACAGATTGAATATTTTTTTGGTAAGATATTGTAAAACTAACTTAGCCCGTAAATGCCTCTTTTCCTGATTTAAATCGCAATTCGCCTTGAAGCTGCAGAAATTAAAAGCAAAAAAAAACGAAGTTGCTAGTGTGAAATAGTCATGAAGAAGAATTCGCATTTTTGGTTTGTGATTCTTTCATCATGGCTATTTCACATATAATAATAGAATTTATTACTGCTCGAGTTATGTATCTATTCTGGCATTATTTGTTGCGCTTCAGGTTTTCCGAAGTGCTGATATTTTCTTATTTCCAGTCGCTTGCTTTATTTAGCAATTTAATAGTATCATTACTTAATTCGAGTTGGGCGGCATTTACAAGAGCCTCCATCTGCTCAGGAGTTGTAGCGCTTGCAATAGGGGCGGTAACAGAAGGGCGTGCAATCAGCCATGCAACGGCGACGCTTGCGGCTGTCGTATTGTATTGTGCCGATACTTCGTCCAATGCTTTCAAAATAGTAAAGCCCCTTTCATTCAGATATTTTTTAATGCCTCCACCACGTACGCTTTTACCTAAATCGGCCTCACTTCTGTATTTTCCTGTTAGAAAACCGCTGGCTAAGGAATAGTAACTGATCACGCCTACGTTATTGTCAAGGCAAATCTGTTCCAGCCCTTTTTCGAAATCTTCCCGATCATATAAATTATACTGAGGTTGCAGCGTCTGATAAGCGGGATATCCCAGTTTTTTACTTGCTTCCAATGACGCCAATAATCGCTCCGGCGAAAAGTTGGAAGCGCCTATCCATCTTATTTTGCCTTCTTTTACCAACTGAGCATAAGCTTCAAGTGTTTCTTCCACAGGCGTTTCTTCTACGTCCCTATGCGTCTGATATAAATCGATATAGTCTGTCTGTAACCGTTTTAATGAATCTTCAGCAGCTTTTAAAATGTACTTTTTGGAAACATTGTTTTGCCCCTTTCCAAAACTACTGCCAACTTTGGTTGCAATGATAACCTTGTCGCGGTTATTACGGGCTTTCATCCAATTGCCGATAATGGTTTCTGATTCACCGCCCTTATTTCCCGGTACCCAGGCACTATAGACATCTGCGGTATCAATAAAGTTGAATCCCGATGAAATAAAGCTGTCCAACAGTCCAAATGAGGTTTTCTCATCGACTGTCCAGCCAAATATATTCCCTCCAAAACTTAAGGGAGCAACATCCAAATCAGAACTACCTAATCTTCTCTTCTTCATTATTATTCATTTAAATTTACCCTATCCTTTTGCATATAATCAACCATCCATCCGGGATATTCAGGAGCCAATTTGCTTACGTCATCCAATTTGGTCAACTCATCCCCGGTAAACTGAATATCTGTTGATTGCAGATTATCCCTTAGCTGAGTTTCATTTTTAACTCCGATTATTATACTGGTAACAGACTTTTGGTGCAATAACCATGCTAAGGCAATCTGTGCAATTGAAACATTATGCGCTTTACTTATTTCATCCATTGCATCAATAATTTCAAAGGCCTTTTCTTTATTGATTGGAGGGAAATCAAATTCTTTTCTTCTCGATTCTTCTTCCGGAAGTTGATCTTTCCTGTATTTCCCGGATAAAAAGCCTCCCGCAAGCGGACTCCAAACCATGAGTCCCAGATTCTGATCATTGAGTAATGGTACGATCTCTCGTTCAAGATCTCTGCCCGCAATTGAATAATAAGCCTGTAATGATTTGAATTTATTGAACCCATTTTTATCTGATATCCATAGACTCTTCATTAATTGCCAGGCCGATAAATTTGAACAACCAATGTACCTGACTTTTCCGCTGCGAACTAAATCGTCAAGCGCACGTAAAGTCTCTTCGAGGGGTGTAAGAATATCGAAGCCATGTATTTGATACAGATCGATATAATCGGTGCCAAGTCTTTTGAGACTCTCCTCCACCTGCTGCATAATATGTACGCGTGATAATCCGATCTGGTTGACTCCTTCGCCCATTTTGCCTCTGACTTTTGTGGCCAGGATGATATCCTTTCTTTTATTGCCTAACGATTTTCCCAATATCTGCTCCGAAATGCCCGTTGAATATACATTGGCAGTATCAAAAAAATTGATCCCTGCATCAAGTGAAATGCCAACCAGCTTATCTGCTTCTTCCTGTTGTGTTGTCCCAATCGGTGTCCACATACCGGAACCGCCAAAAGTCATTGCCCCGAAACATAGTTCAGATACCAATAGTCCGGTGTCTCCTAATTTTCGATATTTCATATTTTCTCCTTTCTTATATGATTTTTTATTAACAAATAATTTACGAATAAAAACTGACAAATTTTCTAAATCACAACTGCTATCAAACCGACCATGATCCCTATTAAAACTGAAAAATAAATAACTGACCTTGCCCTCTTTTTGTCTTTTTTCACAAATTCATCATTTTCAACTTTGTTGGATTTTCCCAACGAATCAAAATTGAATATCCTGGCCAATCCATAGCAAGAACAGAAACGCATTCGTGCCTTTATAAAACCAATTGCAGATATTACTGCCGGAATAAAAGTGAGGAAACGAGCTCCCTTTGGAACTTCAAAATAAACGAAAAGAGAATATGTCTGTAATGTTAAAATTAATCCCATAAAACCGGTTTGTTTTCGCTCATTTCTTCTTTGCCGATGTTGCAAACACCGGGAATGTAACTACCAGTACTCATACTAATTCATCTCTAAGTTGTAAACAATTAATGTATTCCAAAGTTCAAACTTCATAACTGAAATAAAGAAAATTTGTAACTGTATCGTGTTAGCAATCTTCTCCGGGTGTACAAGTTTGTCCTTGCAGAACTTCCAACTTTATTTCGGGATTTTCTTTCCTCCAATCGGAAAATGACTTTTCCAATGTTCCTAAAAACGTTTGGCTGTCCTGCGCTCCTGATATTGCAAATTTATTGTTGAACAGAAAAAACGGAACACCACGAACACCTGCTTGTTGTGCTTCATAAATGTCGTTACGGACTTCATCAGCATATTTATTGCTATCCAGTGCATTTTTTAGCTGCTCTTTATCCAGTCCGATTTCTGAACCTAATTGAACAAGCGTTTCATAGTCATCAATGTTTTTACCATCCGTGAAGTAGGAGCAAAAAAGTTTTTCTTCTGCTTCCCCTTGTTTGCCATACTGTTTTGCAAAATGCGAAAAGCGATGAGCATTGAACGAATTTGCTACAACAGATTTATCAAAATTATAAACCAGGCCAACTTGTTTCGCCATTTGAGATACGCGATCGTTCATCCGTTTTGCATCTTCCACAGGTATGCCTTTGTGTTCGGCGAGAAAACTGTGAATGTTTTTGCCGGGTTGCGTTTTTAATTCAGGCGAAAGCTGAAAACTCTTCCAAACGATCTCAATATTTTCTTTGTCTTGGAATTGTTCCAGGGCAGCTTCAAATTTCCTTTTGCCAATGTAGCAAAACGGGCACATTACGTCGCTCCAGATTTCTATCTGCATTTTATGTTTTGTAGCTTTCATAATTATTTCCTCTTTTTTAATGATTTGTTGTATTCGCACATTTTGTGAACAACATGAGATATCCAATCTTCATCCCAACCGCCCTTACCTGTTTATGTAACTAATTTACTTTGTCAATCATTAAACCGAACCGGCAAACCATTTTCGATCCGAATGTTTTCTCCGAAAATTTCTTCTACACGGTTTCGTTCCTGATACATATCCCAATAAAGTGCGGCAATGCGATCTGCAATCTCCGGTGTAATCTGGCAGCATACAGTCACAGTCCCGCTATAAATTCCTTTCCCCGCTAATTCCTCGTTCAATATATAAGCGTAATTGCGCAAAGAAGCAGCCATCAGACTTAAAGAACCAATCATAGGCATAGGAATGATAGAAGACCTACCGCCCGTCAGCAAAATCGCACCAGCATTATTGTTGATCATATCCGGCAAAACCTGTTGAACGCTTGCTATGGCGCCAAGAACCTGGAATTCGAATGTTCTTTTAGCAATAGCCGTCGTTACTTGCGACGGAGGTATGAATTCCATATTTATTGGGCTGTATTCCAGCACATCAACTGATCCGTATTCGGTTCTTATTGCCGAAAAAGCCTTGATAATGGAACGTTCGTCCATAACATCAGCAACAAACCCTTTCGATTTAATTTCAAGTGATTGAAGAGAAGCAACCATTTGATCCAATGATTCTTTGCGTCGGGCTATTAGTGCTACTTGAAAGTCATTCCTGCCGAAGGTTTTTGCAATGGAAAGGCCAAGTCCCGGACCAGCGCCAACTATAACTATTGTTTTCATTTAATAACAATTTAAAAGTCAGGATTTCATTCTCAATATTTTTCGCAAAACTGAAATTTTAATCGGTTTGCAATTTTCTCGTTTTATGGAAATAGATATACGAAACAACAAGTATTGCCAGGAAAACTACTGGCATCAATGCGACCGAAAAAGGATCGCCGCTTGATAAATGAGCAATGAAAGCCGAAATAAAGGTGATTGTAAAACCGAAATACGCAAATTTTTTCAACTTTATTGGTATTATTGTCAATATCAAAGTAATAGCACCTAATATCTTGGCTATTGCGAGTTCTATTCTGAAATAGGAAGGAAAGCCAAGATGCACAAATGCTTGTTTCATATCTTCATTGGTAAGATAGCTGTATGCACTAAATAACATCATTGCCGAAACTATTCCTGTTGAGATCCAATAAATTATTTTATCTGTTTTCATTTTTACGAAATTAATTCATTTGTAGCATACATTTTTTTCAGATAGCCGGTCACCGATGTTGGTTTTCTGCCAAGAAGTATTTCCATTGTATTATCCTCAATATCAAATTCTCCCTGGGCTTTTGCTACAGAAAAACCAGTTAGCATACCAATATATGCTGCCGGAACATTTGCTTCCTGAAGTGTTTTTGAAAATTCTTCAGGAGTGGGAGAGACATATTGAATATCCTTGCCGGTAATCTCAGAAAGTATTTTTGCTATATCGCCATATGAGTATGCTTTATTTCCTGTGAGCGGATATATTTTTCCTTCATGCCCAGTTGAGGTTAATATGTTCGCAGCTATTTCAGCCATTTCTTCGCGCAGGACATAAGCACACTTTCCCTCTCCGGCAGGTTGATAGATTATGCCTGTCTCCAACGCCTTTTCGCCAATAAATACCGGAATCATATCCATGTAGATATTGTTTTTCAGGATGGTGTATGACAGGCCGCTTTCCTTAAGCCATTTTTCCGTTTGTATGTGGGCCTCCCCAACCATTGCTATGGGTGAAGTATTGCTCTCATTTGCGGACAGGAAACTGGTATATACCACATGTTTTACGCCCGCTTGTATGGCTGCCTTTACCACATTCTCATGCTGTGATACCCGGTTTTCAATTTCATTACCCGATACAAACAACAGCTTATCTGCATCTGCAAAAGCTGCCAGTAACGATTCGTAGTTATTGTAATCACCTGTTTTCAAGATGATTCCTTTGCTTTTTAGATCTGCTGCTTTGGCTTCATCTCTTACCAGTGCCGCAATATTATTTGCCGGAATGTCTTTTTTCAGAAGGAAATCAATTGTTGTCTTTCCAAATTGTCCGGTTGCTCCTGTTACTAAAATCATTTTTCTTAATTTTTTTAGTTAAACAAATTTTAATATAACGAAAATACTTATTTTTGCTATACATTAGTAACCGATATACTAATGTATAGCGCTATACTTTGGTATAGCAATAACAAAAACAGACAATATGGATAGAATAACAGAATTAGAGAAAGTGAAAAGTTGCTCCACGCAATTTGTATTGGCAATTAATGATACGCTCAATGTAATAAGCGGGAAATGGAAACTTCCTATTATCGGGTCATTACTTTATGGCAAAAAGCGGTTTAAAGAGCTGGAAAGGGAAATACCAAGAATTACACCCCGTATGCTTTCAAAAGAACTGAAAGATTTGGAAGCAAATGGAATTGTGACACGAACAGTTTATAATTCCATTCCTGTGATGGTAGAGTATGAGTTGACAATATCGGGGCAGTCATTACACGAGGTTTTAGAACCGATGATTGGATGGGGCCTGCAACATCGAAAAACGATTTTAGGTATGCGATACAATGTCGTTTAGTTAGCAATTTTTTTAGTGTTCTATTTAGTGATTTTGAGTTATGGTGGCAATAAAAAAAACGCCACACGAAAACATAATTCCGAAAATAAATAGCCGTCGGGCTTAGACTTTATCAAAAAAGATTGTCAACAGAATTTTTTACCGCGTATGCGGGATTGCAGAAACATGACCCCACAGCACCTTGTTCCTATCGCAGTTACAGGTGTTGGCTCTTTATGAAACAAATTCCCGGATTATCTGTAAAACGCAATTTTGCGTTGGTGTTCAGCCTTGTTAATCTTTATAAAATAAGCGAATAAGGTTGGGGGGCATGGGGTATTGCCATTTGTTACTAAGTCCTCTCGATTTTGAAATCGAACTTCAAAACAGATAACTAATTCATTGGCTCAATTTAACAATAATCCATTTTATAATGTACTCACATTCAATATTGTACATTTAGTTATATAGTAGGTCGGGAAAAAGGTAAATAAGGTTTTTACCGCGCTTTGTATCTCTGTACCTTTGCGCGAACCTTTTCCTACCGGAAAAACCTTATTTTCTGAATCTCTTTAGTAGTAGAGGTTATCCCTCTCAATCCCTAACCTTATTCCCTTCTATGTTTAATAAGGTTTGGTTTTTTCGTTGATATCAAACATAAGAGGTTTTTTTAAATAAAATAAAGTATTCATGTTTCACAAATATCTGTTATTCATAACCTACCAATCTTGTCTTTCTCCCTAGGAGATATGGTATTGTAGAAAAAATGATCCCCAAGGTACAGTTACCGAGCGGTTACAGTATTGCAGCAGAACAAAATAGAATTACAGGACGCATCTGCTGCGATTAATTGAAAATCGATGTTCTATGCGCTTTACACAATAGATTCGAAAATAAATAGTTAATTGAAACAAACAGTTCGGATGGGTTTGCTCCATATTTCCCTCGTACCTGCTCTATACCTGCTCTATGTTTGATTCTTGTTCGGTTCTTGTTTGATTCTTGTTTGATTCTTGTTTGGTTCTTGTTTGATTCTTGTTTGGTTCTTGTTTGATTCTTGTTTGGCCCATCTCAAGTCTGGTATCAGGTTCTATATCACCATCGGATCCTCAAACGAGGATTTTTAATGACTTTTTTCAATGATGGCGAAGCCAATGACTATTTCAATGACCTTTTAATGACGGCGAAGCCAATGACTATTTTAATGACCTAGTCGCCTTTTTGCGCCATCTCCTTTTCCCACTTTTGTAAATACGACATTATTTTATTTTCGGCATTTATATGGAATTTTCAAATATATAAACTATAATATTTAATGCCGACGCCTGCATTAATAGATTGAATGTACACTAAATCGATTGATATTAATATATTATTTTGCGTGGAATGAGAAACCTATTTTGGGGTACTCACAATTAAATGATCTCAATATGAAAACGACAAATAATGTAGTCAATAACAGATGGGAAAAACATACTTCCCAAAATGCAATAGTGTGTATTAAATACTTGTTAATCACTATGTCATTTTTTTATTCTTTGAGTTTGCAGGCACAAAAGGCAAACCAGACAATTACGATTTCGGGAACGCAGTTCGCGGATCCGTTGATCAGGAAATGGACCAGCGAATACGCCAAAGCCAATCCAGGCGTTACGTTTAAATTCGTAAAAAACGCTGCACAAAATGTAGTTGCGGATCTTAATGTTACAGCAGGCAAATCGGGGAAAAAAGAAACGAGTGAAATTGAAAACCAGATAAATGTTGGTCGTTTAGCTGTGTTACCGGTAGCTAATGTGAATAACACACTTGTTTCAAAACAGTTGAAAAATGGGATCAGGCAGGAAGAATTAAAAAAAATATTCTTGCAGCCAGATCCTGACGAAGAACAAGCAGAAGAAGCTTTGTATACGGTTTATACGCAAACCCCGCAATCGACAACTGCAAATGTATTATCAGACCACTTTGGTAAACCGGCATCGGAATTGATCGGGGTTACCGTCACAGGTGAAGACAAATACCTCATAGAATCCGTGCTAAGTGACTCAATGGGAGTAACCTATAGTAACCTTGGTCTTATTTACGATCTCACTAACCGGGCTCCATTAGCAGGACTCAAAATACTTCCGATTGATCTTGATAATAATGGCCGGTTAAAAAAGGAAGAAATGATTTATGACACGCTGGATCAGGTAATCACTTTCCTCGAATCAACCCCGAATAAAACGATTCCTATCGACGACTTTAGCTTCAGTTACAACCAGAAAAACAAAAATGAGGTGGTGACTGACTTTGTAAATTGGGTTGTACTTTCAGGACAACAATTTAACCATCAATTTGGGTTCTTAAAGATCGATGTTGAAAAGAACAGTGCTTTAACACAGAAATAACAAACGATTTAGAAAACCGATTCCCTGGTCAGAAAAGTTTGTATTATCAAAATAGATTAGAAATAATGCTATAGATCAGCAATTTAATATTGCCAGATAGGGAAGTTTATTTATTAGAACTTAAAAATTTAATGATTTTGACTATGAGAAAACACTTACAAATGGTAATTAAGACGGTCTGGATTCTTCTTTTTGTCTTTTATATGAACCCGGTTTCAGCACAACAGAAAGTTACGATTTCGGGGACTATTATCGATGCAAAAACAAAGGAACCAGTAATTGGTGCTACCGTTAATGTAAAAGGAAAACCCATTGGAACCGCAAGTGATGCGACGGGAAAATTTACATTAAATATCAAACAGGCACTCCCTGTAACCCTCGTTGTAAATTCGATAGGTTATGAGCGCAGATTAGTTGTAATGAACGATTCAGAGCCAATAACATTAAGCCTTACCGAAAATATCAGTAAACTTGATGAGGTCGTTGTTACGGGCTATTCTCAAACAAAACGGGCAGCCGTTACAAGTGTTATCACAACAGTTAATGCAGAAGAAGTTTCAAAAGCGACCACAACTTCGATCACCGAAAAATTACAGGGCCAGGTTCCTGGTTTATTGGTATCGAATAGCTCCGGTGTTCCGGGGTCCTCAGTACTGGTTCGCCTTCGTGGTGCTACTTCAATCAATGCAGGTAACGATCCGTTGTATGTTGTGGACGGTGTTTTTGTAAACAGTGAAAGTTTGCAGTCTCACGGGCTTGGCGGACAAGTTTCAAATCCGCTTTCTGATTTAAGTACAGATGATGTCGAATCGATATCAGTGCTCAAAGATGCAAATGCAACTGCCATGTACGGATCTCGCGGAGCAAACGGCGTGATCTTAATCACAACCAGGCGGGGAACCAGAAACAGCAAAACCAAGGTTACATTTCAGATTGAAAATGGTATTGCTAAATCCGGGGACCTTTGGAAACTGACGACCGGACCCGAACATGCGCAAATCGTTAATGATGCGTGGGTGAATGACGGAAAATCATCCGCCACAAGACCTTTCAGGCCAACAAGTGAAGTGGTTACCGGATTTGCTGCCTATGGAACTCCGGAAGAGCAAAAAACCTATGACAGGTTGAGCGATGTTTTCAGGACCGGTAAACTGCAAAAATATAATGTAGGTGTTTCGGGCGGCGATGCAAAGACGAACTTCTATTTAGGTTTAGGTTATCAAAACCAGCAATCAACTTTAAGACTTGAAGATTTTGAAAGATATTCATTTCAAATAAATCTGGACCATTCAATATCAAACAAAATTAAAATTGGAACCAGCAACAGCCTTGCGAAAGTGAACAGGCAGGTTGTACAGGTAGGTGATGGTCCGGCAGGATTTTTCCAGGCAGCTCTTCATACACCAACTTTCTATCCTGTTTTTAATGCCGATGGAACCTACACAAAGCCTGTTGCATTCGATAATCATCAGGCAATTCTTGACAATTCGGATGACTATGCCTACAGTCTTAGGAGCGTTAATAATATTTACCTGAAATGGGATATTTTCAACGGCTTGTCCTTCAAATCTTCGTGGAGCAGTGATTACAATAGTTATCATGAGAAGACCTATTATAATACTTTCCTGATTAACGGACAACCTTCGGGTAAGGCTTTGGATAATATTACTACCAAGCAAACTTTACTCGCAGAGCAATTACTGAACTATAATGTGACATTTGGCAAAGAAAGTTATCTCTCTTTTTTCTTAGGAAACTCTGTACAATATACTACAAGGGAGTTTGAAGGTCTTACCGGGACTGTATTCCCAAGTAATCAGTTTAAAAGAATTGCTTCCGCAGCGATTCAGACAGCAACAAGTTCCGGATCCACATCCGGATTGCTTTCCTATTTTGCCGGAGGAAACTATTCTTATAAAAATCGTTACAGTGTCGATGCCAATGTCCGGGCAGATGCTTCTTCGCGCTTTGGTGCAAACAACCGCTGGGGTTATTTCCCTTCAATCGGAACTGCCTGGAACATTTCTAATGAATCATTTTTCCCGAAAACCAATGCGATTACAGATCTTAAGCTGAAAGCCAGTTTAGGTTATGCAGGTAACCAGAATATTTCTGACTTTGCATCTTATGGTCTTTGGAGTGGAGGCAGTAACTACGACGGACTTGCCGGAACATCACCTAGTCAGATAAGTAACGGAGATCTCAAATGGGAAACTACGCGCCAATGGAATGTTGGGTTAGCGGGTAATCTTGTAAATCAACGATTAAACTTCGATATCAACTATTACGACAAATACACAACCAATTTACTTCTTGACGATCCGGTTGCTTCAAAAACTGGTTATTCTTCCGTGACCAAAAATATTGGAGAGATCAGCAATCGTGGTATTGAATTCGCATTGAATTCAGTGAATATTAAAACTAAAAAGTTTGAATGGAAAACCAATTTTTCCATATCGCACAACGCAAATAATGTGGAGAAACTGAATACCCCTATAAACAGCAGTTATCAGACCTACCAGGTTCAGCAAGGTTTCCCGCTCTATTCTATGTGGGTATATAATTATCTGGGAGTGAATCCTCAAACAGGTGACGCCATTTACGAAGATCTTAATACCGATGGAAAAATAACCGTTGCAGATAAGAAAATTGTTGGAAATGCATGGCCTAAATTTGAAGGGAGTTTGAAAAATAGTTTCTCTTACAAGGGATTTGACCTCGAAGCTAATCTATTCTTTAAATCGGGAAACAAGATTTACAATTATACCAGTTCTTTTCTTGAATCAGGCGGCACAAGGGGTGTAACACGTTCTATTTTAGAAAGTTCTATGAATTATTGGAAAAAAGCAGGTGATACGAATGTATTGCCACGACCAAAATCGACAGCCAATGCTGACGGAAGTTTTAACTACGACCAGCAATCGAGTCGTTTTGTCGAAGACGGTTCATATATCAGGCTGAAAGACGTTACCCTGGGTTATACCTTCTCAAAAAAGTCGTTTAATGCATTGCACTTAAGCGCCGCTCGTCTTTATGTTACCGCTTCAAACCTTTTAACCCTTACAAACTATAGCGGGCCCGATCCTGAAGTAAATGTAGGTGCAGGCGATGCACGGGCATTGGTTCAGGGCATGGACTTCGGCACTCCTCCACAACCTGTTTCTGTTTCAGTTGGGGTAAATATCACATTATAAAATACAAGCACGATGAAAAAGAAATACTTATTTATGGCAGCAATAGCTTTCGCAATCACATCTTGCAATAGCGTCCTGGAAACTACTCCTGAAACGACCATCTCCGATGCAGTTGTTATCAGCGATGAAAAATCATCCCTGGCAGCGCTTGTTGGAGTCTATGATGGAATACAAGGTTATTACGGTATCAATCAATTGGCGCATAATGTTATCTCTGATAATCTTGTAAACAGTACGGCACCTGGAAATATAATCCCGACCCTTGTCGCATCTGGAACAAGTGCTTTCGATCCGACAAGTGGTGCCGGATATTCGTCAGTATACGTAGCAATCAATCGTGCCAATTTTGTAATCAACAAAACTGCAGAATTAAGCAGTGTTTCGATTAAGGATGCTTCGAAAAAACAATATATGGGCGAGGCTTATTTCCTTCGGGCATTGGCCTACTTCGATTTGGTAAGAACTTATGGAGGTGTTCCGTTGATTCTTGATCCGACCAATTCGCCAACACAGTTTAACGGTGTGAAAAGAAGTACAGTGACTCAAACATACGCACAAATATTGTTAGATTTAAATGCCGCTGACAGTTTGCTTACTGAAGCTGTAGTAAGAAACAGGGCGAATAAATTCTCGGTGTATGCGCTCAAAGCCCGTTTCTATCTCTATAATGAGAACTGGGATAAGGCAGAAGAATATGCCACAAAGGTGATCGCTAATTCAACAGGATTCAAGCTGGTAAAGCCTTATTCAACTTTCTATACTACAGCAAAATCTACAGAGTCAATTTTTGAACTAACTTTTAGCGCTTCCGATAAAAATCCGATCTACACTTATCTCCTTTCAGCCGCTGAAGGTGGAAGACTCGATTATATTGCAGAAGCTGGTTTTGTAGCTCAGCTGCTGGATGCCACCAAAGGCGGTGCCCGTAAAGACCTGGTTAAACCATTACCAAGTGGCGCTTACGCTGTGACTGAATATGGCAATCAGGATGGTTCCAGTTCTCTTTTTGTATTACGCCTGGCTGAGCAGTATTTGATTCGCGCCGAAGCAAGGGCAAAAAAGAATATCCCGGATCTGGCAAACGCGGTCATTGACTTAAATACAATTAAAACCCGTTCGGATGTCCCTTCATTCGTTGCAACAGAAACGACCACTACAAATGATGTTTTGTTAGCTATCGAAAACGAACGCAGGTATGAACTCGCATTTGAAGGCCACCGGTTTTCAGATATCGTACGCACCGGAAGAGCGGCAACTGTATTTGGATCATTGAATTCACTTTTTACAGATCCGGGGCGATGGGTGTTCCCGATTCCATACAAGGAAATCGTAGCCGACCCCGATCTTGAACAAAATCCAGCTTATAAATAAAGAAAAGAAATTAAATAAAGAAATGACAAAAAAATATTTATTGCTGATAATTGTCTGTGGTTTGATTTTGAATGCGGGTGCCCGCGAAAAAGAAGGAAAGCCGAATAAGGAGGGTATTGCAATCGATTATTTAAATAACTCTTTTGGTATTTATAACAAATTGCAGAAGCAAATCTGGAGCACTCCTGAACTTGGTTTCCTGGAAGTCAATAGCAGTGCTGCATTACAAAAGCACCTGACAGACAACGGCTTTTCAATTGAGAAAGGTGTTGCCGGAATGCCTACTGCTTTTGTAGCAACATATGGAAGCGGATCACCGGTTATTGGTATCCTTGCTGAATTTGACGCCTTAGGTGGTCTTTCACAAGACACTGTTCCCTATGAAAAAGTACTTATTGCGGGAGGAAACGGACATGGATGCGGTCATAATTTATTAGGTACAGCTTCGGCTGCAGGTGCCGTGGCGATCAAAAAATGGATTGAAATTACCGGGGCAAAAGGCACACTGAAAGTTTTCGGTACACCTGCTGAAGAAGGTGGCGGCGGCAAAGTGTTTTTTGCACAGGATGGCTTTTTCAAAGATGTGGATGCCGTTTTGGACTGGCATCCTGCTTCTGAAAATGCGGTAAGTGTCGAAACCAGTTTGGCGAGAATCAGTATTATTTACAGTTTTCATGGTAAAGCGGCCCATGCTGCGGCCAATCCTGAAAAAGGACGATCAGCATTGGATGGTGTCGAGGCGATGGATAATATGGTGAATATGCTTCGTGAGCACATCGTCTCAGATGCGCGCATCCATTATGTGATTACCGATGGGGGAGGATTGTCACCCAATGTTGTACCTGCTCATGCTGAAGTTTCATATTACGTTAGAGCTAAAAATGTCACAGAACTTTTTGAAATCCTGGCTCGTGTTGACAAGGCGGCTGACGGTGCGGCATTGGGAACAGGGACAACGGTGACCAAAAAGCGTCTGGCCGGAGCCATTTATCCCGTGTTGCCTAATAAAGCTTTTGGCAAACTTATTCAAAAGCACCTCGAAAAAGTCGGAGGTGTGCAATGGGACGAGAAAGAGTTAGCTTATGCTACTGAAATTGCCAAATCTACAAATACATCTTCCAAAGATCTTGAAAAAGTAAAAACAGTTTCTCCTTACAGGGAAAACAAATTTGGAAT
Source organism: Bacteroidales bacterium (assembly GCA_015654795.1). Taxonomy (GTDB): domain Bacteria; phylum Bacteroidota; class Bacteroidia; order Bacteroidales; family Prolixibacteraceae; genus JAAFHB01. Next base: position 20,700 of record JAATGF010000096.1, read on the forward strand.
GTTAAAATCCGGTTCGAGCGATGTTGGAGATGTAAGCTGGAATGTACCAGTCGGATCGCTCGTTACTGCCACATTTGTTCCGGGATCACCAGGCCATTCATGGCAAAACGTGGCTGCAGGAGGAACGTCCATTGGAACCAAAGGAGTTATAGTAGCCGCAAAAGTTTTTGCACTCTCGGCTATTGAACTATTCACAAATCCGGCATTGCTTATTCCCATCAGACAGGAATTTGATGCTGCCAGAGGAGAAGGATTTAAGTATGCTCCAATTGTGCCAGGTAAAGCAGAACTGGATTATCGTTTAGAAAAATAAATACATCAATATGAAAAATAAAATCCTTGTAGTCCTGCTTTCGATCTGTGTATTTAATGTACTTGCCATAACACCGATCAAAATAAAAAAATCGACCACGAAGCATGGTCCAGAGAAAGGTTCGCTGATAATCATTGGAGGCGGATTAATTCCATCCGAAATCTGGAATAAGTTTACCGCATTGGCAGGCGGCGCAGATAAAGCAAATATTGTAGTTGTTACCACAGCAGCCGGAGACTCTGCCGGGACCGAAACAGCCACGGTTAATCTGGTAAAAGCGCAAACTAAAATAAAAAACGTAACTCGCCTTCATACCAATGATTTGAACGAGGCCAACAGTGAAAAATTCATTGAATCGCTTAAAGCTGCAACCGGCGTATTCTTCGAAGGTGGACGGCAATGGCGGATAGCTGATTCATACCTGAATACCCTTACTCACCAGGCTTTTCTGGATGTTCTTGAGCGCGGCGGGGTTATTGCCGGAACATCCGCCGGTGCCAGCATCCAGGGTTCTTTCCTTTGGCGGGGTGACACAAGCGGACCTCAGATTTTGGTCGGAGACCACACACAGGGGTTAGGTTTCCTGCGTAATTCGGTGATCGACCAGCATTTGCTGCGAAGGAACCGTCAGTTCGATTTGGTGACCATTATCAAAACAAATCCGCAGTTGATCGGTATTGGATTGGACGAATCTACAGCGATACTGGTACAAAAAGATACACTCGAAGTATTAGGGAAATCGTACATCGCGATTTACGATTACAAAACGATACAGGGAGATGGCCCAAAACATACAGTTGGCGACAAAGAAGACAATACAGCGTCCAATGGCCCATTTTTCTTCCTTCGCGAAGGTCAGAAATATGATTTAGGTTCACGCACAGTTATCAAAGAAAAAACCAATAAAAAGGAATAATCAATGAAGTTAAAAGTAACGATTACTTATTTCCTGCTTGTCATTCTGCTGGCAAGTAACAGTGTTTTGGGACAGGACTTGTCGTATTACCTTCCTAAAGACGTGACTTACAGTTCAACAGTGCCAAAACCGGAAGATGTTCTGGGTTTTCATGTTGGGGAATTTCATGCAAGTCACGACAATCTTGTAACTTATTTCCGCCAGTTGGCGCAATCGTCGCCACGGGTTAAATACGAGGTTTATGGCAAAACACACGAGAACAGGCCGCTAACGATTGCCATTATCAGTTCTGAAGCCAATATCAAACGGATTGAGGAGATTCGTCAGCAACATATTCAGCTAAGCGATCCTTCTGCATCGTCTAAATTGAAGGTAGCTGATTTACCCGTTGTTGTCTGGTTGAGTCACAGCATTCATGGCAACGAAGCGAGTGGTGCGAACAGTTCCCTGCTAACTGCCTATTATTTAGCTGCAGCTCAAGGAAAAGACATTGATGATTTACTTGATAAAACAATCATTCTGATCGATCCGGCCACCAATCCAGACGGACTGCAGCGTTTTTCAAACTGGGTAAACAGTAATAAAAGCCAGTTATCAAATCCCGACCCCGCAAGCAGGGAACACAACGAAGCATGGCCGGGCGGTCGCTCGAATCATTACTGGTTCGACCTGAACCGCGACTGGCTGCCGATTGAACAACCTGAATCGGAAGCAAGAATTAAACAGCTTCAGGATTGGAAACCGAATATTTTGATTGACGAACACGAACAGGGAACTAACGCCACTTTTCACTTTTCTCCGGGTGAGCCAAACCGCGTAAATCCTTTAATTTCACCCAAAAATCAGGAGCTGACCCAGAAATTGGCCGACAATTATGCGAAGGCATTTGATGAGATCGGCTCATTTTATACCTCAGGCGAACGTTACGATGACTATTATCCGGGCCGGGGTCCAACATTCCTCGATTTGAATGGCGGTGTTTCACTGCTTTTTGAACAAGCCAGTGTGAGAGGCTTCGTACAGGAATCGGATAATGGTCTGCTCACTTTCCCTTTTGCTATCCGGAACCAGTTTACAGGTTCAATCTCAACTGTTAAAACAGCTTTCAAGCTTAGAAATGAGTTTCTTAACTACCAAAAAGACTATTATACTTCAGCCATCGACGATGCCCGGAAAGAAACTCAAAAAGCTTATGTTTTCGGAGCCGATTACGATCTCAATACGACTTTTAAATTTGCACAGTTTCTGAACAAGCACGGAATAAGATCATACCTTCTCAAAAGTAACCTGAATGCCGGAAAGCAATCGTTCAAAGCCTCTTCGGCTTATGTAGTACCTGTTGATCAATCCCAATACCGACTTATTAAATCGATATTCGGGATTCATCTTAACCCGAAGGACAGTATTTTCTATGACATCTCAGCCTGGAATATTCCTCAAGCCTATAATTTACCTTTCGAAGCTGTTGGTTCATCTGCCGGGATATCGGGCGATGCCTTTTCGCCAAACCAGGCTCCGGCAGGGAAAATTATCGGAACCGGAGTAACAAACTCCTATGTTTTTAAGTGGGAAGATTACCTGGCGCCACGAGCGTTGTCGCGTCTTTTACAAGAAAACATTATTGTGAAAGTTGCTTCCAAACCCTTTGAAACACTGGATGGACAGAAATTCGACCGGGGAACCATACTTATACCACTTGGTTCGATTAATACTGATGTGGCAAAAGTTGAAAAGATCATTTCTGAAATCAATATAAATGACGGCATTGATGTTTACCGTTTAAGCACTGGTGATAATAAGGCAACTGATCTTGGCAGTTCCTATTTTTCGGTGATCGAAAAACCTCGGGTTGCAGTGCTTACCGAAGATGGCGTCAATAGCATTAGTGCCGGTCAGATATGGCATCTGCTCGATACAAAGTATAAAATTCCATTTACTTTGTTGTCTGTAAGAGGTTTAAACCGAGCCGACCTTTCAAAGTATAACATTATAGTCTTGCCCAATGGCAATTATCAGGATTTAGAGGAAAGGGTTGTTGCAAAACTTCAGGATTGGCTTAGTTCCGGAAATACATTGATTGCATTTGAGAGTGCAGCCAACTGGCTGAATAAAAACCAGCTGATCAAGGTGGAATTCGAAAAGGACGATGTAAAAGCAAAAGGCTTCAGTTATGAAAACTCATTGATCTTTGGCGCCTCGCGCGAAGTCCCCGGAACTGTTTTTGAAACCAGGCTTGATTTGACTCATCCGATCAATTACGGATACAAGTCAGATCTTCTTCCTGTTTTTAAAGACAACGATATCATTCAGGTAAAGGCTGAAAATTTATCGGCCAATTACCCGGCTTTGTATACAAAGAGCCCTTTGCTCGATGGTTATGCCCCCGCAAATTTTGTTAAATCTTTGGGTGGAACTCCTTCGTTGGGAATTTTCAGTTCAAGAAGAGGACGTATCATTGCTTTTTACAACACCTCAAATTTCAGAGGATATTGGCTTGGAACCAATCGTCAGTTTGCCAACAGTTTGTTCTTTGGCGATAAAATCCGTTTGTCATCAGGATCTGGCAGAGAGCAATAAGCTTTCAGTATTTTTTTTAATTTTGAATTTTCCTTAAAATCCTCTCTCACTTATAAGGTGGATGGTTTTTAGGAAAATTCATTTTTTCAGATCATATTTATTCCCGAAGATGGTAAAAATTGCCAATATCAATAGAATCACTTAGTTCCTGTTCATGAAAAAATCTGTTCATTTATTAAATATTGCCTGCATTTCAATCTCCAGTATCAGTGTTATCTTTTTTGTGCTTACTTCCTATCAACTGATTAAACTTGATCCGCTGTTTTTTACACTCTTTCGCGTTTTCAATGTAATATTGTTTTTATTACTGGCATACAAGCGGATGTCCCTGACTGGTTGGATTTTGGTGAGTATAATTGCAGGTGCAGAGTTTGGTTACGATTTACCCGAAATCGCCAGGAACATGCAATTTTTAAGTGATATATTCCTTCGGTTGATTAAAACTATCATTGCACCCTTGATTTTTGCAACTTTGGTAAATGGCATTGCAGGACACAACGATTTAAAATTGATTGGGAGATTGGGGTGGAAATCAATTCTTTATTTTGAAATAGTTTCAACAATAGCTTTGTTTATCGGACTTCTTGCGATAAACATCAGCAGGGCAGGTGAAGGACTAGTACTACCGGCTGATATAAATGCTCCCGAAGCTATTGCTAAAGTACATACCTGGTCTGATTTCTTTTTGAATATGTTCCCCGAGAATATTGCAAAGGCAATATTTGATGGCAATATTCTTCAGGTAGTGGTCTTTAGCATTATATTCGGAATTGCAGTAGCAAAGCTAAGTGACCGCTATCGGGGAACTATGCTACGTTTTACTGGGGGTCTGGCAGAGACAATGTTTAAATTTACAAATATCATCATGTACTTTGCCCCGGTTGCAGTTTTTGCGGCGATTGCGTTTACTATAGGCCACCTGGGACTTGATGTGCTGACAAGCTTATTGAAATTGCTTGCTACTTTATATGTTGCATTGCTTGCTTTTCTTTTGATAGTTATCCTTCCGTTGATGTTCTTTTTAAAAATCCCGATTAAAAAATACCTGTTGGCGTTAAGCGAACCGGCATCCATTGCCTTTGCGACAGCCAATTCCGAATCGGCATTACCAGCCGCTCTCGAATCGATGGAGCGATTTGGTGTGCCACGCGAAATAGTTGCATTTGTAATTCCGACAGGATATAGTTTTAATCTCGATGGTACGTCCTTGTATTTATCACTGGCATGTGTATTTGTGGCGCAGGTAGCCGGGATTGATCTCTCTATCGGGCAACAATTGGCGATGTGTTTTGTATTAATGCTCACAAGCAAAGGTGTGGCAGGCGTTTCGCGGGCTGCACTCGTTGTATTGCTTGGCACCTTATCAAGTTTTGGACTTCCGGCCACACCCGTATTTTTAATTTTAGGTATTGATGTATTGATGGATATGGCACGCACAACTGTAAACGTAATTGGCAATTGTACCGCAACTGTCGTGATGGCTAAATGGGAAAGCTCATTTGATGACCAGAAAGCAGAAAATTTCACAAATAAGATATAACCTGGTATTTAATATCTCTGACTGATATTAGAAAATGATGAAATATCCAGTGCATTAGGAATCATAATACAATGTCGTTTAGTTAAGGATTTTGATGTTGTTCCGTGTTCCGTGTTTCGTGTTCCGAATTTTCGCATAACCGTCAGGCTAACAACTATTTATTTCGAATATTTTTCATTTTGAAACCATGCACAATAATGAATGAGATAAATACAAAGCGTGTTATCAAACGATCGTGCAGCGATTAATACCGCATGTGCGGTATTGAAGAAACATCAAAGTCACAGATCTGGGGTACCACGTTGCGGTTAAACTTTTTTCCTTGCAGAGGTTTTGCAATAAAAACGCATAGAACATCGATTTTTAATTAACCACGGCAGAAGCGTTCTGTAATTTTATCTTGTTCTTCTACAATATTATATCTCCTACGGAGAAAGACAAGATTGGCAGGTTGGTGAATAACAGATATTTGTGAAAATCTTATATTATTCAAAAAATCTCTTGGTAGTTTGGATATCAACACAAAACCAAACCTTATTAAACAACATGAAATAAGGGAATAAGGTTAGGGATTGAGAGGGATAAGCCTCTGTTACTAAGGTTAAGAATTCAGAAAATAAGGTTTTTACAGGTAGTAAAAGGTTTACGTAAAGGTGCAGAAATACAAAGGACGGCAAGAAACCTGTGATCGTGTTTCTACAATACCGTAACCTTTTAATAACATTGTTATGTATTTGTCGTTGCAAACGACTGACATCTAACCCCTCCCCGAAAAAACGGGGCAGGCTATTGCAAACGAGGGGGATCACATAGAACTATTTTTTTAATAACATTGTTATGTATTTATCGTTGTAAACGATTGACATCTAACCCCTCCCCGAAAAAACGGGGCAGGCTATTGCAAACGAGGGGGATCACGTCAGGCATCCCGCACATGTGGAAGGTAGAAAAAGGAATTACAAACCATTATACCGTCCCGTACGGGACGGAACCTCCAATCAGGAACTGGTTTTCTACCCATATCTAGTCCCTAACGGGATTATTAAGATATATATAAAGAGTAGATCAGAGAGAGGGGATCACAGAAAGTATTTATGCAAGGTGGTAGTGTAAAGTAATGGATATAATTTGATTTCGGAACTTTAAAAATTTGATATTGTAATATTATAAATAGGTATTACATTTGGTTCTGTGGTGAATTAGACTATTTTTGTTCTTCCCAAACCAATTTTGCCAGTCGATGCTAGACCAGGAAACAGATGATTTATGGCGCAGATTTAAAAATGGCGATGATGACGCGTTGTCAAAGCTTTACGATAACTATGTCCATCAATTATTTTCCTATGGGCTTAAAATACATGGCGATGAGTATTTAGTAAAGGATTGTATTCAGGAGGTTTTTATACAGTTGATCGACAAAAGGAAGAAGCTCGTGCTCACTGATTCGACTGATATTTACTTATTTAAGTCACTTCGTAATAAATTGTTAGAAGAACTGCGATCAAAGAATCGCAGAACTGATATTGTCAGGTCGGTTTCATTGGGAGATGAAAATACTGAAATGGATGCAGAACAGTCTATCGTTTCATCAGAAGAAGAACAGCAGCGTACAGAAATAGTGGATGCAGCGCTTAAAACACTGTCTGAATACCAGCAGGAAGCCATTTTCTTAAAATATTCACAAGGATTAGAATATGAGAAAATCGCAGAATTACTTGATATTGACATTGCTTCAGCAAGAACATTGATTTATCGTGCGCTTAAAAAGGTAAAAGAATCAATAAATAATAAAACACGGTTTTTCCTTTTCTTTTTCCGTTCTTTATTTTGACAATTCAGCAATTTGACAATGAGGCAATTCGGCGATGTGGCAATGGGGATGGACAGAAAGACAAGATTGGTAGGTTGCTGAATAACAGATGTTTATTAAAACATGCTATGCCCCTCGTTTGTAACCTACTCTTTATACATTTCTATTTGATATATCCCGTATCCAAAAATAATCTTGATCGCCTTTTCTTTAAACCTTATTTTTCAGGGCTACCTCAGTAGAAAACCAACACTCACAACCCACAACCTCATTACCTTATTTAGGGTTGATGGTTTTCTGATAGAACTTGATAAATGCCTCATATTCTTCCATGTAACTTATCTTCCTATGGTGTTCCGGCTGATTAAGGATATAGTTACATACTTTGACTATATCACCTTTTGATACTGAAAAAGCAGAGCAGGTATCTTGCCATTTAAATTTGCCCTGACAAAATCTGTTTTCATTAATAAACCGCTCTGTACTATTCGCTACTATTGTGGCGATTGTTTCTTCAGAAATGTTTGGTGAACGGGAGATAAGAAAGTGAACGTGTTCCGGA
>JAATGF010000047.1 GCA_015654795.1 Bacteroidales bacterium
AAGAAGCCATTGAAAGGGTCATTGGCTTCGCCGTCATTGAAGAAGTCATTGAAAAGGTCATTAAAAAGGTTGTTGGCTTCGCTGTCATTGAAAGGGTCATTGAAAGGGGGTCATTGGCTTCACTGTCATTGAAGAAGTCATTGAAAAGGTCATTAAAAAGGTCATTGGCTTCGCCGTCATTGAAATAGTCATTATGGTCATTAGTCATTAAAAATTTTTGTTTGTGGATGCGATGCTGGTATAGGACCTGATCCCGGACTCGATATGAACCAAACATAGAGCAGGAAAATGGGATGATGAGGCGCAAGGGCGAAAAGGCGATGAGGCGAGTCATTAAAGAATCTTTGATAAACGCGATATGGACCAAACAAGAACCAAACATAGAGCAAACATAGAGCAAATACGAGGGAAACTTGGAGCAAATCCATCCGGGTTGTTTATTTAAATTGTGGTGAATATGTATTAAAAGTGCACTGTGCTCCGAAAGTCCACAAATACATATTACAAAAGATGACATTTATTTAGTTTCATTACCTGGCCGATTAGAAAAGTTATTTTGGATTGCTTATCTGAAGATCTGATCAGAAAAATGGGGAAATTGTTAAGCGGGAATAGCGGTATTTATCGGAGCACGACTGAGGAGTTTTCATTACCTTTGTTGTGATGATTGATCAGGGAACTATACAACAAATACTCGACAGTGCCGAGATAGCGGATGTGGTTGGGGATTTCGTTACCTTAAAGCGACGAGGTACGAGTCTGATTGGATTGTGTCCGTTTCATAACGAGAAGACACCTTCGTTTAATGTTTCGCAGGCGAAGGGAATTTATAAATGTTTCGGATGCGGGAAAGGCGGATCGGCTGTCAATTTTATCATGGAACACGAACACTTATCGTATGCCGATGCGTTGAGATGGCTTGCGAATAAGTATAATATCCAAATTAAAGAAAAGGAGGAGAGTCCAGAAGATGTTATTGAACGTAATGACCGCGAGAGCCAGTTAATCGTTTCGGAGTTTGCTCAAAAGTTCTTTAGCAACCAACTTTGGGAGACCAATTCGGGTCGGTTAATCGGTCTCTCCTATTTGCGCCAGCGTGGGATGCGGGATGATATTATTACAAAATTTGGAATAGGTTACTGTCCTGAAGGGAAAGATATTATGACGAATGCGGCGCTCAAGGAAGGTTTTAAGATGGAATATCTTGAAAAGACCGGACTTACAATCAGGCGTGAAGAGTGGGTTCGCGACCGGTTTGCAGGGCGTATGATGTTTCCGATCCATGGAATTTCGGGTCGTGTGATTGGGTTTGGTGGTCGTACCCTGACGCAGGATAAAACAGTAGCAAAATATCTGAATTCTCCAGAATCTGATATTTACCATAAAAGCCGTGTTTTATACGGAATCTTCCAGGCAAAAAGGAGTATTATTCAGGAGGATAAATGTTATCTTGTTGAGGGATATACTGATGTGACGTCACTTCATCAGTCTGGTATCGAGAATGTGGTTGCTTCGTCGGGAACTTCGCTCACGATAGATCAGATCAGAATGATCCGAAGGTTTACGAGCAATGTCACAATTATTTATGATGGTGACCAGGCAGGAATAAAAGCTTCGATGCGTGGAATTGACATGGTTCTTGAGGAGGGAATCAATGTTAAAGTACTTCCATTGCCTGAAGGCGAGGACCCCGATTCATTCTCACGTTCGATGAGCGCCTCGCAACTGGCTGATTATATTCGTGAAAATGAAACTGACTTTATAAAATTCAAGACAAAATTATTACTGGCGGGTGTTGAAAAAGATCCGATCAGCAGGGCAAAGTTAGTTACTGATATTGTAAGTTCGATTTCGGTAATTCCTGACGAAATAGTCAGGTCGGAATACCTGAAAGAGTGCAGCCGTTTGCTTGACGTTCGTGAAACGGTACTATATAATGAAATCCGAAAGCTAAAGGTAAAGTCGGAGGATGAGATGATTAAGCACCAGGAGCGTGAATTGCTGAAGGATGCCAATATTAAAAGTCAGCCTTTAACAGTACCGATTCCGGAAGTCAATCCATGCGAAAATGAGGAGCGTGAATTGCTGAAGTTATTGATTAAATACGGATTGCATAAAATATTTGATATTGAGAATCCGGAGTCGGGCGAAACTGAAATTGTTTATGTGGCGGATTATATTCTTACGGAACTCGAAGCTGATCAGATGGAATCCGTTAATCCTGTGATCAAAGCCGTTTTTGATGAATACAGGTTGCATATTGATGATGAGAACTTCGATGCGATTAAGTATTTTGTCAATCATCCTGATAATCAGATTAGTCAGTTGGTTTCGGATATTATGTCCGAAAAGAATAAGTTGAGCCAGTTTTGGCGCAAAAAGGGAAGTTTTATTGAAGAGGAACAGGATATTCTGCATCAATTAGTACCTAAAGTTTTGCAAGAGTGCAAACTGCGGTATATTACCTTTCTTATTTCTCAGGCAGAGCAAGGGATAAGGAAGGCTTCGGAGGATAATGATTTTGAAGCAATAATGGAATTTCAGAAGCGTTACCAAAAACTGAAAACGGTAGAAGGTTTACTTTGCGGTCATCTTGGACAGCGGACTATAACTTCATAAAAAATTATAACTTCAACCGTGATAAATATTTATAGCAAACATAAATTAAGACGCTATGGTGCAAATGTTTGAGTCTGTTACGAAGGGAGTAGTATCCCTGATTGATGTCTGGGAAGATAAATTATTGAACCTTCCAACTGAGGTTCTTGCTGAACGAAGAAACGGACAAAACAGAACTATTAAACAAATTCTCGGACATTTGATTGATTCTGCGTCTAATAACACGCATCGGATTATTCATTTGCAGTACCAGAATAGTCCGCTGGAATTTCCCAATTATGCGACGAAAGGAAACAATGACAGATGGATTGCTATTCAGAATTATCAGGATGAGAAATGGGAAAATCTCATCCAGCTTTGGAAGCATATAAATTTGCACCTTGTCCATGTCATTGAGAATATTAAGTTCGAAAAGATGGGAAATGAATGGATTGCATCACCGGAAGAAAAAGTTTCCCTCGAAGAGATGGTTTTGTCTTATCTTAGTCATTTCGAATTACATTTAAACGAAATTGACGAATTAATAAATCAGGGTTAATTATGGTGTTTGTTACAGGGGGAACCGGAATGGTTGGGGCACATTTACTTTATGAGCTCGTTAGCAAGGGAGTCAAAGTTCGTGCACTCAAACGGCCTGGAAGCAGTATACTACGTACAGAAAAAATATTTTCCTATTATAGTCCGGAATACCAGTCCCTCATGCAAAATATTGAGTGGGTTGATGGTGATATTCTCGAAAAAGAAAGTCTGGGTGAACTGTTAACAGGAGTTGATCAGATTTATCATGCAGCCGCGATGATTTCCTTTGATCCGAGGGATCGTAAGACAATGATTCATAATAACGTTGAAGGAACGGTCAATCTTGCCGATCTGGCGTTATCACTGCAAATTCCCCGGTTTTGTCATGTTAGCTCAATTTCTGCCATCGGATCTCCGCCTGAAGGGATAGAAGCGAATGAAGATCATCCGTGGCGCAATAATCAGGATCATTCGGCTTATGCCGAAAGCAAATATCTTTCGGAAATGGAGGTATGGCGGGCAATTCTTCAAGGATTGAATGCAGTAATTGTCAATCCATCAGTAATTGTTGGGCCGGGTGATTGGAAATCAGGAAGTTCACTATTTTTCTCTACTGTATGGAAAGGATTGAAATTTTATACAAAAGGGGGAACAGGTTTTGTCGATGTAAGGAATGTTACAAAGGCGATGCGATTACTTATGGACGACGATGCATGGGAAAATGCTAAAAATCAAAGATATATTCTTAATGCTGAGAATGTACCTTTCCGCAAATTCTTTAACCAGATTGCCGGTTGTCTTCAAGTAAAACAGCCAAAATTCTTTGCAGGCGGTTTTTTGCTTAATTTAGCTTTTGGGTTGTCTTCAATCAAAAGTTGTCTGACCGGAACGCGTCCTTTAATTACACGCGAGACTGTCCGAAGTGCCAATAGGATAAGTTATTATGATGGCTCGAAAATATGCAGGACTATTGGATTTGAATATACTCCTGTTGAGGTTTCTGTCAGGAATAACGCTCAATTATTTCTTAAAGATTTTAACACAAAATAACTTTTGGCGCAACCTTTTGACCTTGTGTTTCATCTGTATAAACAGGAACTACAATCTTCTATTATGAAAAAATCAACATTAGTGCTTATGGCGCTACTGTTTTTGGTAAACATGTCTTTTGCGCGAAAAGGCAAAAGAGATGTTATTTATCTGAAGAACGGCAGTGTTATTAATGGACAAATCATCAGTTCGCTCCCTTCGGGACAGGTGAAAATAAAGACGAAAGACAATAGCTTCTGGGTTTTTGAAGCATCCCAAATTGACAGTATCAGCAAGGCAAACAGCACGATTAATCAATTTCGAACCGGCTATTTTAACCTCACCGAAGCCGGGGTTTTAGCCGGAAACTCAAACAATAAATATGCCACCCCTTTTTCGCTGATGAACATCAGCGGATGGCAATTCAAAAACCATTTTTCTGTTGGAGCCGGTGCCGGAGTTGAGCTTTTTAGTGAAACTTATATTCCCGTTGTTGCTGATTTTCGATATTATCTTAATCGTCAGGGCGTTAATCCATTCTTTGGACTTCAGGGTGGTTACAGTTTTGCACTGGATAAGCCTGATAAACAATATGTATATCAAACGTATGATCTATGGCAAGGTTCAACTGCCAGTATGCTTGATATAAAAGCTAAGGGAGGGTTTTTACTTAACCCTGTTGTCGGTTTTTGTACCCCGCTGAGCGAAAATGTCGCACTTACTTTTAGTGCAGGTTACCGGATTATGCGTCAACGATATAGCCGCGAGGATAACTATCTGATCGACATCGATTACAATCGTCTTTCGCTCAAAATCGGTTTGATATTTCAATAAATTCAACCTAATTTAGCTATGAAAAATATTCGATTCAATACAATTTTCAATCTTCTGGCCCTGATTTTTATTTTGTCAGGATGTGAAGATAAATATACCGAACAATATCTCTCACTCGAACCGGTTTATATGAGTTACAAAGATTTCAGGGAAGCTGTGAAATCAGAAAGTACTCATTCGCTTATGAAACCCGGGAAAATCTATTACAAAGACAATTATCTGTACATTAACGAGATAATGAAAGGGATACATGTCTACAATAATACCAATCCCGCATCTCCACAATATGTAGGATTTATAGCAATACCGGGAAATGTGGATATGGTTATTCTCGGAAATGTCATGTATGCTGATAGTTATATTGACCTCGTCGGGATTGATATTTCAAATCCCGCAAATGTAAAAGAAGTCGCCCGTCTGAAAAGCGTATTCCCTTATTCTGTGCCACCTTATGAGTCGAATTATCGTCTTGGACAAATCGATGATACGCAGGGAGTTGTTGTAGATTGGACAATTAAAAAGGTCAGAAAAGAGATTGAACAGGTCAGTAATCCTGTTTATCCTATCTATTTTGGGAATAAGTTTACCGAATTTTCATTAAGCGCTGATGCCGGTACAAATGGCGCTCAGCAAAGTACTCCTGCCGGAATCGGAGGTTCAATGGCGCGTTTCGGACTGATTGGCAATCATTTACTGGCTGTTGATAACAGCACCTATTATGACTTTGATCTGACCAATATTACGAATCCTTTACTCGAATCAAAGATCGGAATTAGCTGGGGAATTGAGACCATGTTTTTGTCGGGGAATACCATGTTTCTTGGAACGCAAAACGGAATGGCGGTTTACAATGTTGAGGACGTAACCAAACCCACTTATATCTCCAATTTCTGGCACGTCACCGGCTGCGATCCTGTTGTTGTTCAAAATAATCGTGCTTATATAACTATCAGGGGAGGAAATGCCTGCGGAAGTCTTATCAACCGTCTGGATGTGCTTGATATTTCGAATATTAGAAATCCGTCGCTGCTTCGATCCTACAATATGACCGGCCCTTACGGACTTGGAATCAGTGGTGATGTGTTATTCGTTTGTGATGGCACTGATGGGTTGAAAGTATATAATGCTGCCGATCCGTACCTGATTTCCGAACATGTGATTGCAACGTTTAAGGATATCAATGCCTACGATGTGATTCCGCTTGGCAATTCACTTTTAATGATTGGTTCGGATGGTTTCTATCAGTATGATTGCACAAATTTGAACGATATTAAGCAGGTTAGTTCGATTAAAGTTGTCAGATAATGCGCGGTCGTATGGGATTTATTGAAACCACTTTGTTTAGAAGCAAAATCATAATCCAGAGGTAACTTTATAAATATTCAGATGAGATTGGCAATCCTATTTTTGGTTTTGTTTTCAGGATCAAATGTTCTGTCTCAATCGAGATTTTCGATCGGCGTCAGCACGAGCTATTTATCGAACAACAGGATAATAACTAAATACAAATCGGGATTATACAAGGATTACCGCGACTCGAAAGAAGGTTATTTACCCGGATTTGATATTGAGTTAGTAATCAGTTACAAGATCAATGAAAAATATAATTTTGAGACGGGTGCAGGTTACTCAAAAACCGGATATTCTATTAAGGAAACAAGATTAATTGATCCTGGTTTTTCGCCAGTTACATCTGGATATTACTCTGAATTATATCGTTTTATAAATCGCAATCTGAATATTCCATTTCATTTGGTATATAACACAAAGAAAAGACTAAACTATTATTTCAGTCTTGGTCCCTCAGTTATTTTCCCGATTTCGGGAAAAGTTGACTTGATATTAAGGAAAGAATTTGGGAAATCAGAAGGGCAAACGATTGATTCCAAAATAAACGAATCTGACGAACAGAAAGTTAACTTAAGTATGGATTTGGGATTAGGTATTGGATACAGATTGTCAGAAAGATTTAATATTGCGATTCAACCAAGGATTTCTTATTATTTAATTGGCACAGAGAATACATATGCTCGAGATAAATTGTACAATATTAGCCTTTTTAACAACGAAAACAAAACTACAAAGGAGCATTTAATTAGTTACGGGCTTGCATTAAAAATGATTTACAGTTTGTGATTAACAGGAAGATACCACTCTGCAAATTTACATTTATGAAAAAATTGGGATTGTTCGTATTATATTTTGTTTTTGTATCTTTATTCACTTTGTATGCTCAGAATGAAGGTGAAACCCATAAAGGTCAGATCGGAATCACATTTTCATCGTTTGGAGATAATGATGTAGTTCGGTTTCATGACTTAATTGGTGATGCGAGTTACAACGGAGAGAAGTTTTTCACATTTGGGATAAACTATCTTTATAAACTGAACAATAGCCTGGATGTTGAAACCGGGATTGAGTACTCCAATCATGACATCATTATCAAACCAATGCATTCTCTGCAAATGGATTATTCCCCAAATTACAATGCAAATTTTTCTCTGATAAATGTTCCTGTTACATTAAGGGTTAACTTTCTGAAATACTGTTTTATAAATGGAGGATTATTATTCGATATTGACGCAAGTCGTTCAGGCCCTATCGATCGCCAGACCGGAATAGGTAGTGTTTTTGGATTGGGTGTTAAATATGACTTCAAATGTGGCGCCACTGTTTTTGCAAATCCGTATTGTAAAGTGCATTCATTGGTTCCGTTTTCATCAGATGATTACCATCAGAGATTGATGGAGTCGGGTTTTAGGTTTGGTCTGATGTATAAACTGAAGTAAATCAATTTAATTGTGTAATGGACAAGGTGAGATGCTGCATTTTATCTCGTTATGCTGACTGTACCTTCTCCGGCGTTTAAGATACGTTTGTGTGAATCTTTGTGTAATGTTTCTGTATGATTTGTTACAGCAAGGTTACAACAAGATTACAGAAAGGCCTTCTTTGGTAGTATGAAAATATATTATTGAGGTGGGCGAACTCCCTGCCAGGGGTGTGCCGAAATGTGAATATTAGTGCGTATTATTCCAATTTATCGTTGGAATTTGTAATCGAAAATACGGTATCTCATTATTTATTTGGATTATCTTTGCTAAATAATGCAAGGGAAAAAAACAATACCAGGAATCGCAGTACGTTTTGTACTGATAGCGATGTCAGTCACAATGATGTTCATAGGAACATCCTCCTGTGGAGAACGTTCTGCAAAAAAGGAGGTCAAGTCAGGGTCAGGAATTCTGACGGACTTATTCGAAGATAACAATTCAGCTGATGAATCACAAGTTGTTAATGCATTGTTAGTTTCGCCGAAGAATCCCCGGCCGGGGGAAGTATTCCATGTGTTGGCGGTGGGCGGAAAGAACATTCGAAAAGCACAGATTAAGGTTACTGGTCAGGGTGGTTCGCTTGAATCAGAGAAAACCAGGAATGGGGATGGATTGCCTTATTGGCGTATCGATGAATTTAAAGCAGGATCAGCAGGAAAATATAAGGTTACCTTAATAACGAGCGGGAAAACGGTCTCTGATCTTGAGTTTACCATATCGGACAGGTCACCTGTGCAAACCGCGGGTGTAGTCTGGAAAACTGAGCATGGATGGGAAAGCAAAGCTGAAGCGCTTTATTCTGCGTGGATAAATGCACTCTTTTATGATGCTGATGAACGGTCTTCGTGGAAGGCGTTACATGAAGTTATGCAGAATAAGGATCGGAATATCCTGTACAATTATCTCTCACTTGGTGAAGATGACCCTTCCGGGAAAAACAGGATTATTATGCAGCCTGATTGTGCCGATAATCCATTCTACTTAAGAGCCTATTTTGCATGGAAACTTGGTCTTCCATTTGGTTATCACGAGTGCGACAGGGGTGGGGTAGGACGTTTCCCAAGAACCGGACAATGGATAACGAATGAATCACCGGGCTCAAAAACTCAGCCGGTACTGGCGTTCAATTCGTTTCTAAGAAGGGTGGCGAATGGTGTTCACTCAGGTACTGCGCGCACGGCGCTTAAGGATGAAAGCTCTGATTATTACCCGGTACCTCTTACAAAAGAGGCATTGCGTCCAGGTGTTGTTTTCGCTGATCCATACGGACATACGCTGATCCTTGTGCGATGGATACCGCAAAGGGGCGACAAGCCGGGCGTACTTCTTTCTGTTGATGCACAACCCGATGGTACAGTCGGCATAAAACGATTCTGGAAGGGGAACTTTCTTTTTACAACTTCTGAAGTAATCGGAGACCCGGGATTTAAAATCTTTCGTCCCATCGTTCTGAATGGTAATGCACCCCATCTTCTAAAGAATAATGAGCTGTCTGCAAAATCGGGACTGACGCCCTTTTCACTTCAGCAACAAGGAATGTCGGGCGAGGTTTTCTACCACACAATGGAACGACTCATTAATCCGAAGCCACTTGATCCGGAGGCGGCACTTCTTGATCTTATCCAGGCACTGCATGAGCAATTGACAGTGAGGATTACCTCGGTTGGCAATGGTGAAGCTTATATGAAATCGCATCCGGGTACGGTGATTGCAATGCCGGGCGGGACTTCCGGAGTATTTCAGGCAGGCGGTCAGTGGGAAGACTTTTCGACCCCGAACCGCGATCTGCGACTCCTGATTGCAATGGATGCCATACTTGATTTTCCGGATAAAGTCCTTCGTTCGCCGGATGACTTTAAAATGTCGAAACTTCAATCCTCCGAGCACGTTAAAAAAAGTCTGGAAGCCCTTTTAGCCAAGAAATTATCTGAGCTATCGATCACTTATACACGCACAAACGGAGCAGAACAAAAACTGACATTATCCGAGATTCTGAAACGAAGGGATGCATTTGAAATGGCTTATAACCCTAACGACGGTGTCGAAATTCGTTGGGGGGCCCCCGAAAACAGTGAAGAACGCTCTACCTGCAAACGCCAAGTGCCTTCGGGACAATTAGAAAAAATGCGCACTGTTCGCAAATGGTTTCAGAAGCGTCTGCACCCACCGACGTAATAACCTGCCGACTGCTTTAGTTGGGCAAAGCTTATTTTTTTCATTATTCAATATGATCCTTAAGTAAGACTTATTTTTATATCTTCGGCCTTTCAAATCCCGAATCATGATCAATAAGTTTTTTGCTTGCGCGATAGTATGTCTGCTATTTTTTCATGTTGGTGTAAAGGGCGCAGACCTTTTGGTTAAAAATGAAAAAGAAGTTTCTCCCATTTTTAAAAAAGACAGTTTATCTTCGTTAGGAACTATAAATCAGCATTATCAGATTCATGCAAAAAAAACGAAAGGCCCAATAAAACTGGATGGGGTCATCAACGAGGAAGATTGGTTGAAAGCTGAGAAAGCAACCGACTTCTTTATGGTACTCCCATACGATACAGGCCGCAGCGTTGCCAAGTCGGAGGTGATGATGACTTATGACGATAAAGCTTTCTATCTGGCTATCGTTTTTCACGATACGGTTCCCGGGAAACGACCTGTAGAATCGTTAAGAAGAGATTTTGTTTTTGGTAATAACGATAATTTTCTTTTTTTCATTGATCCTTATAACGATCAGACGACCGGTTATTCATTTGGTGTAAATGCCGCGGGTGCAATTTGGGACGGTACAATGAGCGGCGGATCGGCTGTAAATTTAGTCTGGGACTGTAAATGGGAATCGAAGACCAAAAACTATCCCGATAAGTGGGTCACCGAAATGAGAATTCCTTTTAAATCGGTGCGATACAATTCTCAGGTCGACCATTGGAATATACAGTTTTCGCGGCAGGATCTGAAATTAAATGAGAAATCGGCGTGGGCGCCTGTTCCACGGCAATTTCCGACAGCATCTCTGGCCTATGCAGGTGAACTCAAATGGGATACACCTCCACCAAAATCGGGACTTAAACTTGCCCTTATTCCTTATGTTTATGGAAGTGCTTCCCGTAATTTTGAAAAAGGGGAAGACACGCACTATCGGAAAGATTTCGGATTTGATGCAAAACTTGGGTTATCCTCTTCGCTAAATCTTGATCTGACTTATAATCCCGATTTTTCGCAGGCTGAAGTCGATGATCAGGTAACAAATCTTGAAAGGTTCGAATTGTATTTCCCTGAGAAAAGACAGTTCTTTCTCGAAAACAGCGATTTGTTTGGTAACTTTGGTGCAACGAATATACGACCTTTCTTTTCGCGCCGAATCGGGCTTGATGCCCCTGTAAATGCCGGAGCCAGGTTAAGCGGTAAGATCGGACAGGATTTGCGTATCGGGATTATGGATATGCAAACGGGCAGTGAGGGTGATTTTCTTGCACGTAATTTCTTCGTCACTTCCGTTCAGAAAAAAATCTTTTCGCGATCGAATATCGCAGCGATTTTTGTCAATAAACAGCAGTTGAATACTCCCGCGGACTGGACGGGAAACGATTACAACAGGGTGGCAGGACTTGAATATAACTTAGCGAGCAGTAATAATTTCTGGACAGGTAAACTCTTCACTCAGAAGTCATTCACTCCTAAAGCCAATGTTGCCGAAGAATATTCGCAGGGAT
The DNA here is from genome assembly GCA_015654795.1 of Bacteroidales bacterium. Lineage (GTDB taxonomy): Bacteria > Bacteroidota > Bacteroidia > Bacteroidales > Prolixibacteraceae > JAAFHB01. The sequence goes on from JAATGF010000047.1 coordinate 11,543, forward strand.
TGAATCTGGCTTATTCACGAAAAGATTACCTGCTTGAGTTTATGCAGCTCTATGTTGGGAAAGATTTTAATGCGGAAACCGGATATATTCCACGACGTGATTTTCTTGAGATCAATCCTCGTGCGACGGTGAAGTTCTATCCTAAATCCGGGCCCCTCGAGTATCATGGTTTGTTGGGTGAAATCAATAATCTCTATACTCCCGATCAAAAAGAATTAACCGACAAGACGGTGAGCCTTAATTATTTCTTTCAGTTTAAGAGTAGGGTCAGGGTTGAATTAAAAGGGAGCAACCGGTATGTTCTTCTTCTGCAGGATTTCGACCCGACAAATAAAGGAACCAATTTTTTACTGACGGGGAGCAACTATAACTGGAATGAGGTTTCCGCTCTTTTTACTTCAGATAACCGTAAGAGTTTTAAATACAATTTCCAGACTGGCTACGGTGGTTATTTCAATGGAGACAGATGGTATTTCCAGGGAACATTCAATTACCGGTTTCAGCCTTATGGCTATATCTCATTGGTTTACAGTTATAATGACTTAACGTTACCCGAGCCATGGAAGCATACACAATTCTGGCTGGTTGGACCCAAGGTTGATGTTACGTTTACTGATAAACTCTTTTTCACGACCTACGTTCAGTATAACGAACAGCTGGACAACCTGAACATCAATGCACGGTTTCAATGGCGATATAAACCGGTCTCCGATTTATTTCTCGTCTACACTGATAACTATTTCCCCGGAAGTATGAATGTTAAGAACCGGGCGCTTGTTCTAAAACTCTCGTACTGGTTCAACTGACCGGTTGATTTTAAGTGTTGTTAACTAAAGTCAGAAATCAATTAATTAACATTTTCTGTTACTTTTGACGATTATATAATCTGTTTTGATATGGCAGTTGTGAATATTGAAAAACAATTGAAGTTGGATGAACGTTATCTCAGAATGGCCACGATTTGGGCCGAAAATTCGTATTGTACACGTCGTCAGGTAGGAGCGCTTCTTGTTAAAGATAAGATGATCATCTCTGACGGATATAATGGCACGCCTTCGGGATTCGAGAATGTGTGTGAAGACGAAAATAATAAGACCAAGCCTTATGTTCTTCATGCAGAGGCTAATGCAATAACAAAAGTAGCCAAGTCGAATAACAGCAGCGAAGGGGCAACTTTGTATGTTACTTCGTCACCCTGTATTGAATGTTCCAAACTGATTATTCAGGCCGGAATTAAACGGGTTGTTTTTTCGGAACAGTATCATATGAATGATGGTGTCGAATTACTCGAAAGAGCAAAAGTAGAGGTCGTCAAGGTTGATCTTTACTCAAATATTTGAATGAAATTAATAGATCAAAATGGATAACAGAACTCGGAAATTAGTAATTTGGATGCCAGTATTTTTGGCGCTGGCTATAATTGCAGGTATTTATCTTGGCGCCTATCTTCAAAGCCGACGTCAGTTAAGCGCCCGGTCTTCGCAGGGAAATGGTGCCAATAAGGTTGGATTGATTATGAGTCTTATTGAGGGAAATTATGTCGACTCGGTTGATACAAAAAAAATTGTGGAGTCTGCGATCCCTGAAATACTAAAGCAACTCGATCCGCACACCGTTTATATTCCAGAGAAAGATATGCAGGAAGTCAGCGAAGAGATGTCGGGAAACTTTAGCGGCATAGGCGTACAGTTTTCGATTCAGAACGATACTATAATGGTAATTGATGTCGTCTCGGGAGGCCCCTCGCAAAAACTGGGGATCAGGGCCGGTGACCGTATTGTCAAGGTAAATGATTCCATAATGGCAGGCGTAAAAATAACCAATGAAAAGGTGCTTAAAAAGCTTCGCGGCGATAAGGGTTCCAAGGTAAATGTCACGATTGCAAGGAAAGGATTTGCTGAGCTGATCCCATATGAAATAACGAGAGGCGAGATTCCGCTTACGAGCATCGATGTTAGTTATATGATTGACAGCAAAACAGGCTATATCAAAGTAGGCCGGTTTGCTGAAAAAACATACGAAGAATTTATGAGCGGCGTTGAAAAGCTTGAAAAGAGTGGCGCCGGTCAGATTATTATCGATTTGCGCGGGAATCCGGGTGGTTATTTGGGCGCCGTCATAAAGATGGTCAGCGAATTTCTTGATAATGGAGAACTTGTCGTATATACTGAAGGGCGGACACAACCCAAAAGAACTTTTAATGCCGAGAAGAAGGGTACCTATTTAGGAAAGAAAGTGATCGTGCTTGTGGATGAATATTCGGCATCAGCGAGCGAGATATTTGCGGGAGCTATTCAGGATAACGACCGTGGCACGATTATCGGGCGCCGCACTTTTGGCAAGGGTCTTGTACAGGAACAAATTCCTTTTTACGATGGTTCTGCGCTTCGTTTGACGGTGGCGCGTTATTACACACCTGCCGGACGTTGTATTCAGAAGTCGTATAAGAAAGGGTTGGAAGACTATTACGGCGATCTTAGTCGTCGTTATGCGCATGGCGAATTCGAACAAAAGGACAGTATTCGTTACAGCGATACCCTCAAGTATTACACCCGTATGAAAAGAGTCGTTTATGGTGGCGGCGGAATTATGCCCGATATCTTTGTGGCTGCTGATACAACAGGGTTCTCGCCTTATTACGTTAAAATAACACAGAAAGGACTTGTCTATCAGTATGCTTTCGACTATTCGGATCAATACCGCAGTGAACTGGGAAAGCTGAAAACAGGTAAGGAATTTGAAAACTACCTGTTACAGCATAAGATCCTTGATTCATTCACGGAGTTTGCCACTAAAAAAGGCATTGCAACTGATACGAAAGGATTGGCCCTATCGCGGAAAATCATCGAGACACAACTGATGGCTTATATCTCGAGGAATATCATCGGTGAGGTAGGTTTTTATTCGGTGATCAGTAAAATAGATCCTACACTTAACGAAGCTCTCAAAGCATTTGATAAGAAAGATATGCTTGTGCAATCGAATTGATAAAACGTAAATACTTTTAGTGAAAAACCGCGGGAACGAATAGTTTTCGCGGTTTTTTTATAGGAAGTTCGTTGACCATCATTTGCAATAATAAAGTAATTGTTCTTTTCAAGATCAAATCCTAAATTAGCCAACCTTTTACCAAAAGATTAATCAATTTTTTTTCATCCAACTGTAACAATCCCCGATTTCATGCGTCTTATTAACTGAATTGCTTAACTGAAGAGATGACGATTAAAGACTATAACCGGGCTGTTGATATGTGGGCTGATGGGCTTTACCGATTCGTCGTGAAGAATATCTCCGATTCTGAGAAATCGCGTGATATTATTCAGGATTGTTTCGAGAAGATGTGGGTTCACCGCGAGAATATTGATGCTGAAAAGGTTAAAGCCTATTTGTTTACCGCCGCCCATCATACGATGATCGACTACATCAGGAAAGCGAAACGTGAGACAGCGCTTGATTGGAGGATGGTTGCAGAACCCATTACCAATCATGGTTATACTGATTTGCAGGAAGTGTTGCACGAGGCGGTGCAGCGGTTGCCCGAAATGCAACGATCGGTTGTGATGTTACGCGATTACGAGGGTTATTCGTATCGCGAGATAAGTCAGATAACCGGGATAACCGAAGTACAGGTAAAAGTGTATATTTACCGTGCCCGGATTTTTTTGAAGAGTTATATTGGACAAATTCAAACGTTGGTATAAAATGATGATTACCAGGTCAAATTACGAAAGTTATTTTCTCGATTTTCTCGAAGGGAATCTGGATCCGTCTGTTATGGACGAACTTCAGGCATTTCTGAAAGCGAATCCTGATCTGGCTACTGAACTTGAGATGGGCGATATCCCAACGCTTCTGGCCAACGAAGATATACGGTTTGATGCAAAAGAAGCACTGAGGAAGTCGGTCAGCGATTCCGCGATCCAATTTCAGCAGCAGGCAGTGGCCTATTACGAAGGCGATCTTTCGTTAACTGAACGGATGGACTTTGAGGCAAGCCTTTCCGAAAATTCGGCGAATGCAGCTGAGGCAGAACAGTTCGGAAAATTGAAACTGGAAGCCGACCCGAACATTGTTTTCAGGAATAAAGCGCAGCTTAAAAAACGAACAGTCGTGTTTCCATTATGGACGAAAGTGGCTTCTGCAGCTGCGATCTTGTTATTGGCTTACCTGCTTTTCGAACCGCAAAACAGGATGCTGCCTGAGTCTGCGCAACTGGCAGATAATTCTAAAAATGCCACGTCTGCAAATATCGCTGCACCTGCGGTAAAAATAGAACGCGAGGAACAGGAGAAAGAAAAAACTGCTCCTGCAACTACTCCGAAGCAAGTTCCCGCTACTGCGCCGGGTAAACAAAAACCGAAACAGGCAGAGTCGAAGACAGATAAGAAAGTGGTTCCGGTACCCCAACTGCGCATACCGACAATTACACCTTCGATGCTCAAACCACGCGGCATCTCTATTGGTCAGCCTGATGATGTAGAATTGGCTGTGATGACCCTTCGCGATACTTCTCAGTCTTCCAAGGAGTTTGAGTTATCTGAATTATTAAAAGCTCAGTTGGCAGAGATGCGCAAGAGCGACGATCGCGATTTCCTGTCAACAGACCATTTGGGTTTGTCGGGATTGCAGTTAGTTGCGAGGCTGACAGGGAAGCGTCTCACTGCCCGGAAAGGAGAGGATGGCACTGTACATTCGGTTTCTTTCAATTCGCGCTTACTCGCCTTTTCGATTCCCGTAAATCGGTAAGGTTTCGGTTGGTACATTCTCTAATTGCAAACACATTGAATTTCGGTTCGGCTAGGGGGTGTGCGACAAAATTCCCTTTTCTGAATCAGGCATCATTAGTTTACGAAACATTCCACGCTGAGCACTTTTACGTACTCTCAAATTGAGCATCTGTTGCATTCCTGACCACACCCTTCAATAACCTGCTGCTGATATAGGTTAGGGGTGAGAAATGGCACATCTAAAAGCAGGATCACGGAATAGCGAACCAGGTACGAAGGAAATACGAAGCAAATACGAATGAGGTGATGTTCGCTTAATTTATAACTCAAAATTAGGGATTTAAAAAAGAATAACGATCAAAAGTGAACGACGTGCCCTGAGATGCCGCGAGACGGCAGAAAGCAAATTGTATGTTATTGTATGACTGTGTCATAAATTGGGGATCGGGGAAATGAGGATTGCTGAAAAACTGCCAAATATCAATAACCAGGGGAAGCCTACGAACAGTAATGAACTGCGAAAATAATGTCATCAGCGTTGTTTGCTATTAGCTTCGCTGATCTTCAATTCAGATGCGCCCCTTTCGGAGCTGAATAGTTGTAGTGCCGGAATTGTAAATTGGCAGAATGTTGTAATTTTCGTTTGCATAAATAATTTGGAGTTTACAATACTGTAATACTGACACTTATAACGATAAAAGAAGAATTAAAGCA